>DATMHK010000049.1:0-41687 GCA_035554995.1 Gemmatimonadaceae bacterium
GCGCTGATTGGCGCCGTCGTGGAGCTCGGCCGGCTCACGGAGACACCCACGCCGCACATCGACGCCGTCTACGCCCTGGTCAGCCTTCTCGCCAATCAGCTCGGCCAGACGAAGGGCAGACTTTCGCTGCCGCCATCGCCAACTTTCTCGGATCAATCCAAATCGGTACAAATGGCATGAGTGCAGGAACGATTTCTGATTTTCTCAAGACCGGTGCGGACGACGCACCGGCGCTCAGCTCACCCGGCGGCACGCCGCTCACGTATCGTGGGCTTCGCACGCTCGTCGCGGACGTCGCCGCTTCGCTCGCGACGCAGGGCGTCGGACCCAACGACCGCGTCGGCATTGTGCTCGACAACGGGCCGGAGATGGCCGCCGCGTTCCTCTCGATCGGATCCGCCGCGACGGCGGCGCCGCTCAACCCGACGTATCGCGCCGAAGAGTTCGAGTTTTATCTCACCGACCTGCGCGCCAAGCTGCTCGTCGTGGCCGAAGGCAAAGACTCGCCGTCGATCGGCGTCGCCGAAAAGCTCGGGATTCCCATCGCGCGGCTGATCGCCCATCCCGAGCGCGGCGCGGGAATGTTCACGCTCCGGTACGAGGGCAGCGGCGGCACCCCGCAGTCCGTGCGCTCCGCGTCGCCCGACGACATCGCGCTCGTACTGCACACGTCGGGCACGACGTCGCGTCCCAAGATCGTACCGCTCGCGCACAAGAACATCGCGGCGTCGGCGTCGAACATTCGGCGAACGCTCGCCCTCACAGCGAACGATCGCGGCCTGGTGATCATGCCGCTGTTCCACATCCATGGCCTCATCGCCGCGCTGTCGGCGCCGCTCTCCGCGGGCGGTGAGGTGTGCTGCTCACCGGGCTTCAACGCGCTCAAGTTTTTTGGCTGGGTCGACGAGGTGAAGCCGACCTGGTACACCGGCGTGCCGACGATGCACCAAGCGATACTGCTCCGCGCCGCGGGCAATCAGGAGATCATCAAGAACCATCGGCTGCGCTTCATTCGCTCGTCGTCGTCCGCGCTCCCGCCGACGGTGATCGCCGAGTTGGAGCGCGTGTTCGGCGTGCCTGTGGTCGAGGCGTACGGCATGACGGAGGCCGCGCACCAGATGGCAAGCAATCCGCTGACCGGTCCGCGAAAGCCCGGCACAGTCGGCCCGAGCGGCGGTCCCGAAATCCGTATCGTCGACGAGACAGGAACGACGGTTCCGCGCGGCCAGACGGGCGAGATCGTCATCCAGGGCCCCAACGTGATGTCGGCGTACGAGAACAACCCCAAGGCGAACGCGGACGCGTTCTACGACGGATGGTTCCGCACCGGCGATCAAGGCGTGATGGACGACGACGGGTACGTCGCGATCACCGGCCGCCTCAAGGAGATCATCAATCGTGGTGGTGAGAAGATCTCTCCTCGCGAGGTAGACGAGATCATCATGGACCACCCCGCCGTGCACCAGTGCGTGACGTTCGCGATGCCACACGACATGCTCGGCGAAGAAGTCGCGGCCGCGATCGTGTTGCGTCAGGGCGTCGCCGCCACGGACAAGGAACTTCGGGAGTTCGCGTCGGCGCGACTCGCACCGTACAAGGTGCCGAAGAAGATCCTGATTCTCGACCAGATTCCGGTGGGCGCGACGGGTAAGCTTCAACGCATTGGACTCGCACAAAAACTGGGACTCGCATGACCATGACCATCGGGCAGACCTCCGCGACCCTCGAAGGCGTCGCGGCTCCGCCGAAACTCAATCCGCCGGAACGCCTGCTCTTCGGTCCAGGGCCGAGCAATCCCGATCCGCGCGTGCTGCAGGCGATGACCGCGAACCCGATCGGGCATCTCGATCCGTACTTCGTCGAGCTGATGGATCAGGTGATGCGCTCGCTGCGCGGCGTGTTCCGTACGGCGAACCACCACACCCTGCCCATCTCGGCGACCGGCTCAGCGGGTATCGAGACGATCATGATGAATTTGCTCGAGGATGGTGATAGCGCCATCATCGGCGTTGCCGGATACTTCGGGCATCGTATGGCCGAGATGGCGCGACGCGCCGGCGCCGACGTGCGCGTGGTCGAGGTGCCGTCCGGACAGACGCTCGACCCGGCGCAGGTCGAGGCGGAGCTCAAGAAAAAGCCGGCCAAGCTCGTCGGGTTCGTGCACGCCGAGACGACGACCGGCGCCTGCCAGCCGATTGCGCCGATGGTCGAAGTGGCGAAGCGGTATGACGCGCTCGTCGCGATGGACTGTGTGACGTCGCTCGCCGGACTGCCGATCGACCTCGACGCGCTCGGAGTCGATGCAGCGGGATCGTGCAGCCAGAAGTGCATCGGCGCACCGCCGGGACTCGGGCCGATCACGATTGGTCCGCGGGCGATGGAAGCGGTACAGGCGCGAAAGGCGAAGCCGCACACGTGGTATCTCGATCTGTCGCTCCTCTTCCAGTACTGGGGCGAAGAGCGCGCGTCGCGCTCACGGGCGTTCCATCACACCGCGCCGATCGCGATGATCTACGGCTTCCACGAGGCGGTGCGAATCATCCTCGAAGAAGGGCTCGAGGCGCGGTGGGCGCGGCACCAGACGGCGCACGAGGCGCTTGTGCGCGGACTCGACAAGCTCGGCATCTCCCTCTTCCCCGCCCCGGCCGATCGCTGCGCGACGATCAACGTCGTCAACGTACCGGCCGGCGTGGACGAGGCGGCGGTTCGCAAACGACTGCTCGGCATGGGCGTGGAAATGGCCGGCGGACTCGGTGTGCTCGCCGGCAAGGTCTGGCGCATCGGCGTCATGGGATACAACGCGCAGATCCCACGTGTCGAGCGGTTCCTCGGCGCGCTCGAGGAAGCACTGCGCGCCGAAGGTTGGACCGCCGCGTAGCAGTTCTTCTCACGCTCGCCGCCGTCGCGTGCGGCGGCGAGCGTCGCACGTCGGATCACTTCGACGTGGCGGCGCGCTATCCGCACGACTCGGCCGCCTACACGCAGGGACTGTTCTGGGCGGACAGCGTCCTGTTCGAGAGCACGGGGAAGTACGGCCACTCGGAGGTTCGGCGCGTCGATCTCACGTCGGGCCGGGTCTTGGCGCGTCACGCGCTCGCGCCCGATCGTTTCGGCGAAGGTCTCGCCCTCGTTGGCGGCCGCCTCTACCAGCTCACGTGGAAGGAAGGCGTCGCGTACGTCTACGATCCGGCAACGCTGGCACTCGTCGATTCGCTGCGATATCCCGGCGACGGTTGGGGACTCACCACGGATGGCAAGCAGCTGATCATGAGCGACGGCTCCGACTCGCTCCGCTTTCTCGAGCCCTCGACCTTTCACGTCGAACGTGTCGTGCACGCGCGCTACAACGACCAGCCCATTCAGAAGCTGAATGAGCTCGAGTGGGTGGCTGGCGAGGTGCTGGCCAACGTGTACGAAACGAACTGGATCGTTCGGATCGATCCGCGAACTGGGACCGTTCGCGAGACGATCGACTTCGAGGATCTCTATCCCAAGCGGGCCGGCTACGCCGAAGTGATGAACGGCATCTCGCTCGGGCCTGACGGAAAGCAGCTTCTTCTCACGGGAAAGATGTGGCCAGCGCTGTTCGAGGTTCGCCTGAAATCCCCAAGCGATACAATTCGCCGATGATTACCTCCGGCCGCATTGTCCTGTGCCTGTTGCTCGTCGCGACGACGACGGCGCGCGCACAGTCCATTCCCGGCGCCGTGTTGGCCAGGAACGAACCGCACCATCATCTGGCCTACCAGGACTCGACACTGCGCGTGTTGCGCGTGCGCGTCCCGGCCCACGACACGACGCTCCTGCACGAGCACGACCCGGATTATTTCTGGATCGCGCTCGGCGCGAGCACGGTAACCAACGCGAAGTTGGGAGCGCCTGACGCAACGATCTCATCGGCCGATCTGAGCATCCACTACACGGCGGGCAACTTTGCGCACGTCGCCCGAAATCCGGGGACCATCCCGTTCGACAACATCACCGTCGAGCTGCTCGAGCCTCAGACCGCGGTGCGCAACCTGTGCGAGGCGGCGCTCGCCGACAAACCGCTCGATTGCCGACGCGCGTCGCAGCGGAGCGCGACGTTCATCGGCGCAACGGAGCATTCGGCGTTCGCCACCGCCAAACGTCGCGTAAGCCTGGTGACGATTCCGCCAAATGCAATGGTGAGACCGGGCGCGCCGACGAAAAGCGCATGGCTGATCGCCCTCGACACGCTCGATGTCGCCCAAGCGCTTGCCACGCGAGGCCTCGGTCCGTGGATCGGCGGCACGATACGACTGCCGAATGATCCGACCTGGCGAATCCAAAACCGCGGCGGGAAATCGGTTCGGTTCATCGCCTTTGTCGAACCGTAGCCGTTCAGGAAGTTTCCCGCTGGCGCATCGCTGCGGCATCCGTAAGTTAGGCGAACCCACCCGCCGTCACCCCCCATGGATGCGTTAGAGACCGTCACCGCTGCGCTGTCATCGCAGTACGTTTTTGAGCGCGAGATTGGACGCGGCGGCATGGCTGTCGTGTTTCTGGCGAAGGACATCAAGCACGGGCGCCGCGTCGCGGTGAAGGTCCTCAACCCCGAGCTCGCGGCCGTGATCGGTCCCGAGCGCTTCCTCGCCGAGATACGCATCACGGCCAACTTGCAGCATCCGAACCTTCTGCCGCTGTTCGACAGCGGCGAGGTCGACGGGATGTTGTACTACGTGATGCCGTTCGTCGACGGTGAGTCGCTCCGCGACAAGTTGCAACGCGAGCAGCAGTTGCCGATCGACGAGGCGCTCCATATCGCGCGAGTGGTCGCATCGGCATTGGATCACGCGCATCGGCACGACGTCATTCATCGCGACCTCAAGCCGGAAAACATTCTGCTTCACGACGGCGAGCCAGTCGTCGCCGACTTCGGCATTGCGCTCGCCGTCAGCAATGCGGGCGCCGGCCGGCTTACTCAAACCGGTCTCTCGCTCGGAACACCGCACTACATGTCGCCCGAGCAAGCGACGGGCGAACGCGCGATCGATCGCCGCGCCGACGTCTACGCGCTGGGAGCCGTGCTGTACGAAATGCTGATCGGGGAGCCGCCGCACACCGGTGCGAACTCCCAAACGGTCATCGCGAAGGTGTTGACCGAGCGGCCGCACTCCGTGCGTACGATGCGCGACACGGTGCCGCAGCACGTCGACGCGGCGATCGCGCGGGCCCTCGCCAAGCTTCCGGCAGACCGCTGGTCCACCGCGCACGAGTTCGCGGCGGCGCTTGCCGGCGATCCGGCTACTCTCGCCACACTCTCGTCTCACGCCGACGCCTCGAGTTCACTCGTTGCTCGACGTCGCACAATCCGAACGGCGATACCGTTCGCCGCGGCGGGCCTCCTTCTCGGCGCCGCGGGCGCAACCGCTCTGCGGCGTCCGCGCGTCAGCGCGGACGAAGGATCCTACTCGTTCACGATCACATTGCCGGATAGCGCGGCCGTATCGACGGGCGGCGCGAGCGCCGGGGGCGTTGTCGCGATCAGCCGCGATGGTCGTTCGATCGCATACGTCGCTGGTCCGGCATCCGGTGGAGACGTCACCCGGGGAATCTGGAGTCGTTCGCTCGATGAGCTCTCACCGCGCCCGGTACGCGGAATCGAGCGTGGCTCGGCACCGCGATACTCGCCGGACGGTTCGATGCTCGCTTTCCACCGGGGCGCCGGCATCAGCGTAATGCCCGTGGTCGGCGGTTCCGCCTCACGAGTGATCGATGACGGCGTATCGTACGATTGGGCCGATAACGAATCGCTCATCTACACGCTTGGCTCGGAGCTCTGGGTTGATTCGAAAAACAGGCCGGAGCTCTGGATCACCAACGTTCACAAGCCGTCGCCGCGTCTGCTCGTACGACCTGACACCACTCGCAAGATCTTTGGCGTCGCGTTCCCGAATACACTTCCGGACGGAGCGCACGCCGTTGTGACCATCTGGAAGGGCGAACCGGGCAACCTCGCGCGACAGCTTGCCGTGGTCTCGCTGCGAGACGCCAGCATCTCCGAGCTGGGTCTCGCCGGTAGTAGCGCGCGATACTCGCTCGGCCAGCTCTTGTTCGTCAAGGAGGATGGCGCACTATACTCCGCCCCGTTTTCCCTTTCGACTTTGCGCATCGGCGGAAGCGTCACGCAGGTCGTGCCGCAAGTCGTGCAAAGCCTGACTGGTGGCGGCGACTTCGACGTTTCCGCCAACGGGACGCTCGTGTACGTCGGAGGAAGCGAAGCGCGTCGCCGGTTGGTACTGGTCGATCGCGCGGGACGCACGACGCCGATCACATCGGAGGTGCGACGCTTCTACTATCCGCGCGTTTCGCCTGATGGCTCGGCGATCGTGTTCGAGACGGGCAATTCGCTCGGGTTCGACCTGTGGACCTACGACCTGCAATCCCGAACGTTCGCCGCGGTGACGACAGATCATCACAGTTTTCGGCCGGGCGGCTGGCTCAACGGTGGACGCGATGTCGCCTTCGTCCACGCCGCCAGCGTGTCCTCACCGTGGGAGGTTCATGAGCAGGGCGTGGACGGGCGAGTTCCCGGACGAGTGCTCATTCCAACCTCGTCCGACCCGAACGATATGGCCGTCGCCGCGCAAACCATCGTTTGGCGAACCGGGTCTTCGCTGCACGCTGCGCCACTCAGCGCGCCGGACCAGTCCCGTCTCATCGTACCCGCCGAGGCCAAGGCAGGCCTGGCGCGGCTTTCACGCGACGGTCGGTACGTGGCGTATGAAAGCTCGGCGACCGGAGTCGACGAGATCTACGCGCAGCCGGTGAACGAAGCGGGGTCGCGGGTGCAAATCTCCAGTGGTGGCGGCACGGAGCCGGTCTGGTCGCCCGCCGGCGACGAGGTTTTCTACCGGAGTGGTCTCTATCTCATCGCCGCGAAGATCACGCTCCAGCCGTTTCGCGTCACGCATCGCGACACCTTGTTCCGCGATGTGTTCGTGCGGAATAGCTCCAGCGTGAACTACGACGTGATGCCAAACGGCAAGCAATTCGTAATGGTGCAGAGCGAGAACCCGGACGTCTACCCGACGGTGATGGTGAATTGGATCGGTCGCGTGGCCCGGCCCCGCTGAGCTCGGGCAAAGGCGCGGCTGTTTCTCGTGCGTTCAGCGTTACCGCGCGAGGAAAACCCAAGCCACAAAAGCGGTTCGCTCTCGCCGCCACTCGCTCCGCACCGTACATTCCGCCGCGTGAGCGACCTCCAGGCACAACTCCAAGCGACGCTGAGCGGAGCCTACACCCTCGAGCGCGAGCTCGGCGGCGGCGGCATGTCTCGCGTCTTCGTCGCCGATGAGGTCCGCCTCGGCCGAAAAGTCGTCGTCAAAGTCCTTTCCCCCGAGCTCGCCGCCGGCATCAGCGCCGAGCGCTTCGAGCGAGAGATCCGCACAGCAGCGTCACTGCAGCAGGCCAACATCGTTCCGGTGCTCGCGACTGGCGACACGGACGGACTGCCGTACTACACGATGCCGTTCGTCGAAGGCGAGTCGTTGCGCGCGCGGCTCTCCAAGCAGCCGCCGTTGTCGATGTCCGACACCCTGCGCATCCTCGGCGACGTCGGGCGCGCGTTGCAATACGCGCACGAGCATGGGATCGTGCATCGCGACATCAAGCCGGACAACGTGCTGCTTTCAGGCGGGACAGCCGTCGTTACCGACTTCGGCATCGCGAAGGCGCTCAGCGATTCGCGCACCGGCGGCGCCGGCGCGACGCTGACCGCGCTCGGCACATCGATCGGAACGCCGGCGTACATGGCGCCGGAGCAGGCCGCCGGTGATCCGGACATCGACCACCGCGCCGACATTTACGCATTCGGCTGCATGGCGTTCGAGCTGTTGACGAGCAAGCCGCCCTTTCACGGGCGGACGCCGTCACGCATTCTCGGCGCGCACATGGGCGAAGCACCGCCCTCTCTCGCCGAAGCGCGTCCGGACATTCCGCAGACGCTCACCGACTTGGTGATGCGCTGCTTGGCAAAGGATCCGGCCGACCGACCGCAGACCGTGGCCGACGTCATCACTGCGCTCAATAGCGTGACGAGCGGTAGCGGCATGCCGGCGCTGCCGCCGGTGCTGCTTCACGGGCCGCAGGCTTTCCGTCGAGCGCTCGGACTGTACGTCGTTGCCGTCATCAGCGTCGCGGCGATCGCGAAAGCGGCGACGGTCACGATCGGCTTACCGAGTTGGGTGCTGCCCGGTTCGCTGATCGTCATGGCACTCGGCCTCCCGGTGATCCTGTTCACGGGCTACGTGCAGTCGGTCGCTCGTCGCGCACTCGTCGCGACGCCCGCGCTCACGCCAGGCGGAGGAACGGCGCCGCAAGGCACGATGGCGACGATCGCTTTGAAAGCCAGCCCGCATGTCTCATGGAGGCGAACGACGCGCGGCGGCCTCTATGCGCTCGGCGGTTTTGTCGCGCTGATCATCGCGTTCATGGTGTTGCGCGCCTTTGGCATTGGTCCGGTCGGGTCTTTGTTGGCCTCCGGAAAGCTCAGCCAACGCGATCTCGTGCTCGTCTCGGACTTCGGTGTGAGCCGCGCCGATTCCAGCGTCGCGAGCGTCGTCGCGGAAGGCGTTCGCGCGAACCTCGGCGAGTCGCGCTCGGTCAAGCTGTTCAATCCGGCGAGCATCGGCGCGTCGTTGCGACGCATGCAGCTGCCGCCGACATCGAAAATCGATCTCGCGCTCGCACGACAACTGGCGTTGCGCGAGGGCGTCAAGGCGATCGTGACGGGTGACGTCACGGGAATCGGCAACGGATTCGTCATCGCGCTCAGACTCGTCGCGGCCGATTCAGGAACGGTGCTCGCGTCGTTCCAGACGACCGTCGACGGACCGAGCACCTTGGTCGCCGGCGTCGACGAGTTGACGCGCAAGCTGCGCGGCAAGATCGGGGAATCCCTCAAGAGCGTCCAAGCGAGTCCGCCGCTCGAACAGGTATCGACGTCTTCCTACGAGGCGCTGAAGGCCTATTCGGAAGGCGCGCGCGCGTTCGATATCGAGCACGATTTCCAGAAAGCGATTCCACTTTTCCGGCGCGCGGTCACCATCGACACCGGCTTCGCGATGGCGTGGCGGAAACTGGGCACCGCCATGAACAATGCCTTCTACCCCGCCTCGGCAGCGGATTCGGCGGTGACCAAGGCATATCAGCTGCGCAGTCGTCTTCCTGAGAACGAGCGGTACCTGGCGGAGGGCTACTACTTTCAGCGTGGACCGGGCCACGATCGACAGCGTGCGATCGCGGCGTATCAGGCTCTGTTGGATCGTGGCGACACGTCGTACGCCGCAAACAACCTCGCCGTCGCCTATGGCACGATGCACGACTTCGCCAAGGCGGAATCGCTCTATCGCATGGCCATTCGTGCGAATCCCGACAACACGATTCCAATTCCCAACGTTCTGAACGTGCTGATCGCGGAGGGGAAGAAGGCCGCGACGGATTCTTTCATGGCAATCGAAGAACGCCGGTTGCAAAGCAACAGCGCGTATGCATATCACCTGATCATCCGCGCGCACGTCGACGGAAGCGAGGGCCGCGCTGAGCACCTCGCCGACAGCATTCACGGCGCGTCAAAGATCATGAACACGAAGGCGGCGGCATCCTACTTCGGCGCCCAACTCGCTGCGACGCACGGGCGACTCGCCGAGGCGGAACGCCGATACCGCCAGCTCGCTGTCGAGAACAACGAGATCGGCAACGCCGGCCCGCCGATCGGCGATTCAATCACCTTCGTCGAGTACGACGCGTGGCTCCGCAATCAGCCGGCCCGGGCGGCTGCCCGATTGGACAACGCGCTTGCTGTCCATCCGCTCGCCAGCATCCCCGAGCGCGATCGGCCCTACCCCTATCTGGCGCGGACCTATGCCGTCGCCGGGCGTCCAGACCGCGCCCGGGCCATTCTCGCTCAGTTCGCCCAGATCAAGGACACGGCGTTGTACCGGAGTCGCCAGTGGCGGGTTCATGAAGTGCTCGGAGAAATCGCCCTCGTTGAAAAGCGATATGCCGATGCGTTAGCCGAATTCAAACGAGCCGCCGTGGATGCCGACGGACGCCCCTCATCCGAGGACGCGGTCACCGTTCATTTCAATCTCGGGCGGGCGTTCGATCTCCTGAATCAGCCGGACTCCGCGATCGCCGAGCTCGAGGCGGCGGTTTCTGAGCCATACTTCGACCGACTCGACTCCGATCCGGTCATTCTCGCCGGCTCGCACAAGCGACTCGGAGAGCTCTACGACGCAAAAGGCGATCGTGAACGCGCCATCTCGCACCTGTCAAAGTTCATCGAGCTCTGGAAGAACGCGGACCCGGATTTGCAGCCCGCCGTTGCTGACGCGAAGCGACGGCTGGCGAAATTGCAGGCGGGCGGGCGAAGTTGAGAGTATCCCACACCACCCAACCCATTCGACCCATGCTCAAACACACCTTCGCACTCACCGCGCTGATCGCGACGACCGCCGCAGCGCAAACCGAGAAGAATCCCTCGCCGGCAGCCGAAGCGCGTGCGCTCTGGAAGAGCAACATCGGCTACATCGTCCAGGCTGCCGACGAGTTGCCCGAAGCGCTCTACTCATACAAGCCCACACCGGACGTGCGCACCTTCGGTGAGCTGTTCGGGCACATCGCCGGCTCGCAAAAGATGTACTGCGCCATGGCGCTCGGCGATAAAGTCCCCGGCGAGGGCGACGTCGAGAAGGCCGCCAAGACGAAAGCGGCGCTCGTCGCGGCGCTCAAGGAATCGAACACGTATTGCGAGAAGGCCTACACGTTGCAGGACGACAAGCTCAAGGCGCCAGTGGACGTGTTCGGCGAGACGCATCCGCGCCTTTACGCGCTCCTCGCCAACGCGGCCCACAACGGCGAGCACTACGGCAACATCGTGACATATATGCGGCTCAACAAACTCGTGCCGCCGTCGAGCCGCCCGCGATCCGGCGGTGATTGAGACAGGAGGGTGCCATGATCAGGAAGCTTCCGGACGGCAAGTACCGGCTGTACTCGCGCAAGAAGAACCCGAAAACCGGCAAGCGACGCAATCTCGGCACCTTCGGCAGTCGAGCGGCCGCAGAAAAGCACGAGCGCGAGGTCCAGGGCTTCAAGCACCGCGGCTGACGCTTCACGTCGCGCTGTGCGCGGCGACGCTCGGAGTCTCCGTCGCCGCGGCACAGCCAACCGTCATTATCGCCGAGCCTTACGCGACGCGCCTCGCGCGCGCCTACGAGCGACTCGGCGAGGACCTCCTCGTCATTCGCTCGGCCAGCGCACCGAACACCGCCGCAACTGCCGGCTTCAGTCAGGACGCGACCTTCTATTACTTCACGGGCGCCGGCTCGACGCTCGGGGGCGTCCTGGTGCTCGACGGAGGGGCGAAGCACGCTGAACTGTTTCTCCCTTCCCAGCTTCCGCAATCAGTCCGCTTTTTCGCGCCGAGACAACCGCCCGCCGCTCGAGCGAGGGCCGACTCGTTTCACGTCGATCACGTTTCGGATTGGCGGGAGTTCGCTTCCTACGTCGACACGCGTCTCGCGTCCAAGCGCCGCGCGGTCATTCGCGTCGACGGCGGCGCAGCGCCCGCCGGAAGCCTCGGCACGCCTCTCGATTCGCTGGCGACGCTCGAGAATCCGTTCGTCGCCTGGCGGCGCGCCATCCAATTGCGCTGGCCGTCAGTCGAAGTGCGCACGGATCGCGACATCGCGACCTTCGTCCGTTCGGTAAAGGACGCTGACGAGATCGCATCGCTGCGCCGCGTCGCTGAGGCGAGCGCGCAAGCATTTCGGGCGTCGCTGCCACGTTTCTCGCCAGGCCGGCATCAGCGGGACGTCGAGGCCGCCGTCGTGGAGGCGTGCACACGCCTCGGCGACGGACCGTCATTCTGGCCTTGGGTCATGTCGGGGCCGAATGCCGTATTTCCCACGCCCTTCACCTCGCTGACCGACGTACATAATCTCGATCGTCGGATGCGCGACGGTGAGGTCGCTCGACTCGATCTCGGGTGCGCCATCGGCCACTACATGGGGGACGTGGGTCGCACGGTGCCGGTCTCCGGTCACTTTACTCGCGACCAGGCCGAGGTAATCGATCTGGTCGTTGCCGCGTACCGAGCGGGCGTCTCCGTGATTCACGATGGAACGCCGGTTTCCGAGGTGATCAAGGCGAGCCTGGCCGAAGTCGCACGGCGCCAAAACTCGTTGCAGTCGCCGCTGGCGCGCACCGCGGCGTCTACGATTCTCCGGTCTGATGGCATTCCGTTCTGGCAGCTCCACGGCGTCGGCCTCGATTCGGCCGAACCGCTGCCCGATACACTTCGCGCCGGCATGGTGATCGCCTACGAGCCGATCTTTTCCGTCGACGGACAAGGGTTCTACATGGAGGACATGATCCTCGTCACTCGCGCCGCCGCTGAGATTCTCACGAAGAACCTCCCCTATAGCGCCGCGGAGATCGAGCGAGCGATGCAACGCCGCTGACGGCGGCCGTTACGCACAACTAGCCGTCGTCGAGTGCTGATCGTACCTTAAAGGCGAATTAGGGTCAGACCCCATTTAGAGTTTCTGAAATGGGGTCAGACCCCATTTACAATCATAGTAACAGAGGCGTCATTGTGATGAAGCGCGCGTTGTTTTGTGCCACCATGTTCGCCGCAGCCGCGGCTCACGCCCAGGACCGCGGCATGCCGCCGGAAAGCGAGCGTCAATTGGCGCGCGCGATCTACAAGGAGATGGTCGAGATCAAATCCGGCTTCACGACTGGTGCGACGACGCCGGTCGCCGAAGCCGTGGCGCGGCGACTGAAGGCCGCGGGATTCGCCGACGCCGACATCTTCGTCGGCGGCGCCAATCCCAACAAGGCGAACCTCGTCGTGCGCTATCGCGGCACCGGCAAGCAGCGCCCGCTCCTGTTGCTCGCTCACACGGACGTCGTCGAGGCGAAGCGCGAAGACTGGAGCATGGACCCGTACACCTTCGTCGAGAAGGACGGGTACTTCTACGGCCGCGGCACAGGCGACGATAAGGCCCAAGCCGCGATCTGGATCGCCAACCTCATTCGCTTCAAGCGCGAAGGGTTCAAGCCGGACCGCGACCTCATCGTTGCGCTCACCGCCGACGAGGAAGGCGGCGGTCCGTTCAACGGCGTCGAGTGGCTCCTCAAGAACAAGCGCAGTCTCATCGACGCCGAGTACGCCCTGAATGAAGGCGGCTGGGGCGAGTCCGTCGCCGGCAAACCGGTCGCGAACGACGTGCAGTTCAGCGAGAAGTACGTGATCAACTATCGCTTCGAGGTGCACAACAAGGGCGGCCACAGCTCGCTGCCCGTGGCGGACAACGCGATCTATCATCTGGCCGGCGCGCTCGACCGGTTGTCGAAGTTCGCGTTTCCCCTCAAGGTCAACGACATCACGCGGTCGTACTTCAAGGCGATGTCGGGCATCGAAAAGGGACCGATCAGCGGCGACCTCATGAAGGTTTCGAATGGCGACACCGCAGCGATGAGACGCGTCGCCGCGGCGACGACGGCGTGGAATGCCACGCTTCGCACGACGTGCGTGGCGACACAGCTCGAGGGTGGACACGCCAAGAACGCCCTCCCGCAGCTCGCCGGCGCGAACGTGAACTGCCGCGTGCAGCCGGACGAGACCTCCGAGTACGTCACGTCAACGCTCAAGCGAATCGTCAACGACACCGCGGTCTCGATCGTGATGGAAGGCACGCCGCACGGCGCGCCGCCGTCGCCGATGCGCGAAGACCTGATGGCCGCGGTCAAGACCACCACGACGACGATCTGGCCCGGCGTCGCCACGCTGCCGATGATGGTGATGGGCGCGACCGATGGCGCGTATCTCCGCGCGGCCGGCATTCCCACTTACGGCGTCCAGGGCATCTTTTACGACCCCGAGGACATCAGATTCCACGGACGCGACGAGCGCGTCAAAGTTCAGTCGTTCTATCAAGCGCAGGCGTTCCTCTACGAGCTCGTCAAGCGGCTTGCCCTTGCTCCCAGCGCGTAACGAGGAGAACCCAGCGTGTCGCCCACCGTAGGCAACGGAAAGATCTGTTACGTCGAGATGCCGGCGTCGGACATCGAACGCTCGGCAGCGTTCTACAAGTCCGTGTTCGGGTGGAGCGTGCGAACGCGCGGCGACGGGAGCACCGCGTTCGACGACGGCGTCGGAGAAGTGAGCGGGACCTGGAAGACGGGCCGACCACCGTCGCGCGAGGTCGGCGTTCTCGTCTACATCATGGTCGATAGCGTCGCCGCGACGATCGAGAAGATCGTCGCCAACGGCGGCGAGATCGTGCAGCCGATCGGCGGTGACGCGCCCGAGATCACGGCACGCTTTCGCGATCCCGGCGGCAACATACTCGGGCTCTACCAGGAACCGCGTTAGCCGCCGAGCCGCCGAGCCGCCGAGCCGCCGAGCCGCCGAGCCGCCGAGCGCCCGAGATTCTCGTACCACTTGAGGTTCGCCGTCGCCGTCCCAATACAGGCGACGTCGATCCGCGAGTCGCCGTTGAGATCCGCGGCGACACACCCGGCGCCCGCCATGCCGCCATCGTCGAGCGTCGTGCGCGTCCACGCGGTTCCGTCGCGACTCGCGCTGTAGATCCACACGCTCCGCGAACCGCCCCGCTGCCCGACGATGACCTCATCGACGCGGTCGCCGTCGAGATCGGCCGTGATGAGCGTGTGGCCGTCGACGACTGCCGTGTCGATCACCTGCCGCGTAAACGCGCCTTGCGAACCAGGTCGGTAGATCACGACTTCGTTGCCGTGCCACGGCTCGATCGCCGCGATGAAATACGCGCTTCCGGTGAGCCGGCCGACGGCCGCATCGCTCGAGCCGCCCTTCGGCGCCGGAGCGTTGTCGCCGGCGGCCACCAATGAATGCCTCCAGCCGTCGGTCGAATGTTCGTAGCGATGGATCCCGGCAAACCCTGCCGACAACAAACAACTCTCACAGAATGGCGCGTGCACCGGCTCGACCGCGTGCACGACGCCTGACTCGTCACTCGGCAGCGAATCGCGCTTGAACTCCGGCGCGCGGTAGACGTAGACCGGCGTCGCCCCCTCGTAGTTCGGCGGACGCGCCGTCGACGAGGCGAGCGGCGAGTTGATGAGCCACCGCTGGCCGGCGCGATCGACGTACCAACGCAGCCGGTGCGCCGATGGCACATGGTCGATCACGCGCATCGTCCACGGTTGCGTGGGATCGGCGGCGTGCGTGAAGAGCGCGACATCTCCCGAGCTCTGGTCGGGGCGCGTGGAAAAGCCGGACGCCACGGCGAGCTCCGGAATGCCGTCGCCGTCCAGATCGGCGGCCGAGACATTGATCAGCCCTCGCATGCCGCTCGCGATCACATGACGAGTCCACGACGGATTCTCGTACCAGACCAACTCTGGAAGACCGGAGGCGAGCGCCACGAGATCCAGCCTGCCGTCGCGGTTGAGGTCCGCCGCGACGACTTGATAGCCGCCGGTAAGACCAGTCGCGATCTCGTGCGCGGCGAAGGTCGCCGGCGGGTTCATCGGCGGGTGAGCCAGACCGAGGATCATCGCGCCGCCGAGGCCGATCAGCGCGCGACTCATTGCCGCAGCCCAAAGACGACAATTCTGCTCGTCGCGGACCCGCCCGGCCAAATCGGGGATCGCATCCCGACCGCGATGCCGATCCGCTGCTTGCCGCCGGCGAGATAGCTCACGACACCACCGCCGATCGACTGTCCGACGTCCTGCTTCCAAAGCACGCGCCCGTTGTCCGCGTCGAATGCGTACGCGTTTCCTCCGATGTCCGCCGTGAATACCAGCCCGCCGGCCGTCGGTGTGACGCCCGCGAGCACGGGACGCGGTGCGGCGAATTTCCATCGCACCCGGCCGGTCTCCGCGTCGTACGCCGTCAGCCAGCCGCGGGCGTACTGCGCCGAATCATTTCGATTGACCGCGGCGCCGAACCAGCCCGCGCCCACGCGCGGGGCCGGCGAGTTCTCGCGCTGCAGCTGCACCGTCGAGCACCAGTCGTTCGCTCCGACGAAGAACGCGTTCCGCGTCGCGTCGTACGCCGCCCCATTCCACTCGGCGCCGCCGAGAATGCCAGGACAGAATCGGGTCGGGCGGTCGCGTGACAGCGGAACGTCGATGTTCTCGCGGGTCGTCGTCGGCACCTGGTAAAGAATCGGCATCTCGACCGGCGTCGCGCCGGACGCGCCGAGGCGGCTTCGGTCCAGCACGGAGAGTAACCCGTCCTTGTTGGCTGATGCGACCACCGCGCGGCCGGACCTGAGCGTGACGACCGGTGACGGGCTGTCGACGTCCCAATCGTGAAAGTCGTGTTTGACGATCTGGTTGAAGCCGAGCATGCGTCCGGAGGCCGCGTCGAGCGCAATGAGAGAATTCGCATAGAGATTCTCACCGTCGCGCATCGCGGCATCGAAATCCGGCGCCGGGTTGCCGGCCGAGACATAGAGCACTCCGCGATTCTCATCGAGCGTGAACGACGTCCAGAACGCTCCGCCCGAGATCGGATAGGCGGAAGCGGCGCCCTTCCCCCACGTCGCGCGGGCTTCCGGCGGCACGACGTCGAACTTCCACGCCACTCGCCCAGTGGCCGCGTCCAGCGCGTAAACGTGTCCGATCACGCCGGCACGATCGCCCCCGGCGTTGCCGATGAAGATCTTGTCGTGCCAGGCGATCGGGGCCATCGGGACCTGGACCCCGGGCCCGGCAACATCGAGCGTGATGTCCCAAACTGAGTGGCCATCCCCCGCGTCGAGCGCCAGCACGTGAGCGTCCGACGTCCCGCGATATACGCGGCCGTTGCTGTACGCGACGCCTCGGTTCACCGCCGGACCGCCGCCCGGCGTCGTCACGTGCCTCGCCTTGTGCCACCGCTCCGCGCACGTCGCCGCATCGATCGCATAGGTGATCGTGTCCGTCGAGAAGAACATCGCGCCGCCGACGACGATCGGCCCCGATTGCAGCGCGGCGACCTCGGGCAGGTTGTACGTACAAACCTGCGTGAGTTGCGCGACGTTCGACGGCGTGATTTCGGTGAGCGGCGAGAATCGGTCACCGGCGAGCGTCCGATTGTACGACGGCCAATCACCCGCTCCGACGCCGGTCCCAGGCGCGGGAGTCGTTGCCGAATGGCCGCACGCGAGGAGCCAGACCGACGAAAGCGCAACAACAGATGGGATGATTCGCACCCAAATTCTCCCGTGAGTTCAATGGACAAGATGTCGCGCCAAGTCTACTTTTGCACCCCGTGACTTCCGCCTTGCAAAACCAATTGCAACAGACGCTTGGCGACGCCTATCGCCTCGAGCGCGAGTTGGGGGGCGGCGGGATGAGCCGGGTCTTCGTCGCCGAAGAAGTGCGGCTCGAGCGAAAGGTCGTCGTGAAGGTGCTGTCGCCGGAGCTCGCCGAAGGCCTGAGCGCCGAGCGATTCGAGCGTGAGATCCGCACCGTAGCAGCGCTTCAACAGGCGAACATCGTCCCGGTGCTCACCGCCGGCGACACCGCTGGCGTGCCGTTCTACACGATGCCGTTCGTCGAGGGCGAGTCGCTCCGCGCACACCTCGCCCGAGGGCCGCTGCCGATTTCGGACGTCGTGAGCGTGATGAAGGATGTGTCCAAGGCGCTGGCGTACGCGCACGGACGCGGCATCGTCCACCGCGACATCAAGCCGGACAACGTTCTTCTCTCCGGCGGGACGGCCGTCGTGACGGATTTCGGCATCGCGAAAGCGATCAGCGCGGCGCGAACGGGGTCGGGCTCGGCGACGTTGACGCAGATCGGCACGTCGATCGGCACGCCGGCGTACATGGCGCCCGAGCAGGCGGCGGGCGACGCCGGCATCGATCATCGGGCCGACATCTACGCGCTCGGCGCGATGGCGTACGAGCTGCTTTGCGGCAAACACGTCTTCGCCGATCGCACGGCGCAGCGGATGCTCGCCGCGCACATGAGCGAAGTGCCGCGGCCGATCGCTGAGCTGCGGGGTGACATCCCGGCCGCGCTCGCCGACCTCGTGATGCGCTGTCTTGGAAAGGATCCTGGACTGCGGCCACAGTCGGCGAACGAGATCGTACAGGTGCTCGACTCCGTGGCAAGCAGCGGCGCCGCGCCGGTGATGCCGGCGGTGTTGCTCGGCGGGCCTGGGATGTTCAAGCGCGCGCTCGCCATCTACGCGGCGGCGTTCGTCGTCGTGGCGATCGTGGCGAGGGCGGCGATCGTCGGCATCGGATTACCCGATTGGGTTTTTCCGGGATCGCTCATCGTCATGGCTCTCGGCCTGCCCGTGGTGTTGTGGACGGGCTACGTGCAGCACGTGACGCGACGCACGTTGGCGGCAACGCCGACGTACACGCCCGGTGGCTCGCCGGCGACGACGCACGGAACGATCGCGACGATCGCGCTCCGCGCCGCCCCTCACTTGAGCTGGTACCGTACGGCGCAGGGAGGCATGTACGCGTTCGGCGCGTTCGTCACTTTGATCGCGGTGTTTATGGGTCTGCGCGCGGCCGGGATCGGCCGGTTCGGGTCGCTCCTCGCCGCGGGACAGCTCAACCGGCGCGATCCGATTCTGATCACGGACTTCAAGACGACGAACGTCGACTCGACGCTTGGCCGAGTCGTGAGCGACGCCGTGCGCGCGGGGCTGTCGGGATCGTCCGCATTCACTCTCGTCCCACCGTCGGCGATCGTCGGCGCGCTCGAACGAACACAACGCCCACGGGGAACGCCCGTGGACTTGGCCGTCGCTCGAGACATTGCCCAGCGTGAGGGTTACAAGGCGATCGTCGACGGTGAGATCGCCGGCGTCCCCGGCGGTTACATCGTGTCCGTACGGCTGGTACGCGCCGACTCGGGCATCGAGCTCGCGTCCTTCCGCGAACCCGGCGACGGACCGAGGGGCCTCATCGACGCCTCCGACAAGCTTGCCCGTGCCTTGCGCGGCAAGGCAGGCGAGTCGCTGCGCTCGATCAACGCAACACCCTCCTTAGCGCAAGCAACGACGGCCTCGCTACCGGCGTTGCGCAAGTACAGCCAGAGCGTTCGACGGAACCTGCTTGGTGAGCGGGACGCCATCGACCTCGCACGCGAGGCGGTGGCGATCGATTCCACCTTCGCAATGGCCTGGAGCTCCCTCGGTGCGTATCTGTCGAACTACGGCGCAAGTCGATCGGCAAGAGACTCCGCGATCGCACAGGCGTACCGCTATCGGGATCGCCTGCCGGCGCTCGAGCGTGCGCAGGTGACGGGACGCTATTTCGCCCTTGGACCTGGCCGCGACCGCGCGAAGGCGATTGCCGCGTACGAGGGGATCATCCGCGGCGGCGACACGCTCTCCAGCGTGCTTGTCAACATCGCCGAGTTGTTGCGAAAGCGCCGCGAGTTCGCGCGCGCCGAGTCGCTCAACGTCGAAGCAGCGCGGCTGGCCCCCGGGACCGCGACGGCACTCGGCAACACGGTCGAGATGCAACTGAACCAGGGGAAGTACAAAGAAGCGGCGGTAACGATCGAACGCCTCACCCAAGCGTCACCGGGCTACGGCGCGGGCCGCCGGTTCGCGTTGGCCTTCGCGACGGGCGACTATCGAACGGCGCGCCGGATGACGGATAGCATGCTCGCGAGAGGAAGTGCCGCCCGCGCGAACGCGGTGGAGTACGGCCGGTCCTTCGCGCTCCTCGACGGTCGTTTGCACGCCGCGGAGGCCCTGATGGCGGAGCAACGTAACGTGTATGGCTTGTCGCAGGTCGAAGAGAGCGTTGAGAACGCGTCCGTCGCCGTCATCGCCGCCGGTCCGTCACCGGAGCGCCTGGCACGCCTCGATAGCGCGATCGCGAACATTCCATTCCGCTCACTGCCGATGGTCGACCGGCCGTACATCGAGACGGCAAAAGTGCTCGCGCGGGCGGGCGCCGTCGAGAAGGCTCGGGCGATGATGACGCGCTACGAGACGGAGATGACTGACACCTCGCTCCGCCGCGAGCAGCAGCCCGAAATGCACTCAGTGCTCGGCGAGATTGCGCTCTCCGCCGGCAAACCGGGAGAAGCGATCGTGGAGTTCCGCCGCTCCGACATCGGTTACGACGGAGCGCCAGCCGATGAGTGCGCCCCCTGTCTGCCATTCAAGCTTGCCCGTGCGTACGACGCCGCGGGCAAGCTGGATTCCGCGGCGACGATGTTCGAGCAGTACATCGCTACGCCCTATTGGATCAAGGCGGACGTGTACCTCGATCCGCTGCGCCTCCCGGCGATTCGCGAGCGGTTGGGTCAGATCTACGAATCGCTCGGCAAGACCGACAAGGCGATCGAGAACTACCGCGCGTTCATCGAGCTGTGGAAGAACGCCGATCCGGAACTGCAGCCGCGCGTGGCCGACGCCCGCAAACGGCTCGCCCGCCTCACGCCCGTCGAAAAAATCCGTTAGCGAACTGCGTCTCGGTCGGCGGCGACGGCAAGTCGACGAGCGCCAGCACGAACCGCTCGAACTCGTCGTGCATGATCTTCATCGACGGGTTCTCGAGCATGCGCCGGAACGACGGCTCCTTTCCCAATTCCCACATCCGGGCCGCCCACGAGTGGAAGTAGTCGTCGGGAAGCTGGCCGTGCTCGTGGGCGTACCAGGCAATCTCGAACAACGACACCTGCATCAGGTTCAGGTAGTAGTCTCGAATGTCGCGTTCCGATCCGAGATTCACGACGTCGAGCTGATTGACCGAGGCATACTCGGGATGCTCGACGCGCATGCGCCGCAATTCATACTGCAGCTCGACGAGCTTCGAGAAATTCGCCACGACCTGTGCCTGCCGGCTCTGGCGAAACTGAATGGCCGTGAAGATCAAGCCGCCGGCGATGGCAAACGAGGACAGCGCCTGGAGCGTGATCTGGACTAACTGGAGTGTCGTTGGGGTCATCGGGAGTGCGGCTGAAACTAGAATCGCCTTCCGCGCCCCGCCAGCCAGTGGCATCTTTCGCGCGCGTCGACGCCGACCCATCCCTCCCGGAGCCGCTCATGCGCGCAGGACTGACCGCCGCTCTCGTTGGACTCGTGCTGCTCGAGCCGCCGCAGCCGCAGCGCATCGTCTTCAGCAGAGTCTTTCCCCAGCCCGGCCAGATCGGCTTGTTCATCGCCAACGCTGACGGTAGCGACGAACACGCTTTGCTCTCGCCGACGGACGTCGATTATGACGCCGCCTGGTCGCCCGATGGGAAGTCGATCGTGTTCACGTCGGAGCGCGGCGGATCGGCCGATCTGTATCGGGTCAACGCGGACGGCAGCGCTCTCGAACGACTGACCGACAGCCCCGCGTACGATGACCAGGCCGCATTCGCTCCAGACGGCAAGCGATTGGTCTTCGTGAGCACGCGCGGCGACGGCACCGCCGATCTTTTCACGCTCGATATCGCGGCGCACAAAGCAAAGGCGCTGACCTCGGGACCCAGCGGCGATTTTCGCCCGTCGTGGTCCCCCGACGGTCAATGGATCGCGTTCTCGTCCGATCGCACCGGCGGCTTTCCCTTCTCGCACGGCCGGTGGGAACGTTTGCAGATTGCCGACATCTACATCGTCCATCCCGACGGCTCCGGCTTGAAACGACTCACGCCGCACGGCGATTTCTGCGGCAGCCCGAAGTGGTCCGCGGACGGGAAGCGAATTGTCGCGTACTGCTCGAGCGGCGAAGCCACGTTGGACAATCGGCTTTCCGTTCCCGAGCATCCCGAGGATTCCCGAATCATCGCAATCGATGTGGCAAGCGGAACGATCTCGAATCTGGCCGCCGGCGCCGGGGTGAAATTCAACCCGTCGCTCCTCGCCAACGATGTCGTCGGATTCATTCGTCGCGATGGGCCGCAGCGAGGCATTCAATACTCGAACGGAACGCACGGCCCGGCCGGCGAGGTTCGCGCCGCGTCGTGGTCGCCCGATGGCCAGCGGGTCGTCTACCACAAACGCATCGCCTTCGCGAGAAAGCCGTGGGTGAAGACATATAGCCGCGACGCGCGATACGAGCTCACGCTCACCCGTAGTGGACCATCGTTCAGCCCTGACGGAGAGCGTTACGCGTTCGTCGGTCCGGGACTCGGCGGTCCGAAGGGCGTCGGCATCGGCCTGTCGACGATCGGCAGCGACACCTTCCAAGTCGTCTTCCGCGATTCGATCCGCAACATTCTTGCGCCGCAATGGTCGAGCGATGGCCAGCAGATCGTCTTCGGCATTGGTGCGTTCAACGCGTTCTTCAACGGCTTCCACGGCACCTTTCTCAAACCGGGCGACCGCGTCGAGGGCGGCGCGCAAGTCGCGATGATCAACGCCGACGGCTCCGGCTACCACGAGCTCACATCCGGACCGGACAACAGCGCCTTCCCTTCTCTCTCGCCAAACGGCAAGCGCGTCGTCTATCGCGCCTTTGGGCCCGAGGGAGACGGCGGCCTGCGCATCATGGATCTTCAAACGAAGAAGATCACCTCGATCGCCAGTGGTTACGACAACTTCCCTCTATGGTCGCCGCGCGGGGACCTGATCATGTTCTCGCGCCAACAGGACGGCGCCTACGAGATCTGCACCGTCAAGCCCGACGGCACGGGACTGAAGCAGCTCACCCACAGCCGCGGCAACGATGCGCACATGGGCTGGTCACCCGACGGCGAGTACATCGTCTTCGCGTCGTCCCGCAAAGGCTTCAAAGACGAAGTCGTGTACACCGACGCGCCGCAGCCGTACGGCGACATCTTCGTCATGCGCTATGACGGCACGGACGTCCGCCAGCTCACCGACAATCAGTGGGAGGAAGGCACGCCGGCCTGGGCCCCATCTCCCAAGTCCGCGCGGGCAGCAACACGCTGAAGCCGAGCCGCCGAGCCGCTATTCCGCCGGCGGTTTCACGTATTGCGGCGGAATCGGGGAATCCGGACGCTCGGCCTGCCAGTACACGGTCACAATCCACCATCGCGTGCCGTCGTTCAACAATTGAATGCTGTTGATACCGCGCGCGAACGGTTGGGCGTCGTCGGCCTTGCGACGCGATTCATACGTGCTGAACCTGTGCGTGATGGCGCCGAAGGTCTCGCCGGCCCGCGAGATCTCGCGCTCGAAGAAGCCGTTGCGCTCCAGATTGGTACCCGTCGCGCTCGCGTACTCGTCCGGCGTCATCGCCCGAGTGACTGCCTTTCCGCTGTTGAAGCCCGTTGGGATGAGCCGCGCCCCTGGCGCGAAGAGCGAGCGAAAACGATCCCAGTCGCGGGTCTGACACGCCGGACCCGAGATCACGTCGTAGAGCGCCGCGATGATCGCATCCTGGTTGGCAACGTCCTTCGGCTCCGCCGAACCGGCCGTCACATGAGTCGACGGCGGCGTGAATTTCTCGCACGTCGCCTGCGGCGGTCGCGCCGGCGTCTGCGCCGAAAGCGCGACCGACGACACGCCGAGAAGTGCCGCGCCGACCGCACATCGTTTCACGAACGCGCTGACCATCGAATCTCCTGGCGTGGGTGGGGGAGGCCCTGAACCGAGGATATCGCCGCCGAGCGCCACCAGCAACGGGCAACTATCGCTCGGGGCCATAGGCCATAGAATTGGGCGCATGAAACCCAAAGAGCTCACGATCCGCGGCCTGATCCTCGGCGCGCTCATCACGACGATCTTCACCGCGGCGAACGTCTACCTCGGTCTCAAGGTCGGCCTCACCTTCGCGTCGTCGATCCCGGCCGCCGTGATCTCGATGGCGATCCTTAGCGCGGTGAAGGACTCGTCCATTCTCGAGAATAATATCGTGCAGACCGTCGCCTCCGCGGCGGGCACGCTCTCGGCAATCATCTTCGTGCTGCCGGGACTCGTCATCATCGGGTGGTGGACGGGATTCCCTTTCTGGCAGTCGTTTCTCATCTGCGTGAGCGGCGGCGTGCTCGGCGTGCTGTTTACGATTCCGCTTCGTCGCGCTCTGGTCACGACATCTGATCTTCCCTATCCCGAAGGCGTCGCCGCCGCTGAAGTGTTGCGCGTCGGCTCGGGCACGCGGGGCGAGACGAAGGACGAAACCGGCGAAGCGCGCGAAGGACTCGTCGCCGTCATCCTCGGCTCGATTGCGTCGGCGGGACTCGCCATCGTCGCCGGCACGCGCATCATCGCCGGTGAGGTCACCGGCTTCTTCCGCATCGGCGCCACAGCGTCGAGCGGATACAACGTCGCGTGGTCGCTGGCGCTCCTCGGCGCGGGGCATCTCGTCGGTCTGTCCGTCGGCATGGCCATGCTTGTGGGTCTTGTTATCTCCTGGGCAATCGCCGTCCCGATCCTCACGTCGATGCAGCCGGCCGCCGCCGGCGTCGCCCTCGCCGCCCATACGACCACGATCTGGCGCACGCAGGTGCGGTTCATCGGTGCCGGCGCGATCGCCATCGCCGCGATCTATACGCTCGCCCGGCTATCCAAGCCGGTCGTCGGAGGATTGGTCAGCACGCTCCGTGCGTCGCGAGCGGTTGACACCGGCGACGATACCGATCGTGACATCTCGCCGCCGTGGATCATTGGGCTAACTGTTGCATGCCTCGCGATCGCGGCCTGGCTCGCGTTCACCTTCGCGCGGGCGACGATTCTCTCCGCCGATGCGGTCAAGCTCACCGTGATCGCCGTCCCGTTCGTGCTGCTCGTCGGATTTCTCATCGCCGGTATCTGCGGCTACATGGCCGGGCTGATCGGCGCCTCGAACAGTCCGATTTCCGGTGTGGGAATTCTCTCGATCGTGATTTGCGCGTCCGTGCTGGCGCTCGTCGTAACGCCGACGTCGGACAACCGCACGCCGCTCGTCGCCTTCGCGCTGTTCATCACCGCGATCGTCTTTGCCTGCGCAACGATCTCGAACGACAACCTGCAGGACCTGAAAACCGGCCAGCTCGTCGGCGCTTCGCCGAGGCGCCAGCAAATCGCGCTCATCGTTGGCGTCGGCGCCGGCGCGGCGGTGATTCCGTCGATCCTCAACCTGCTCGCCAAGGCATACGGGTTCGCGGGCGCGCCGAACGTCGGCGTCGTTGCGCCAAACCCGCTGCCCGCGCCGCAAGCCACGCTCATCTCGGCGCTGGCGCAGGGCGTGATCGGCGGAAGTCTCGCCTGGAAGATGCTTGGCATCGGGGCGCTCGTCGGCGTAGGGCTCGTGTTGCTCGACGCGGCGCTCGGCGCGGCGGGTAAGCTGAGGATTCCTCCGCTGGCCGTGGGCATCGGGATCTATCTGCCGATGTCCGCGACGTTCGCCGTCGTCGTCGGCGCGGTCCTCTCGCACTGGTACGACAAGCGCGTGCGTTCATCGCCGAATCCGGAGCGCGCCGAGCGATTGGGTACCCTGGTCGCGTCCGGACTGATCGTGGGAGAAAGTTTATGGGGCGTGCTCAATGCCGGACTGATTGTCGGCCTCTCTAAGGACGCGCCGATCGCGCTCGTTCCCGAGGACTTCGCTCCCGCTAAGTGGCTCGGCCTGCTCGCGTTCGTCGGCGTGATCGTCTGGCTCTACGGATGGATGTTGCGGCGCTCTCGCGCCACGCGTTAGAACGTCTCACCGCTGCGGCTCCTCCCCCGCCCCCCACTCGTGACGGATCTCGACGTCGTCACCTCGCACCTCGAATCGCTCAAGACCTGTCCGGCGTCGGACATTCGCGCACACATGCCGGAGATGCTCCGGCATTTCCGCTTCATCTCACGCGCGCACCGACGTTCGACGGCGGAAGCGTTCGCGGATTGGGTCGAGCGAACACCGGAGAATCCACCGGTCAAGCGGGGGTACGCCCTGTTCCTCCGCGCGCTGGATCGCTTCATGGACGACGATCTCCGCGCGTCGCTGCAGTTGCTCACCCCCGCACGCGCGATCTTTGCCGAGCACGACGAGCGCGAGGGCCTCGGCCTGTCCGCCATGCTCACCGGCGCGATATACCGCACGTTCGGCAACTTCGACCTGGCGATGAAGGCGCTGTGGGAAGGCCTCGAGCTGCTCCGACGGTCCGGTCACTACCCGATCTTCGTGGCCGCGACGGCCAACAGCATGGCCAACATCGATCTCGAGCTCGGCGATCTCGATGAAGCGGTCAGGATGTTCAAGCTGACCTGTGACGAAAGCTCTCGCGCCGAGGACTTCTACTTTCACGTGTATGGATTGCACGGTCTTGGACGCGTACACATGCAGCAAGCGCGGCACGACGATGCCGAGACGATGTTCCGGCGGGCGCTCGCCCTCGCGGAGAAGCATGAGCACCCGCTCCACATCTCGAATTCGCTGACCGAGCTGGCGACGTTCCAGTTCACCCTCGGACACCTCGACGAAGCCGAGTCATTGAGCGAGCGCGCGTTGGCCATCCGCGAGCAACATGTGCTGCACGCCGGCGCCGTGACGAATTGTCTCCGGCTGGCCGAGATTCAGGCACGGAAGTCACGGTGGAGCGACGCGCTGCCGATCCTGCTTCGCGCGCTCGCCATCGCCGAAGCGGTGAACATCAAGCCGAAGATCGCCCAGGTCCATCTTCAGTTGTCGCAGCTGTACGAGCACACCGCTGATTCCGAAAAGAGTCTGCTGCATTTCAAGCGATACCATGCGCTCCGCGAGGAGATCGAACGTGAGGACAGCGCCCGCAAGCTTGCCGACGCCAAGACCGTCTTCGAAGCCGAGCAAACGCGAAAGGAGAACGTCATCATCAAGGCCCAGAAGGCCGAGATCGAGATCAAGAACCGCGAGCTCCAGGACACGATCGACGAACTGACGCGCGCGAAGATCGGACGGAGGGCAAAGGCCCTGACGTTGGCGCTGGCCATCGTCCTTTTCATTTTCCAGGATGCAATTCTCGGCACGGCGCTTCGCCTGCTCTCCAGCAACAACTATTTCGTCCTCCTCGCCGTCAAAATGGCCATCATCTTTTCGCTCAGCCCCATCAACCGGGCGATCGAGCGTCATCTGCTCAAGCGCGTCGTGCGCGCACGGACCACCCCTGCCCTGAAGCCGGCAACGCCGTGATTACCATTTCGCCGATCACGCTCGAGGACCGCGGCATCCGTCTCGAGCCGCTAGGACCCGAGCACGCTGACGACCTCATCGCCGCCGCGTCCGATGGCCGGCTCTGGGAGCTCTGGTTCACGTCCGTTCCGGAACCCGATCAGGTCCGCCGCTACATCACCGAGGCGCAAGCGGGCCAAGCCGCGGGGCACATGCTTCCCTGGGCGGTGCGCGAGCTGGCCGAGGGCCGCATCATCGGCACGACGCGCTATCACGACATTGTTGCGGTGATCGACCGCGTCGAGATTGGCTGGACGTGGTACGCGCTCACCTGGCAGCGCAGTCCCGTCAACACCACGTGCAAGCTGCTCCTTTTCCAGCACGCCTTCGAGACACTCGGCTGCAAGGTTGTCGGGCTGCGCACCGACAACTTCAATTTCCGTTCGCAACGCGCCATCGAAGCCCTTGGCGCGAAACGTGACGGGGTCATTCGCCATCACTACGCACGACGCGACGGTTCCGTGCGCGACAGCGTCATGTACAGCGTGCTCGCGACCGAGTGGCCGGACGTCAAGCGCCATCTCATCACCCGGCTCGAGCGCGCCAGATAGGGGGCAACGTGGGAATCATCGGCATGCACGCGTTGATCTACTCGAAGCAGGATGACGCGACCCGCGCGTTCTTCCGCGATGTCCTCGGCTTCCCGTCTGTGGACGTCGGGCGCGGCTGGTTGATCTTCGCCGCGCCACCGAGTGAGCTCGCCGTGCATCCGGCCGACGACGGAAAGGAATTCCACGAGCTCTACTTGATGTGCGATGACATCGACGCGATGCGTGAGGAGCTTCGTCGCAAGGGTGTCGAGACCACGCCGGTTCACGAAGAGCGTTGGGGCCGCGTCACGCAGATCACACTGCCGAGCGGCGCCACACTCGGCATGTACCAGCCACTCCACCCTCTGGCGATCAAATCGTCATCCTGATCAAGTCGTCATCTTGCGGAGCCCTTCGTCGCTAGCGCTCCTCAAAGACAGGCTACGCGATGAAGGACCTAGCGTCCTGGTTTGCGGCGCTCCTCGCGCCTTGACCGACTTTGACCGACGAGGGGTGAACGGATTCTGGGGATTGGTGGGATTTAAGGGATCGCTCCGCGTGCTTCCACGCGCCGCGCGCCACGAGCCTTGAATGATTTTTTTGAACGGCCTCGGGATGCTTCGTTCATCGACACGTCCCGAGGTTGTTCACTTCAATTCTCGGCTCCTTGAGCAAGGGATTTTGGAAGCCTGAGGAGGGATCTCATCATCCCACCAAATCCCCAGAATCCGTTCACCCCTCGTCGGTCAAAGTCGGTCAAGGGGCGAGAAGCGCCGCAAACCAGGACGGCAGGTCCTTTCGTCGTTATGGCCAACCAAAGATTGATGACGCCGGCGCCCCAGCGCGAACTGGGCTGAGATCACTCGGGTCGCGCCAGAAGAAACGGGTCATGTCGGTGGCGAAGACGCGCAGGACCCACCCTTTCGGTGCGCCCCCCGTAACCGGTACCGCCAAATCCGCGCGAACCATGCGGCGGGATCTCGGCGGAACGGCGGCCAACAGACCCACCCCGACGCTCGCCCGGGCGACCGTGGTTTGTCCGAACGGTACGTCGCCCGACCAGGTCTTCCCGACGTCGGTGAACAGTGCCGTGCCCCACTGGATGAACTTCGTCTGGTAGGACACGCGCCGCTCCTCGAGACGGAGCACGGCCCGCCGGCCGCCGGCGATCGCGACGCCGTTGTATCCGCGCACGCCGCTCGCCACGTCACCCAGGGACAACTGCAACGGCAACCGTTCCCGCCATCCGCCGGCGAATTCCGCGCTCGCCTCGAATGTGCGCGTGTCGCTTGGCTTGACGTACCAGGCGAGTCGGCCGCTCACCGCGGCCCCGCTCCAGGAGTCGGCGCCGCCCGCGGGCAGTTCCTCGCCCCTCATCGCCAATCCGACGAAAGACCGCGGCGTGCCGACTCCCGTGTACATGTCCACCGACAGCAAGGACGTTTGGTCGGTCGCGCTGAAGGTGCCCAGTCCCCGCTCGAAAGTCGCGGCCAGCTGAACTCCGCGCGCGACATCCTGTTCGCCGATCAACGCATCAAAGCCCGTCACCCGCATGTAGTCGAGCCACCGGAATCCCGCGCCGACGCCCGCTCGGAACGTCTTGTATGGCGTGTAGCGATGCGAGAACACCGAGGTGTCGGCGGCCAACAGGCCATTGTCCGATGCAATGAGTCCCGAGTCGCGAGGTTGTGCGTTCTCATATGTCGCGACCGGGCCGATCATCAGGCCCGCGCCACGCCAGCCGAACCTCGCCACGCCGCCGATGGACCACACGTCGCGCATGACGGGAAGCAGGAGCGAAGGCCCCGAGGCGCGCGCAAAGCCGCGGTATGCATTCTCGTGCGTGCCGCCGGCGTACCACGCGATGTGCTCGAGATCGCTAAGGAACGGCCGCGACACCGACGCGTTGAACTGCCCGCCCAGCACATCACGCTGCGAGTTGACTTCGGCGACGAGTGGCTGGCCGAACAGGCCGTACTGCCGCAGGGTCATCGTCAGGGCGTCGCGATATGCGCGGCCGTCGCGCCACTGGCCCGCCGCATAGAAGCCGCTCCCCGCGATGTTCGAGTTGCCATATTTGACGTTCGTCAATCCGTTCTTGGTGTAGCCGCCGCCCACGATGACGGGAATTTCGTCTACGGTCTCGACGACGAGCCGCACGCCGTCGCCTCCGTCGCTCTCCGCGCGCACTGTCGCGACGGCCAGATACGGCTGCGCCCGGACGACCCTCGCGAGCTCGGGGAGCCACTTGTCGGAGCAGCGGTCGCCGACACGAGCCAATAGAAAGGGCCGGATCGCGCGATCGCGCGTCGTGCCGGACTGAAAGACGAAGCGCTGCAGCGCCTGTCGCAGCACGTTCGGACCGCGTTCCGTGACGGCCGGCGGATGCGGCTGAATCTCGATCGCCGAGATCAGCTTCCCTTCGCACTTGAACTGCGTCGAGTCGGGCGTCTGGGCGCGCGCCGGCACGAGCGCGAGCGTGCCCGCGAGCAGCGTCGCCACCTGGAGTGCGTTGGTCCGAGATTTCGTTTGCTGCATGGCCGTGGAGTTGGCGTGATTGCCGATGCAAGACGATCGTCGCCGTGCATCGAGACGTCAATGTGACGACGCTGCGGCACAGTCTCCTTGACAGCGCCGTTACGCGACGGGATGCTTCACGCTTCCCCAACACAGGAACTAATCGATGGAGAGCCGGCGCTACACGATGTCGTTAAGCACCGCGGTCCTGACGGTCGCCATTTTCGCCGCGCCAAGTGTGGCGACGGCGCAGGTGAAGCAGCAAGGCAAGGCCGACGGCGGCAACGCCACAGCCATCGCCGCCGTGAAAGCGGCGCTCGACAAGTACAAGGATCCGATCGCCGCCGTGCGCGACGGATACTTCTCCACCGTTGGCTGCATCGATTTCCCCGCCGGCGGCAGCGAACATGGCTCGATGGAGTACAAGCCGGGCGCGATGGGCGTCCACTTCCTTAACCCCGCGCTCATCGGACCGAAGCTCGATTCGACCAAGCCGCAGGTGCTGCTCTACGAGCCCGTCGGCGATAAGCTCGTCCTCACCGGCGCCGAGTGGTTCGTGCCCACCGCGGTTTCCAAAACGCCACCGTCGGTCCTCGGGCACCAGCTCATGGGCCCGATGGAAGGACATCCGCCGATCCTTCCGGCCGAGCTGCATCACTGGGACCTGCACGTCTGGCTGTACAAGGACAACCCGAACGGCATGTACAGCCCGACCAATTCCGCCGTGAAGTGTCCGAAGGGAGCGTACTCTTTCGCCGACGCGCCACCCAAGATGGTGAAGCCGTAACGAAGTGATCGTCGCACTCGCATCGCCGCGCGTGGCGTCGGGCATCAACGACGGCTTGGGTCGAATCAAGCGCTTGGTGACCGACGCCGCGGCGCGCGGTGCTGAGATCGTGTGCTTCCCGGAGGCATACCTTCCGGGACTGCGCGGCCAGGACTTTGACATCCCCGATTTCGATCGCGCCGACGAAGAACGCGTCCTTCGCGCCGTCGCCGCGTGTGCGCGAGAGCTCCGCATCGCCGTCATCCTCGGCATGGAGCACCTGACCGACGCCGGCCGCCAGATCGCGGCCTTCGTCCTCGACGCCGACGGTCAGCTGCTCGGCGTTCAGACGAAGAACCAGCTCGACCCGAGCGAAGAACGGTTCTACGTCCCCGGCACAACGCGCCAGGTTTTCGAGGTCAACGGCGTCAAATTCGGCATCGCCATCTGCCATGAAGGATGGCGTTACCCGGAAACCGTGCGCTGGGCGGCGACGCGCGGGGCCAAGATCGTATTTCACCCCTCGCTCACCGGATACCAGCACGCGGGCGGACCAACGCTCACGACGTTCGGTTCCAGCGAGGCGCCGTACTACGAGAAGGCGATGCTCTGTCGCAGTATCGAGAACACCATCTACTTCGGCAGCGTCAACTACGCCGTACCCTACGCCGAGGCCGCGACCGCCCTCATCTCGCCGTCCGGCGAATGCCAGGCATATCTCCCCTACGGCGCGGAGGGCGTGCTTGTCGCCGAGATCGACGTCGCCGCCGCCACGGGACTCATCGCGTCGCGTTACGCGCCGGCGCGTTACCAGGAAACCAAGTCGTAACAGCCTTGCCGGACCACTCGGGCACCCCGAGCATTCACGTCATGGATCCGGTCTCGGATGTCTTGCGTGCCGTGCGTCTGACGGGGGCCTACTTCTATCTGGTTGAAGCGGGACAACCGTGGTCCGTGTTCACCGCCGCGGCGCGCGAGCTCGTGCCTCGCATCCTGCCGCGAGCCGAGCATCTGATCTCCTACCACATCCTTGTCTCGGGCAGCTGCTGGGGCGGACTCGAGGGCCAGACGCAGGTGCAGCTCGGGCCAGGAGACGCCATCGTCTTTCCGCACGGCGGGGCGCACCTCATGTCGAGCGCGCCGGGGCTCCGACTGCATTCGCTCCGCGATACGCCCGCGCGCTATCCCAACACGGTGCAACTCGGACCCGCGTCGACGCGCGAGACAATGTTCGTGTGTGGCTTCCTCGGCTGCGACGTTCGGCCGTACAATCCGCTCCTCGCGTCATTGCCACCGCAGATGCACCTCTCCGGCATCGCCGGCGGCTGGCTTTCACAGTTTCCTCAACAAGCCGTCGCCGAGTCACGCGCCGAGCGCATCGGCAGCGAGACAATGCTGACGCGCATGGCCGAACTGATGTTCGTCGAGGTGATTCGACGTCACATGGAGCGGATACCCGACCGTGATACGGGATGGCTCGCCGGGTTGCGCGATCCGGTCGTCGGTCCTGCACTCGCCGAGCTGCACGAGCGCCCGGCGTATGCGTGGACGCTCCCCGAGCTCGCGCGCCGCATCGCGTCGTCGCGCACGGTACTCGCCGAGCGATTCTCCGAGGTCGTCGGCGTCCCGCCGATGATGTATCTGACGCGCTGGCGTCTGCAGTTGGCCGCCGAGCAACTCGTCAACAGCTCCGCCAAGGTCGCCTCCGTCGGCGCGCAGGTCGGTTACGATTCGGAGGCGGCGTTCAGCCGCGCGTTCAAGCGCGAGACCGGGCTCTCCCCCGCCGCCTGGCGTCGATCACGCCAGCGATAGTCCGCCCCGCCCCATCTTGACAATCAAGAGGAACCGCGGCAATAATCCATCGTCGTCGTCCTCTTGACGATCAACTGGAGCGACGGCTGGACCAAGGGAGGCTCGGATGTCTCTGTGGCGATCGTTGCGCGCCGGATCGAGGAACCTGTTTCGTCGAGCATCCACCGACCACGAGTTGGACGATGAGCTCCGGCACTACCTCGAGCTGGCAACGAACGAAAAGATCCGCGCCGGACTGTCCCGCGAAGACGCCGAGCGCGCGGCGCGCATCGAGATGGGCGGTCTCCAGCAATCGAAGGAGACGGTGCGATCCGCCGGCTGGGAGGCCCACGTGGAGATCTTTGGTCAGGATGTGCGCTACGCCGCGCGAAGTCTGCGCCGCACCCCCGCCGTCTCGATCGCCGTCATCCTCACGCTTGCCCTCGGCGTCGGCGCGAACACGACCATGTTCTCGGTCGTGAACGCCGTCATGCTTCGGCCGCTCCCCTACCGCGACCCGAATCGAGTCGCGCTGCTTTGGACGGACGACATTAAGCGCGGGCTGCATCGCGAGGGAACCGCCCAGCGCACGATCATGGAGTGGCGCGCGCGAAGTCGAGCCTTTCAGAGCATCGCCTACTTCGCGCGGGGCCGCGTGACGCCACTACGTGACGGCGACCGCAACGCGCGTGGGCGGTCGCTGAGGGCGCACGTATCAGGCAACCTGTTTTCGGTCCTCGGCGCGGGCGCGCTGATGGGTCGTACGATCTCGCCGGCAGACGAAGCCGTCCAGCCTGCGGTCGTCGTCATCAGCTACGGTTTCTGGCAGCGATGGTTCAGCGGAGCGCCGGACGTCGTTGGCCGATCGTTGACCCTCGACGATCCCGGGAAGAGTGGGCCGATCAACTTCACCGTCGTTGGCGTAATGCCGGCAGGCTTCTTCTTCCCCGACAAGGCCGTCGAGATGTGGATACCGGCCACCGACTACTGGCGGTTCGCACGCGAGTCCGTCGAGCTCTTCCCCGACTGGTCGCGACGGTGGACGGGCGTCGGCAGGCTCTCGCCGACCGCCAGCGTCGCCGATGCGCAGCTCGAGATGACTCGGATCGGTCACGATCTCACGACGCTTTTTCCAACCACCCGGCCGGACTTCCCAGGCTTCGATGTCAGCGTCGCCAGAGTTCTCGATTCGATCACGGGCATGAATGTGCAGAGCGGCCTGTGGCTGCTGCTCGGCGCGACGGGGCTCGTCCTGCTCATCTCATGTGCGAACGTTGCGAATCTGTTGCTGGCGCGGGGTGCGCTGCGCCAGCACGAATTCGCGGTGCGCCGCGCCCTCGGCGGCGGACGCGCCCGGCTCGTCAGGCTGCTGACCGTCGAGAATCTCATGCTCGCCCTGGCTGGCGGCGCGATCGGCGTCGGCATCGCAGTGCTCGCGACGCCGCTCCTTGGTCGCGTTGCGGCGTCGTCCGTGCCGCGACTCGACGAGATCTCGATCGACTTTCGAGTCCTCGCCTTCGCGGCAATTGCGACGCTCGTCGCCGCGTTGCTCTTTGGCGCCGCGCCGGCCCTGCGCCTCGCCGGTGTCGACCCGTTTGACGCATTGCGCGAGGGCGGGCGTGGCACGGGCGGGCGTCGCATCGCGGCCCTCCGAGCATTCGTCGTTTTCGCCGAGTGTGCCCTGGCCGTGCTCCTGCTCGCGGGCGCTGGATTGTTGCTGCGCAGTCTCGGGCACGTCAACGCCGTCGATCCAGGATTCGATCCGCGCAACGTCCTGATGGTCCGTGTCGAGTGGGGACCAGAGGCGCCGACGGCCGCGGAACGATCGAGACCCAACGACGCCGACGCCATGCAAGCACGCGCGCACGAGGAGTGGGCTCGCCAGCTCGCCGCCTCGCTTCGCGGGTTGCCTCGGGTCAACGACGTTGGCTTCATCGACGATTTCTTCATCGCCGGATCGGCCAATAAGTCGATTACGATTCCCGGCCGCGGCGATCAGAGTGGCCTCGAGGTCAACAACGGTGACGTGACACCCGACTTCTTCAACGTCATGCACGTGCGGGTGGTTCGGGGGCGCGCGTTGAGCCACGACGACGCGATGCGGAAGATTCGCGCGCTGTGGACTCCGACGAGCAGCGGTGCGTCGCTCGCCGACAAAGAACGCGCCGCGGTCGCTGAGCCCGTCGTCGTCAACGAGACATTCGCGCGCCGTTTCTTTGCCGGCGACGATCCGATCGGCAAGCGGTTCTGCATCGATCCGACCGGCAAGACATACTGGTACGTGATCGTGGGCGTCATCGGCGACATGCACCGCCAGGGCCTCGAGCGGGCCGCGGTGCCGGAGTACTTCGGATCGTACATCCCGCGACCGTATAACCGCGGCGATCTCCTGATTCGCACGGCTGGCGACCCGCTGACGCTCGCTCCACTCGTTCGCCAGATGGTCACACGAATTCCGGGGACCTTCGTGGCCAGCGTCTCGACGGCTGACGCGCAATACGGTGAGTTCGCGGCGGCGCGCCGTCTGGAGACCTCATTGCTCGTCGCCTTTGCCGGCTTAGCCCTCACACTCGCGGCGATCGGCGTCTTCGGATTGGTGCACTACGCCGTCGCGGAGCGAACACGCGAGATCGGCATTCGCGTCGCACTCGGCGCCACGCCCGGCGATGTGCTCGGAGCGGTCGTCGCGCAGGGCATGCGCATGCCCCTCGCCGGAATCATCCTGGGGCTGACGGCGGCGGTGGGTCTGACCCGTACCATGGCGCATTTGTTGTTCAACGTCGGCGCGACCGACCCAGCGACGTTCGCGACGGTGGCGTTGCTGCTCGCCACCGTCGCGGTCGTCGCCTGCTATCTCGCCGGGAGACGCGGGACGCGCATCGACCCGATCCGAGCTCTTCGAGAATTCTGATCGCTTACTGCTGGCAGCCCGCGAAGGGGCTGTCCGCCTTCGGGCCGTCCACCTTCACACGGTGGTCGAGATTGGCCACACGCGTCGCGATGTCGTACACCAGCTTGTCGACGCGCGTCATGTGCTGGTACTGGATGTACTCCGGCTCGTCCGTCACCTGATGATAGTCGGCGTGGCCCCCGGTGGTGAAGAAGATCACGGGAATACCGTATCGCGCGTAGTTCGCATGGTCACTGCGACAATAAATGTTCTGCGGATGCCCGTTCGCGTCCATCGCGTAGTCGAACTTGAAGGGCATCGGCTGCTTCTTGCTCACGTCCTCGGCAATGTCGCCGAATTCGGTAGAGAGTCGACGCGACCCGACGAGCTGCAGATAGTTCGGCGCGCCGATCAGCTCGACGTCATCCTTGCTCCGCCCGGTGACGTCCGACGCTTCGCCGCGGCCGACCATGTCGAGATTGAGATCGGCGACGATCGAATCGCGCGACACCGTCGGATGGTTCGTGAAATACTGTGAGCCCCACAGCCCCTTCTCTTCGCCCATTTGCCAGATGAAGATGAGCGAGCGCTTCGGCTTGACCGGGCCTTTCGCGAATGCTTCGGCGATCTCGAGGATCGACACACTGCCCGAGCCGTCATCGTCGGCGCCGTTGCTGATTGAGTCGAGCCGCGCCGGATAGATCTTGCGGAGCGAGTCCTTGATGGCGTTGATGCGCGCCCACTGCTCGGCCGTCGGTGGCGCGGCGTTGCGCGTGTCGGCGCCCTCGACGCGCGCCACGATGTTGTACGCCTTGAGCGAATCGTGCTCGACGACGGGCCGCGCCGCCGACATGCCGACGTGGTCCGAGTGTGCGCCGATTACCACGTACTGCCCACGCAGCTTTGGATCGCTGCCTGGAATGATCCCGATGACGTTGCGCGTCGGCGCCGGAATGGTCTCGACGCGAACGTCGATGGTGGCCGAACCGCCGGCGTCACCGCGCGTCGCGCCCTGCACTGATTTGCCGAGGAGCGCCGATGCGACTGCCGGTGTGATCGTACCCGAGAGCGGCGCCGCTCCGCCGCCACCGCCGCGACCTCCTCGGCCGCCGCGCCCACCGGCATTGGGGTTCGCCGCGGCGTATGCCGCGCGCCCTTCGCTCTGTGCCGTGTCGTTCAATGTGAACGCCAAACGTGGGCGCGTAATGGCGGGAACAACCGTCAGAATCGCCGCGGAACCGAAGAGCGAATTGGCCGGGCCGACACCTCCGCGTCCACCACCGAAACCGCGGCCGCCGCCTGCTCCACCGGTCACGAGAAGGATCTTACCGCGCACCTGATCGGCGGTAGGCATGTTCGACGTATCGGCCAGCGAACCAACAAAAATCACATCGCCCGTCACCTTCCGATCGACCGCGAGCCCGGCGATGGTGAAGTCCTCGTTCGGCTTGAACGTCGATGAGCCGCTCGCAATGGACGATGCGGCCCCGAGCACGCGCGCCGTCACCGGCAAATTCTGGAAGTACGTGCCGTTGTCACCCGCGGGCTTGAGCCCAAGACGCCTGACTTCGGACTCGATGTACACCGTGGCCCGCATGGCGTCGGGCGTTCCGGCTTCGCGGCCACGCATCGAATCGGCGGCGTAGATGTACAGCCGCGTCATGAGGTCGCACGCGGTGATGTCGGCGACCGTCGGACCACCGGAGTACACCAGCGGCATCGTCCCGCCGGCCGTAGCTGGGCACTTTTGTTGCGCCGGCAACCGGATCGAAACTCCGGTGAGAATCAAAGCGACGCAAAAGCCGCGTCGCGTCAGCGGTCGAAGGTTCACGGTAAACTCGCTCGTGGTAAGGGGATCGCCGGGCCGCGCCCGGCACCTTATGATACTCGAAGGCGCGGTATTTCGTTGCTACAGAGGAGCCATGCCCGACTGCCCGCCCGGCAATTGTCGACGCGAACGGCGTCTCTCCCCGCGGTGACGCGTCGACTCGTCGTTCTCAGTTGGAGTGGCGGCAAAGATAGTGGTCTCACGCTCGCCGCTCTGCGCGCCGACCCGCGCTACGACGTCGTCGCGCTGCTGACGAGTGTCACGCGCGGCTACGATCGCGTGAGCATTCACGGCGTCCGGCGAACCCTGCTGGAAGCGCAAGCGACCGCCGCGAAGCTGCCGCTCATCGAAGTGACGCTCGAGCCGCAGACGTCCAACGCCGCATACGAGGCCGCGTTCGCCGACGCGCTCGCTCGGCTGCGCACACGATTCCCCGATGCGACGACCATTGCGTTCGGCGACCTTTTTCTCGAGGATGTGCGCGCGTACCGCGAACGACTGCTGGCCAATACGGGCTTCGCTCCAATCTTTCCAATCTGGGGACGCGATACGCGTGAGTTGGCGGAAGAGTTCATCGATGCAGGATTCGTCGCGCATCTCGTCTGCGTCGACACCGAACAACTCGACGGCCGCTTCGCCGGTCGGCGCTTCGATCGCAGCCTCCTCGCCGAGTTGGCGCCGACGTGCGACCCGTGCGGGGAGCGCGGCGAGTTTCACACCTTCGTCTCCGCCGGACCAATCTTCGAGCGCGCGATTCCCGTCGCGCCTGGCGACGTCGTGCTTCGCGACAACCGGTTCGCCTTCTGCGATCTTCTTCCCGCGGTTGCCGCCGCTGTCAGGCAATGAGCGTACCCTGCCCCACCTTCGGCTTCATCGTGCGGACTGCGCCGAGTCAGGACACGAGCGCGCTCCGTCGCGCGTTGGCAACGCGCCTCGGCACGGCCGGCTTGGTAGTCGATGAGAGCGCAGATCGCGCCGGGGCAATCGTCATCACGCGCGACGGTAGCCAAGCCACGGAGAGCGACCGGCAACTCGTGATCGCGCTTCTCGACGGCGACCTGCACATCGCCGGCGCCACAGTCTCCGACCTCGTGGATTTGACCTACTGAAACTGCTTTCGGAACTCGTCGAGCTGCGTGCGAAGGTCCACGAGCTCGGCGCGCAGCGAGTTCACCGCCTGTTCGAGCGCCTCGAGTCGGCCACCCCCACCGTCGGCGACGGCGGTCGACGTTACCGCCTCCGGCACATCGACCGGCGCGTCGCCGGAGAGCAAGTGGGCGTAGCGGCTGTCCTTTTGCCCGGGGCGGCGCGGCAGACGGGCGACGAGCGGCGTCTGTCGGCTCATCAACGACTCGAGCGTCGATTCGACTTTCTCGAGGTCCGGAAAATCGAACAACCGATTGCTTCGTCCTTTGATCTCGCCGGCTGTCTGCGGTCCGCGCAACATCAGCACGCACATCGCCGCGAGCTCCGGCCCGTCGAGATTCAGCGACTCGACCATGAGGTGACGGAAGCGCAGTACGCGCGAGCCGCTCTGCTGCACCGCTCGCACGAGCGATCGCTGGCGGAGCTCGTTCACCGTTCTGTTGACGGCCCCCTCGTCGAGATCCATCACCGGTTCGCGTGCCGACGTCTGATTGCACGCCCCGACGAGCGCGTTGAGCGACAGCGGATAATTATCCGGTGTCGTGATCTCCTTTTCGATCAGCGAGCCGAGCACACGCACGGCGATCGCATCGAGCGGTGGCTGCACGATCGTCGTTCGTCAGGATTTTCGCTTGAACGTGCCGACGAGCACCGCTTTGCCGCGCACGTGGCCGGCCATCGCCGCCATCACCGCGGTCCGCGTCGCTGCCGGAGCGGCACCTACCGGCGGGACGTCGATTGCCGCGTCGAGTGCATAGAGCTCGAACACGTAGTGATGCACCGGGCCCGTTCCCGGCGCGGCCGGTCCGCGATAGTACGGCCCACTCGCGCTGATCTGTCGCGCACCGTCGGCCAGCTGCGGACCTTGCGGCACCCCCTCCGGCAGCGATCTCGCGGAAGGCGGAATGTTCCATACCATCCAGTGCAGCAGGTCGTCGCCGTTGTTCCCAGCGGCATCGAGGTCGTGCACGACCAATGCAAAGCTCACGACGTTGCTATCCGGCACGCCGCTCCACACCAGAGGCGGTGACACCTCCACGCCAGGCTGCGCGTACTTCACGGGAATGGTGCTTCCATCCGCGAAGCCGCTCGAGTTGAGCGTCATCACTTGAATCGCGCGACCCCGCCCACCGCCGCCGCGGCCACGCTGTCCGGCGGGAGCGCCGGCTGGCGGAACCTGCGCGACGCTTTCTCCGGCAAGCGCGAGCAACGCGACGATCGGCAGCACGGCTCCGCGGAGATGTCTCACCGCGCGCCTCACTTGAACGATGCCGGTTGGAGCTTCCGCCACGCGTCGTAGCGCATGCGCAGCGTCTTCACCGGATTCAGATTCTCACCGGGCTTGATCGCATTCGGTCCGCCCTGCGCCGGCTGATTCACCGTCAGGTACATCGTGTACTTCCCGTTGTTGTGCGAGTCGCCGTTCGTGTCGTTGCGTTCGGCCATGAGGATGTAGGCGACGTGCGCCGTCTTGCTTTCGCACGGAATCGCCGGCGCTGAACCATCCTCCGGGGGCGGCGGACAGTTGCAGCGGCTGTCGCCGCCCGCTGCGTCGGCGGCGTCCATTGCCGCCATCACTCGATCGGTGATTGCGCCGTTCGTGGAGAGAAAGGCCTGCACTGCTTTTGGAACGACTTCACCCGGCCGCAGGATATTTCCCTGGATCGAGTAGTAGATCTGCGTTCCCGGCACGCGCCCCTGGATGTCCTGCGTCACGTATCCGTTGGACAGCCCCGAGTGTCCGGCGCTCCGTCCTTGCAAATCCAGAATGCCGAACTGTCGCGACTGAAACGCGGGATCCGCCGAAAGAAGCTCGAGGATCTTCTCCGGTTCGGTTCCCTTCTGCAATTCCGCGAACACCAACATCTGGTTGGCGTGTGTGTTGTCGACGCCCGCCTGACAGGCCGCGATGCCTTTGCCCGGGACCACGACCGCTTGCACACCCTTCAGGAACGCGTCGTCGCGATCGACGCACGTCGCCGACGCGATCACGATCCGTCCAGTGCTGAGATCCACGGCGATGACGGACCAGGTGGCGCGCGCCACGCTCGGCCCGAGCGCGCCGAGCAGCAGCCCAGCGACGAGCGATCGAAGGAGAAGACGCATGATTCGTTCGTTTGCCGAGGTTAGCCGGAAACGGGGTCTGACCCCACCGCGCAAATTGGGGTCTGACCCCAATTCAAAGAAAATGAAACGGGTCGCAGAATACTGGTACTGAATCGGGCGGCGGGGCAAGCGCGACGGCAGCTCGGAATTCATGTGATAACCCTTCCGGATTGATGCGTCGGCCGGGATCTTGTGGCAACGAAAAACCACCCATGACACACACCGCGCCTCCTTCTTCGTCCGTCGGACCATTCGATTCGCGCGGCGCAGCCGCGCCCGCGATGACAACGCGCGCATCATGGGTCGCGCGGTACAGTTGGGCGCTGTACGACTTCGCGAACACGATCTGGTCGATGAACATCGGCTCGCTGTACTTCACGGCCTGGCTGGTGAAGGATCTCGGTTCGTCGAATTCCGCCGTCGCGTGGGGCACGGCGTTGTCATCGCTGCTCATGGCCGTCTCGGCGCCCGTGTTCGGCGCGATCTCGGACGACAGACGGCGGCGGAAGCCGTGGGTGGTCTGGTTTACGATCATCTCGTGCGTGGCGACCGCAATGATCGGGTGGATCGGAACCCACGGCGTGCCGCTCTATGGTGAATCCGTGATGGGCGGCGGCCCGCGGCCCGAATCGTATCACATCAGCGGCGCGCCGCTCGTGATGATCGTCTTCGCCTTCACCGTCGCGGGGTATTGCTACCAGGCAGCACAGCCTTTCTACAACGCGATGCTCCCCGACCTCGTGCCGCCGGAGGAGCTCGGTCGGCTCTCTGGTATCGGCACCGCCATCGGCTACATCGGGACCATCTTCGGGCTTCTGCTCGTCGCACCGTTCTACGACGGCAGTCTGCCACATATCGGTGGTATTCCCGAGAGGCTGTTGCGCGTCCCGGAAGGCCTGATGCGTTGGCTGCATCTCATCCCAACGACGTCGACTGGCGGGCGCGTCGCGACCTTCGCTCCGACGGCCCTGCTCTTCCTGCTCTTTTCTCTGCCGATCTTCCTGTTTTTCCGCGATCGGAATCCCGCGCCCAGCGGGACGAAAGTCGATTGGCGACGGGCATTCGC
>DATMHK010000050.1:0-3646 GCA_035554995.1 Gemmatimonadaceae bacterium
ATTTCCGACCTCGACATCGGCACCGCGCTCATGCACCTCCCAATGAGCGATCTGCCGCAGCAGCTCGGCTGTGGCGACGTGCCGCTCTGGGATCGCTGGATCGCCCACCCGCTGCTCGACAAATACTGGCGCGACCACGCGGTCACGACGAACATCGCGAACGTCAAGGCGCCGGTGCTCCAGATCTCGGGCTGGTACGACGACTCGCGCGGCCCGATCGACTATACCAACGCTCTCAATGCCGTGCCGGGGCACCCGTTCATCCGACTCGTCATGGGGCCGGGGGCGCACAAGGGCGTCGATTACGTCGCCGGCGAGTTCGGTCCACAGTCGCGCGTCGATACTCGGCGACTTCAGCTCCGCTGGTTCGATCACTATCTGCTCGGCAAGGACAACGGCGTCGATCGTGAGCTGCCGGTCGACATTTTCGTCTTTGGCGACAACACGTGGCGGAAGGAAACGACTTGGCCGTTGGAGCGGGCTAGGGGGACGAGATGGTATTTGTCAGGAGGGGGGATGGGCGATGGGCGGTCGGCGGTGGGCGCTAACACGAGTGCAGGCAACGGGGTGCTCGACGTGAGTCCACCCGCGGATGGCGCTCCTGCTGACACATTCACTTACGATCCGGCCAATCCGACTCCCTTCCTGATCGATTCACGTGAGCTCGAGACGTCGCTCAACGAGGATTATACTTCTTTAAATGCAACGCGGCGGGATGTCTTGGTGTATACGTCGAAGCCGCTCACGAAGCCAATCGAAGTCACGGGGCAAATGTCGGCCGTGCTCTTTGCGGCTTCCGACGCCAAGGATACGGACTGGAACGTGATGCTTCTCGACGTCTTCCCTGACGGGCATGCCGAGCGGGTGCAGGACGGGCTGGCGCGGGCGCGGTTCCGACAGGGATTCGATAAGGAGGTGCTGCTCACACCCGGCAGTGTCGAGCGATACGACATTGATTTGTGGTTCACGTCGCGGGTGTTCGAGCCGGGGCACAGGATACGGGTCACCGTGTCGTCGGCGTTGTTTCCGAAGTACGATCGGAACCTGAACACCGGCGGGAACAACGAGCGCGACACTTCGTTCGTTGTCGCGCATCAACGCGTGTTGCACGACGCGGCGCATCCGTCGCACATCGTGCTGCCGGTGGTTCCGCGGTGACGCGGGATCGTGGATCGGATTGCTCGGATGCATGTCAGAATGGTGACGGCCGGATGCGATTGGCCCGTAAGTCTCCACCTCATGAAGGTTCGAGATATTGTCGCCGTCATCGAGGCAGATGGTTGGCGTCTTGTTCGTATCCGGGGCAGTCACCATCATTACAAACATCCCACGAAGCCTGGCATCGTAACGGTTCCAGGCGCACGCAACGAAGACCTGGCGGTTGGGACCGTTCGTAGCGTCTTCAAGCAAGCGGGTCTGCCACTTCCGGGTCGCGGCAAGGAGGACAAGTGAGTCGATACGCCATCCTGATAGAGCCGACGGAGACCGGATTCTCGGCCTACTCGCCCGACTTGCCCGGATGTATTTCGACCGGTCGCACCGCCGCCGAGGCGGCGAGTAACATGCGAGACGCGGTCGAAAGCCATCTCGAGGAACTGCGCCTTGCCGGCGAGCCAATACCGCAGCCAACGATCGAGGTCGGATACGTCGAGGTCGCCGCGTAGCGCTCCAGCATCCGGCTATTCGCGCGCGGTGCCATAGCGTCGCCTCATGCACTCTCTCATCGCGGTCGCTGTACTCGCGCTCACAACGAGCCCACCGGGTGAAACGCGCGTGGTGCGCATCCCGTCGAAGATCCTCGGCGAGGAGCGCGTCGTGCATGTGAGCCTGCCGCTGAACTACGGCGTGGCGCGGCGACGGTACGAGACGACCTATCTCCTCGACGGCCACGTGCGGCAGTTTTTCGACATCACCGTCGCCGCCGCGGGCTACGATGTCGTCGCCGACTTGCAGCACGACTATGCCACGCCGCCACAAATCGTCGTCGGGGTCGATCAGATCGACCGTGGCGCCGATCTAGGCAGGAACCAGGAGCTGTTCACGAGATTCCTCGTCGAAGAGCTCATACCGTATATAGACCGGGAGTTCCGGACCAACCGGTATCGAACGCTCATCGGCCATTCGCTCGGCGGACGATTCGCGCTGATGACGTTCTGTCGGGCGCCGGGTGTGTTTCCGGCGGTCATCGCGATCAGCGCCGCGGGCGGTGATTCCACGAGCGCGGATGCCGTGACGCGCTGTCTATCGACGGCGTTCAACGCGCCGGGGACGGCACTGCGCCAGCTCGTGTTGTCGGCCGGAGATCAGGAGCCGCGCGTCATCCAGGGGATGGAGCGACTGCGCGATTTCCTCCGCGCGAATGCACCACCTCACTGGCGGTGGACGACGATCGAAGGTGCGGGCCTCGGCCACACCGACACGCCGATGGCGACCATCCCGCCCGGCATTCGCTTTATCCACGACAAGTCGGTTTGGGAGATGCCACGGGGGCTCGCCGACAGCGTCCAGTTCGGGCGCGTCGCCGATCCGGAGCGCGCCGTCGACGCGTTCTACTCGAATCTCAGCGCGCGCGTCGGCGTGCCGATGACGCCGTCGCTCAAATGGATGCTCGCGCCGACTCGCGTTCTCATTCAGCGAGGCGACAGTGCCGGCGCCGAGCGAGCGATCCGGCAGCTGATCGCGGCGTACCCGGAAGACCTCGAGGCATATGGAATGGCGTCCGACTTGGCGCTCCGCCGAGGCGACAAGGCAGCGTCGCGTCAGGCGCTCAATGACGCGCTACGAATGCTCGGCCGATTGGACTTCTACGACGTCTACGAGCGCGAGCGGAAGCGCAAGTTGATAGAAAACGCGCTGCTCTCGGTTGGGCGTTGAGGGTATTTAGGTCTTCGGCGGCGCGGCGACTTTGAAAGCGATGTAGGTGATCCGCTCGCCCGCCGACAGGATGAACTGATGCGGCGTTCCGGCAGGCGTCGTCACGACATCGCCGGCGCTGATCTTCTGCCGAGTCGCTCCGCGAGCGGTACCGCCACGCCACTCGCCCGGGGACGTCTCACTCGCGCCCTCCTGAACTCCGCCCGAGAGATACGTCGCGCTGCCGCTTTGAATGACGAGGATGTCGTTCCACGCGTCGTGCCGCTCGAGTCCACCCGAGGAATCGCGGTGGGTGAGCGCGTACGTGAAGTTGGGTCCGCGCCCGATCTGCGCTGTGCGTGACGCGCCGGGGGTGATGGAGTCGCCGAGTTGCTTGAGGCGGGGGGCTCGAACGACTTCGGACTGTGGCGCGGGCACCGATTGTGCGCCCGCCGCGCCGGCGATTGCCACGAGCGCTGCAGCAAATGTGGTTGGTCGCATGAGGCTCAGTTCTACGGCGCTCGGCGCCGAACCGCCACTCTGCGGGTCAACGACCTGCTAACGTGCCAGCAACCAGTCCGCGAACCAGAACAAAGCGGCGTTCGCGCTGACGGCCAACGCGACGATCCAGAGGGACACTGCCGCGTATCGGAGCGCCTTCAGCGGCGTTGCGGACGGCGGGGCAGGCTGTGGCGATTGTCTCGGGAAGTCCATCGGCATGTCTATTCGACACCACCAGGCCCACAAACGTTGCATTGGGGAGGGCAGCGGCGAGGCCGACGCTCGCCAAGTC
>DATMHK010000051.1:0-5550 GCA_035554995.1 Gemmatimonadaceae bacterium
GCGCTCCGACCGTCGTTCTCAAACGATCACGATGACATGACTCCTTCCATCCTCGACCCGAAATCTCCAATGCCTTCTCGATTCAACATCGTGCTCGCTGTCGCGGCCAACGCCGCTCTCGCCGGGTTCGTCCCAGCTCAACAGCCCGATACGGCGCGCGTTGCGCCGATGGTCATCACGGCGACGCGCGTGCCTGTTGGCCGCGATGAGTCTCCGGCTACCGTCGACGTCATCACCGGCGAGCAGCTTCGCTTGCGCGGCATCACCTCGCTGTCGACGGCACTCGAGGTGATTCCGGGCGTGACCTTCGCGCGCACCGGCTCGTTCGGCGGCAACACATCGTTGTTCCTGCGCGGCGGTGAGAGCAAATATGTGAAAGTGCTCATCGACGGCGTGCCGGTAAACGATCCAGGCGGCGCCATCGACTTTGGCTCGTTGACGACCGACAACATCGAGCGGATCGAGGTCGTGCGCGGCCCGGCGAGCGTGTTGTATGGCGCCGACGCCGTCACCGGGGTGATCCAGGTCTTCACCCGGCGCGCGCGCGGATCCGCGCGCACCGTCGTCTCGGCGCGTGGTGGCAGCTACGGCACGACGGACGCCGACGCGACCGTGCTCGGCCCCTTCGCGAACGGAGACCTGTCGTTTGGCGTGGCGCGCCACGACACCAAGGGCATCTACCCGATCAACAACGCGATGCACAACAGCATCGGGAGTGGCGCGGTGCACGTTGCGCTCGACGCCAACACCGATCTCCGCGTTACCGCGCGGTATGGCGACGAGGCCTATCACTTTCCGACGAACGGCGGTGGCGACATCGTCGACAGTTCGGCGTTCACGACGCTCGAGCGCACGGTGCTCGGGGCCGAGTTGTCGCGGCGCGTGGGTCGCGCCAATGCGCGCCTCGGCGTTGCGTCGAACTCGACGTCGGGTGGGTCGAATCAGCCGTCGAGTGGCGACTACGTCTCGATCGATCGCACGCGACGACGCTCGGCGGATCTTCGCGCCGACATTCCGATCGTCGATGCGACGATCCTGACCGCGGGCGTTCAGCTCGAGCAGGCGGACGAGCGATCGGAGAGCCACAGCGTCTTCGGGACCTCCGAGTTCTCGTCGATCTTCGAGGCGGCCCGTCGCAACGCCGCGGGCTACGCGGAGCTCAGCTCGAGGCTCGCCACCGCGATGATCACCGCCGGCGTGCGCCACGACGACAACGAGCGCTTCGGCAAGTTCGATACATATCGCGTGGGCGCCAGCTGGAGTCCGCTCAAAGGCTCGCGCTTTCGCGCGTCCGTCGGAACCGCGTTCCGTGAGCCCACCTTCCTCGAGAACTACTCGACGGGTTTCGTCGTCGGAAACCGTGCGTTGCGCCCCGAACGGACGCGCAGCTGGGAGGCCGGCTTCCGGCAGAGTCTCGCCGACGACCGCCTCGAGCTCGGCGTGACGCACTTCGATCAGCGCTTTCGCGACATGATCGACTACACCGGCTCGGCAAAAGCGTGTGGTGCGAGCTACTGCAACGTTGCGCTCGCGACGTCGAAGGGCAGGGAGCTGGAGGCGCGATATACACCTCTCCGAGTACTGTCGCTGGACGCCAACCTCACGCACCTCGAGACCAAGGTGCTCACACCCGGCTTCGACACGTCGTCCGGCGGATTGTACCGGCATGGTGAGAACCTCATTCGTCGCCCGACCACATCGTGGACTCTGGGCGGTGTCTACACGTCGTCAATCGGCAGCGTCGATGTGCATATGATCCACGCCGGTCAACGCTCCGACCGTGACTTCCGGCCGTTCCCGTTTGTTGCCGTCGTCGACTCGGCGTACACTCGCACCGACGTCGGCGCCACGCTCGGCCTGGCTCGGATCAGTCCGCGCCTGGCGACGACGGAGATCACCCTCCACACCGAGAATCTGTTCGACGCGAAGTACCAATCGGTGTTCAACTTTCTGAGCCCGCGACGGACTTTGTTGGTGGGAGCGCGCACGAGTTTCTAGGCGGCTCGGCTGCTCGGCCAACCGTTGGATCGCGACCACGCTGCCATCCCTGAGCTTGGACGCACTAACGATTGGATACGGGACAACCGACAGGAATTGACAGGACCACCAACGGGAGAACTGCAAAAAAAAGGGAATCCTGTTGGTTGTCCTGTGCCGTTGTCCGAGGTTGTCCCGTATCTGATCGTTATGACGTTCAAGGCGGCGAGGTGCCGAGGTGCCGAGTCGCCGAGTCGCCGAGCAGCCGAGTCCCCGTCACTAACTTTCGCGCATGACCCTGGTCGTCACCGAAGCGATCGTGCTGCATGCGTTCGATTACCTGGAGTCGTCGCGCATCCTGAAGCTGGTGACGCGCGACGCCGGTGTGCGATCGGTGCTGGCCCGTGGCGCCAAACGCTCGCGCAAACGCTTCGGCGCGGCGTTGGATCTTTATGCCGAGGGGACGGCCGAGTTACAGATAAAGCCCGGGCGCGACCTTGAGACGCTCAGCACGTTCGACGTCGCGCGCGCACGGCCGCAGCTCGCGGCACAGCTGTCTCGGTTCACCGCCGCGAGCACAGTGGCCGAGCTCACGCTGCGCTTTGCGCGGGACGACGCCGATCCTACGCTGTACGATGCGGTCGCGGGCGCCCTCGATGAGATTTCAACCGCGGGCGAGGATCGCGTGCGCGACGTTGCCCTCGCCGCCGCGTGGCGAATTCTCGCGGCCCTCGGCGTCGCGCCGACGGTCGATGCCTGCGCGGAGTGCCACGCGGCAATCGACGACGACGCGCCGGCAATGTTCAGTCACCCTGCCGGCGGCTCGCTCTGCGCGCGTTGCGCGCACCTGAGCCGCGCCGGTCGAACGCTGCCCGCGTCGGCGCGCGGCGCGCTCCGCGATTGGCTCAGTGGCAACGCGCATCCGCTCATCGAGCTCACCGACGTCCGCGCGCACCAGCGGCTGCTCCGCGAATTCGTTCGAGAGCATCTCGACGACAACCGGCCCCTCCGCGCGTTCGAGGTGTGGGAACACGACTCGTGGGGGGGGGGTGCGAAAGCGTGATCCTTGGCACCGCCGGTCACATCGACCATGGAAAGACGACGCTGGTGCACCGCTTGACCGGTGTCGACACGGATCGTTTGCCGGAGGAGAAGCGACGCGGCATCACGATCGAGCTGGGATTCGCGCCACTCGACCTCGGCGAGGTGGGCACGGTCGGCGTGGTGGACGTGCCGGGTCACGAGGCGTTCGTGCGTACGATGGTTGCCGGCGCGACCGGCATCGACATCGCATTGCTCGTCGTGGCGGCCGACGAGGGGATCATGCCGCAAACGCGCGAGCACGTCGCGATCCTCGACCTCCTCGGCGTCCACACCGGCGTCATCGCGCTCACGAAAGTCGATCTCGTCGACGAAGAATGGCTTGCTCTCGTCGAAGAAGAAGTTCGCGCGACGACCGGCTCTACGCTGCCCGACGCGCCGATCGTCGCGACGTCCGCGCGAACAGGAAAAGGCATCGACGAGTTGCGCGTCGCGCTCGCCGATGCCGCGCGCCGCGTGACGCCGCGTACCGACGACGACCTGTTTCGCCTCCCCGTCGATCGGTCGTTCAGCGTGAAGGGCACCGGTACGGTCGTGACGGGAACGGTCTGGTCCGGGCGACTCGACAAAGACGAGTCGGTGCGCATACTGCCGAAGAACGCGTCGGCGAGAGCACGCGGGATTCAGACGCACGGCAAACCGGCGCAGGCGGCATTGCCTGGCGCCCGCACCGCGGTCGCGCTGGTTGGCGTCGAGCCGTCGGATGTCCCGCGTGGCTCCGTGCTCGTGAACGATCCGGGGTGGCGCACGACGACGCTCGCGCGCGCCGACGTCAGCGTGTTGCCGGGAGTCGCGGCGTCACTGCGCCCGCGTACGAAGATTCGGTTCCATGTCGGCACGAGCGAGGTCGGCGCTCGCGTCGTCGCTCGCGTCGTGACGGAGGGAGCGCGCTTCGCGGCACGGTTGTCGTTCGACGAGCCCGTCGTCCTCCGTGCCGGCGATCGATTCGTGCTTCGCGCGTCGTCGCCGCTGAATACGATCGGCGGAGGGGTCATCACCGATCCCTACCCACCGCGCCGCGCGAGGGTGTGGGAGCCTGGCCTCTCAGCAGCGGAGCGGCTGGAGCAGATGGTAAGCGAGGCGGCGGCGAATGGGCTCGACGTCTCGGATCTGCCGGTTCGGCTTGGGCTGTCGAAGGCATCCGTGTTGGCGCTCTTCGCACGAACTCCGACTGTTGAACTGGTTGGGAATCGCGTCGTCTCGCGAGCTGCCCTGGACGACCTACGCGCCAGTCTGGCGGCGAGCGTAGCAGCCTATCACGCGGCCGAGCCGTTGGAGCCCGGGATGCCTGCCCAACTCCTCCGCAGCCGCCTCAAGGGGCACCCGGGGCTCGTGGACGCGGCCCTCGAGGCCGAGGTCGGGGAGGGCAAGCTGGTGTCCGCGGGCGGGGTCGTTCGTCATCCCTTATGGCAGCCTCAACTGGACCAGGCCGGGCAACGGCTTGCCTCGGCCGTGCTAGGAGCCCTGGACCGGGCTGGGATCGAGCCTCCGACGACGGAGGAGCTGTCGCAGGAACTCGCCACACCTGTGGCGGCGATCGCGCGCTATTTGGAGAGACGAGGTGAAATAGTACAAGTCGAGCAAAATCGGTACTATACGTCGAATCATCTCATGTTACTTATTGGCAGGCTTCGAGAATTGCTGTCCAATGGTCAAGAGGTGAACCCTTCAGCCCTCCGAGAGGGCCTCGGGATCTCGCGTAAGTACTTGATTCCGTTGTTGGAGTACTGTGACCGCGTAGGGCACACGGTCCGGGGGCCGACAGGGCGGGTGTGGCGTGGCATGTAAATTCCTATGTGGCATAGCAGTCCACGCTACTGTTCGCTTGACGGCCGATTGACTGAGGCATAATTTTGAGGCGAAAGGCAGCATCCCTATCAACCCATTCAGGAGCTCTTGTAACGGTCCTGTTTCGTTAGCGCGGAGAGAATATGTTCCACCGCTGGGCAGCACCGTTGCTCGTGCTCGCCCTTTGTGCGATGTCGCCAAAGAATGCGGCGGGGCAATCGAGTCAACAGCCGCCCCGAGAGCAAGGTGCAAAGGGGAAACTCGGTAAGAATTATCCGAATCCCTTCAACCCCGACACGAAGATTCGTTTCAGTGTCTTGTGTTCGGGCAACAGTACGACGGAAGTACACAAGGTCTCGATGCGGATCATGAACATCCTGGCGCAGCCAGTCGTTGTTCCTATCCTATTGGGTCCTCCCTCGACCGGTACATCGGGTGGAACGAACTCGATGAACGGTAGCCCGCTCAACAATCTGTTGTTGAATTGCGGCGATTATGAGGCGTTGTGGGATGGGAAGGTGCAAGGTGGTGGGCGCGAGGCCGCTTCAGGGACGTACATCGTCCAGTTCTTCGTGGACGGTTCCCTGGAAGGCACGAAGAAGATCTACTACCGAAAGTAGTCGCGTCAAAATGCAGTGCGCGCCGGATGGTTTCTCGCCATCCGGCGCGTTTTTTTCTGCCGGA
>DATMHK010000052.1:0-5226 GCA_035554995.1 Gemmatimonadaceae bacterium
GGCCGGGCCGGGACCGCTTCGTGCTGAGCTGCGGGCACTCCAGCCTGACGCTCTACATCCAGCTGTACCTGTCCGGATACGGCCTGACCATGGATGACCTCAAGGCGCTGCGGACCTGGGGCAGCATCACCCCCGGGCACCCGGAGCACGGGCTCACCCCCGGCGTGGAGACCACTACCGGCCCGCTCGGCCAGGGCATCGGCAACGCGGTCGGTATGGCCGTCGCGCAAGCGCATCTCGCTGCGGTATTCAACAGGCCCGACAACGCGATCGTCGATCACTACACGTACTTCATCTGCAGCGACGGCGATCTCATGGAGGGCATCTCCCACGAGGCCGCGTCCTTCGCCGGGCATTTTAAGCTCGGCAAGCTGATCGGTTTTTACGACGACAATCACATTACCATCGACGGCAACACCGACCTCACCTTCACCGACGATACGGCGAAGCGGTTCGAGGGTTACGGTTGGCAGGTGCTGCACATCCACGACGTCAACGATCTCGACGAGATCGAAGGCGCGATCGCCGAAGCGCAGAGCGACGCCGAGCGTCCGACGCTGATCATCACCCGGACGCACATCGGCTACGGCAGTCCGCGCCAGGATTCCGAGAAGGCCCACGGCGAGCCACTCGGCAAAGACAATGTCATTGCGACCAAGAAGAACCTCGGTTGGCCGAGTCTCGAGCCGTTCTTCGTGCCCGACGAAGCGCTCGCCCACTTCCGTCGCGCCAAGGAAAAAGGCGCCAACCTCCACGCCGCATGGAACGAGAAGCACGCCGACTATGCGCGTGCCTATCCGGGTGACGCCGCGGAGCTCGACCGACGGCTGTCGGGCAAGCGCATCGCCAACTGGGACGCGAAAGCACCGTCGTTCACCAAGGAGAACGGCGCCATCGCCAGCCGCGCCGCGTTCGGCGCCGTGCTCAACGCGACAGCGGATTGTCTCCCGGAGCTCGTCGGCGGCTCGGCCGATCTCACGCCGTCGAACAACACCTCCGTGAAGGCGTGGAAAAACTTCGAGCCCGGAGACTACGCCGCGCGCTACGTGCATTTCGGCATTCGCGAGCATGCGATGGCGTCGATCATGAACGGCATGGCGCTGCACCGCGGCATCACGCCCTACGGCGGCACGTTCCTGATCTTCTCGGATTACATGCGTCCGGCGGTTCGCCTCGCCGCGATCATGAACCAGCACGTCATCTACGTCTACACGCACGATTCGATCGGCCTCGGTGAAGACGGGCCGACGCACCAGCCGATCGAGCAGTTGTCGGCGCTACGCGCGATTCCGAACCTGACGCTGATACGCCCCGCCGATGCCACCGAGGCGGTTGTGGCCTGGCGAGCCGCTGTGGAGCACGACGGCGGACCGGTGGCGCTCGTGCTCACCCGGCAAAAACTCGGCTTCATCGATCGTACGACCTACGCATCGGCCGACGGTTTGATGCGAGGCGCGTACGTGTTGGCTGATCCACCCGGCGGCGCATCGCCCCGAGTGGTCATTATGTCCTCCGGTTCGGAGGTCGGCCTCGCGCTGCGAGCGCACCAGCAATTGGCCGAGCAAGGAGTACCGACGCGCGTGGTGTCGATGCCGTCCATGGAGCTGTTCGCGGCGCAGACCCCGGAATACCGAAAGTCCATTCTGCCGGACGGCATCCCGCGCGTCTCCATCGAGGCGGCGCATCCGATGTCGTGGTACCGATGGGTGGGATCGGACGGCATCGTGCTCGGCCTCACGCGGTTCGGCGCGAGCGCGCCATACGAGCGGATTTACGAAGAGCTTGGGCTCACGGTGCAGAAAGTCGTTGACTCGGCAAAGGCGTTGCTGAAGTAGCGTACGACACTTTTTCCAGTCCCGATTCCACGCGTTGCTCGATCGCGGGCATTTCCAGGCGCGGTTCGACGTGCGCGGTTTGCGCGCGCCTCTCGGACCGCGCTCTTTCCAGCCGCCGATTGTGCCGTTCGGGCGCTACGACGGCCCCGAATGTCGCGATTAGGATTTTCGCGTCCAGCCATGGTCCCCACTCGCGCACGTAGCGGAGCTCGAGATCGCATCGCTCGGGATATCCCACGCAGTTGCGCCCGCCGACAGCCCACGCTCCGGTAATCCCGGGCCGCATCGACAATAGCGTCGTCCGCGATTCCTGATAGACGGCGAGCTCTTCGTCGATGACCGGTCGCGGGCCGACAAGCGACATATCGCCAACGAGCACATTCCAGAGTTGTGGAAGCTCGTCGAGGCTCGTGCGCCTGAGCCACCGTCCGATGCGCGTCGTGCGCGGATCGCGGTCAGCGGGAATCTTGAAGTGGTGGCGCCGGTACTCGGCGTAGAGCGCCGAGTCGGCCCGTAAGTGCTGCTCAGCGTCCGGCCGCATCGTACGGAGCTTCAAACAACCAAAGCGGCGGCCGCGCAAACCGACGCGCCGGTGACGAAACAGCGGCGGTCCCGCCGACTCGAGACAGATCAGCGCTGACAGCGCACCCAGCAGCGGCGCGACCAGGATGAGGCCGATCAGCGATGCGCCGATGTCGAAGCCACGTTTCGCCGCCATGCTCCACCGTCGCGATCGCCGCGGAGCGATGGCGACGTCCTCCAAGCCCGCGAGGTGGAGTCGGGTCGACTCGAAGGTGATCTCTTCTCGGTGATGGCCGACGTGTCGGGCGTCGCTCGATCGGATGCCCGGTTCGTGGCTGCGGCCGCGTTCGGCAGGAGTGGGTCGTTCGTGAAGCATGCGGTCGTAGACAAAGGGTTCTTGCGAAGCGGCCGCGACCTCGAGCGAACAGACGACTTTGCCTGCTGGTGCCGAGCTTGCAGGCAAATCCCCCCGTGCAAGCATCTCGAACGCGCGCGTCGTGCTCGGTCGCCACATCCGCCGTGGTGAACCTCTCGGCGCAGCCGCAAGCTTCAGACCCATGCGTGCGACACGGCGCAGCTCGGCGCGCTGCGCTGTCGAGGCCGTGCGACAAGCTCGACTACGTCGGCGCCGAACCGGCGTCGCGTTAGTCATCCGATATTAGAGGATTCTTATTATGCTCGCTGCACGAGAACGCCGGCTCATCCCATCGCTACGCGCTGTCGCGGTCGCCGCGATCCTTGCGCCCCCATTAGCGGGCGCGCAGGGCGTGGCGCAGAGCGCAGTCGCGTCCTCGCCCCGGCTCGCGATCGGCGATCGCGTGATCGTTAAGGTTTGGCCGGAGATCAAGCTCAGCGATACGGTCATCGTCGATGAGCGCGGCGAGATCAATCTGCGCCATGTCGGCTCCATCGGTGTGCTGGCGTTCGATTATGACCGGCTCCGCGACACGCTGCGCGCGAGATACGCGCTGTTCCTCCGGAGCCCCGTGATCGATGTGATCCCATTCCGCCGAGTGACGGTCAACGGATCAGTCGGCAAACCCGACGTCTACATGATCGATCAGACGTCGACGCTTCGCGACGTAATTGCCCGCGCCGGCGGCATTGCACCGAACGGTGACGCGCACAAAGTCGAGATCCTTCGCGGCGCCGAACGGATTCCGGCGAAGAATTGGGACAGTCCGGACGCCGTCGTTGAGCCGCTGCGCTCGGGCGACGTGATCCTCGTCGGGCGACGCCCGTGGTGGGTGGAGAACCTCGGTACGATTACGGGCGTCGCCGGCCTCACCGCGTCGATCGCCTTCACTCTGTTGAGGAAGTGATCGTGCGCACGCCCGATGAGACCGCCGATACACTGGATCTTGCGGAGCTCGCGCGAGCCGCGCGTCGCAGTTGGTCGTTCATTGTCGCGCTCACGCTCCTCGGCGCCGCGGCCGCCGCCGGCCTCTTGCTGTTCGGTCCGCGGCGCTTTCAGGCCGCATCCAGCATCGTCGTCCGATCGCAACAGACATCGCGAGCATCGCTTCTCGCCAAGTTCGCGGGCGGCGGCGATGGCGCCGCGAGCCTGCTCGATGCCGGGACCTCGTCACCGCTTGAGACTGAGGTGCAGATCCTGTCGAGTCGAGAGCTCGTCGGACGAGTGGTCGATTCGCTCCAACTTCAGGTGCAGGTCCGCGCCCCGGACGGAATCGCGTCGAATGCCGTCGTGCAGGCCGCGAGGCTCCCGGGAGCATTCAAGCCGCGGAAGTACACCGTCTCCTCCGGGGCCGATGGCACGATTCGAGTCGTCGGCCGCGACACGACGGTAACGGTTCCAAACGGCCAACCGGTGGTGTTGCCCGTGGGGCGGCTCTCGCTGACGTCGGCGGTTCACACCGGTGGGCCCTACGAGATTCAGCTGTTCGATCGGGAGGACGCCGTGACCCGCATCGGCAAACGCATCTCGATCTCCAAAGCGGGCGGCGAGGTGTTGCGCGTCACCTGTCGCACGAGCGACTCGGTTACCGCGGCCGCCATTCCGAATTTGCTCGTCGGCTACTATTTGGCCCTGCGCCACACCACCGATCGCGGGACAAATCAGCACCGGGTCGAGTTTCTCACGGCCCAGCTCGATTCGGTGACGCGCCAGCTCGCGATCGCCGAGCAATCGCTCAGGGGCTTCCAGGAGTCGAGTCGTCTCATCGACCCGCAAACGATCGGCAAGTTGTCACTCGAGCGGGCGGGCGAGCTCAGAGCGAGTATCGGCGAGAACGATGTCGAGCGCGGTGCGCTCGAGCAGCTCATGGGACAGGTGTCGGCGGGCTCGATGTCCGTGCGAGACCTCGTCGCTTATCCGGCATTCTTGAAGAGTCCGGCGATCAATGCGCTGCTCACGCAGATCGGCGAGCTGGAGACCGAACGATCCAAGCTGCTCGTGACGCGACTCGACAGCGACTCCGAGGTCGTGGCGCTCTCCAAGAGCATACGAACTCTCGAAGGTCAGCTCGGGCCGATGGCGACCGCCTATCAGAGTTCGCTGAAGCGGCAGCATCAGGACTTGTCACTTCAACTGGATTCGCTTCGCACCGCGCTCGGCGCATTCCCCGCCGAATTGGCCTCGGGAAATCGGCTACAACGCAGTGTCCTCCAGTTGTCGCAAGTGCAGACGGCGATGCAGGCGCAGCTGGTTGAGGCGCGGATCGCGGCGGTCACCGAAGGCGGGAACGTGCAGTCGCTCGACATCGCGGAGCCTCCCATGCGCGTTGCGTTCCCGCGGCCGCTTCCGACAATGGCGGCGGGGCTCGGTGGCGGCCTGTTCATTGGCCTGGCCATCGCGATGTTCGTCGGGATGATGGGCCGTTGGGTCCAGGATCCGGCGACGCTCGAGCGA
>DATMHK010000053.1:0-5739 GCA_035554995.1 Gemmatimonadaceae bacterium
GCCTCCTGCGCGTCGATCATCTCTCCAGTGAGCAAGAGCTGCAGTGCGCGCCCGCGGCCGACGAGACGAGGGAGACGCTGAGTGCCACCGTAGCCGGGGATCAGGCCGAGCTTCACCTCGGGTTGCCCGAACTTGGCGGCCTCCGACGCGATCCGAATGTGACAGGCCATCGCCAGCTCGCAGCCGCCACCGAGCGCAAAGCCGTTTACCGCCGCGATGACGGGCTTCGGAGACGACTCGAATCTGCCGAAGACGTCCTGTCCCGTTTGAGCAAGCCGCTTCGCCGACACCGGCCCGTGCGACTCGAGCTCGGAGATATCCGCCCCCGCGACGAACGCCCGGCCGGCGCCCGTGAGGATGATGCCGCCGACATTCGAGTCCGACACCACCTGGTCGACTGCCTCGCCGAGCTCCGTGATCACCCGGTCGTTCAGAGCATTCAGCTTGTCGGGCCGATTGACTGTGACCGTCGCGACTCGGTCGCTGACTTGGACGGCGATAGTCTCGTAGGACATGCGGCAGAATCTAAGGGTGAGGCAGTACGGTCGGCATCTCGCGCGCTGCTAAGGGACCACGGTTAGTCGAGATCGCGCGATTGGAAACGCGGCAGTTCAATCCGTACCAGCTTTGGCCGAGCACCCAGCGGTAGGCTATGCTCACCCACGCGTCCCGATGCCCCCGAATTGGGCGTTTTTCTTGCCCGATAGCGACCCCGATGACTGCATGGATTCGCCGCCGCGGGAGCAAACGTTCGGGATTTCGGTACATAGGCCCCAACGACCGGCCGATCCGCGACGCGCGAACCCTCGCCCGGATCGACGCGCTCCGCGTGCCGCCGGCATGGCGCGACGTGCACATCGCGGCCTCGCCGCGGTCGGCGATCCAGGCGTGGGGCTTCGACGCGAGGGGGCGGAAGCAGTACCGATACCACGCGCGCGCGGTCGAGCGGCGGGAGCTGCGCAAGTATCACCGTGTCCGCCAGCTGGCGAAGGAGCTACCGAAGGCGCGCGCCGCCCTCGAACGCGACGCGCGACCTGCCGCGCAAGCGATGACGCTCGACGCGGACACCGTCGCGGCCACGGTGCTGCGTATCATCAGCGAGAGCTTCTGTCGCGTGGGCGGCGAACGCTATGTACGCGAGAATGGAACCTTCGGCATCACGACGTTGAGAAAGCAGCACATCGAGGTAAGCGGCGAGTCCGTCCGCCTCGAGTATCGAGGGAAGGGTAGCATTCGACAGCGGCAGATCATTCACGACCGGGATTTGGTCCGCCTGATTCGGCGGCAGGCGCGCACGCCCGGACGTCGGTTGTTCACATACCGGCGCGGCAAGCAGTGGCGCGCGCTCACCGCGCGTGACGTCAACGCCTACCTCCAACGACGGATCGGACGATTCAGCGCCAAAGACTTCCGAACGTGGGGAGGGACCCTGCGGGCGGCGACGGTGCTGGCTGAGCTCGGGCCGGCACAGTCCGAGCGCGAGGCGAAGCGCAACGTGGCGCTGGCCATGCGGCTCGTCTCATCAGAGCTGGGGAACACACCGACGATCTGCCGGAAGTCCTACGTCCACCCGATTGTCATTGCGCGGTACCTGGATGACAACGAGACCATCCCATTACCGCGCCGCCGCCGCACCGCCGCGAATCGCGGTCAGGCCCATTCCCCCGAAGAGCGTGCCTTGATCGGGTTCCTCGACCGCCATTTTCCCGAACGCCGCCGCCGCGCTCGCACGGACGACTGACCGCGTCGCTTTCGCCCGCGAGCCGCGAATCCTACGTTTCGCGCATGCAACCGATTCAGAGCGTCGCATGGTCGGAGGATGGTTCCGCGGTTCGCATTCTCGACCAGCGCTGCCTTCCGGCTCGCGAGGTGTACCGCGAGCTGCGGACCGTGGCCGAAGTCTGCAGCGCGATCGCGACGCTCTCCGTTCGGGGCGCCCCGGCCATCGGCGTGGCCGCGGCGATGGGGCTGTCGTTTGCTTTTTCCGACGATGTGCAAGATCTCGCCACGGCGCGCGAGTCGCTCCGCATTGCGGCCGAGCGCTTGCGCGGCACGCGACCCACGGCGGTCAACCTCGCATGGGCGCTCGATCGTGTCGTGCGGCGGTCGGACACCGCGACGAACGTTGCCGGCCTGCGTCGTGTGCTAGGCGACGAAGCGTCGCGCATCCTCGCCGAGGACCAGGCGATGTGCCGGCGCATCGGCGAACACGGATCGTCGCTCATCGAGCAGGGAAGCCGCATCCTCACGCACTGCAACACCGGCGTGTTGGCGACCGCGGGCATCGGGACCGCGCTGGCCGCGATCTACGCGGCGAGAAGTCAGGGAAAGCGTCTCGAAGTGTATGCGGACGAGACGCGTCCACTCCTTCAGGGGAGCCGCCTCACGGCCTGGGAGCTCGAGCGCGCCGGCATTCCCGTGACCGTGCTCGTCGACGGCGCGGCCGCGGCGTTGATGCGCTCCGGCCGCGTGGACATGTGCCTCGTTGGCGCGGATCGCATCGCCGCGAACGGCGATGTCGCCAACAAGATCGGCACTTACTCGCTCGCCGTAGCCGCGTACTATCACGGAATTCCGTTCTACGTCGCCGCGCCGTGGAGCACGTTCGACCCGGCGACGCCCAGCGGCGGGCGGATCACGATCGAAGAGCGATCTCCCGACGAGGTCCGGCGCGGCTTCGGCGCGCAGACGGCACCCGATGAAGTCCGCATCTTCAATCCGGCGTTCGACGTCACCCCCGCCGAGTTGATCACGGCGATCGTGAGCGACCGCGGCGTGCATCGCCCCCCATACGACTTTAGACATCTCATACCGTGAGATACGTCCTCGCGATCGACGAGGGAACGACGGGCGCCACGTGTCTCATGATCGGCGAGGACGGTCGCGTCGCCGGACGGGGATACCGCGAGATCCCGCAGTATTTCCCGGAAGCCGGACAAGTCGAGCACGACGCCCTGGAAATCCTCGAGTGCGTGAAGGGGGCGGCGCGCGACGCCATCGAAGGAGCACGCGCCAAGCCCGATGTCATTGGCATCACGAATCAGCGAGAGACGATCGTCGTCTGGGAGCGGGAGTCCGGCCGGCCAGTCCATCGCGCCATCGTCTGGCAGGATCGGCGAACAGCCGCGCGATGCGCCCAGCTCGCGCCCGACCGCATCGCGAAGCTCACCGGTCTCGTTCCGGATCCGTACTTCTCGGCGACCAAGCTGGAGTGGCTCATCCAACACGAGCGACTCTCGAAGCGATATTCGCCGGGCGACTTGGCGGCCGGTACCATCGACACGTGGCTCATTTGGCGGCTCACGAACGGCGCCGTGCACGCCACCGATCCGACGAACGCCTCGCGCACGATGCTCTACGACATTGAAAAGCGCGCGTGGAGCCCGGAGTTGTGCGACACGTTCGGCGTGCCGGCGGACTTGCTGCCCGAGGTGCGCACGTCGCTTGGCGACTTTGGTGTGACGCGCGCCGACGTGCTTGGCGTTGAAGTGCCGATCATGGGTGTCGCCGGCGACCAGCAGGCGGCGTTGTTCGGCCAGGGATGCTACGAGCCGGGAACCGGCAAGAACACGTACGGCACCGGCGCGTTCCTCTTGCTCAACGCCGGCACCACACGACCGGCCGGCGCTCCGGGCATTCTCACGACTATCGCCTGCGACGCGCGCGGCGCGCCGGTGTACGCGCTCGAAGCTTCGATCTTCATCGCCGGCGCCGCGGTGCAATGGCTGCGTGATGGACTCGGCATCATCGGCAGCGCCGGCGAGACGGAGGCGTTGGCGCGTTCGATCGAATCCACCAACGGGGTGTACTTCGTTCCGGCGCTCACCGGACTCGGTGCGCCTCACTGGGAGCCCAACGCGCGTGGCACGATCGTTGGACTGACGCGCGGAACCGGCCGCGCCCATCTCGTGCGTGCGGCGTTGGAGGCGATGGCGCATGGAACCGCGGAAGTGCTCGGTTCGATGACGCAGGCGAGCGGAACGCACTTCGAGCGACTTCGTGTTGATGGCGGTGCGACGATGAACGACTGGCTCATGCAATTCCAGGCCGATGTGCTCGGCGTTCCCGTCGAGCGGCCCGACATGGTGGAGACCACAGCGCTCGGCGCCGCCGGTTTGGCGGGGCTCGGCGCGGGCATTTGGCGCGACACGAATGAATTCCTGTCGACGCGCCGCTTTACGCGTTTCGAGCCGCGCATGGATCGCGACACTGCGAAAAACCTGATCCACGGCTGGGAGCGCGCGGTGCGCGCCGCGATCGGTTGGGCGCGAGACGTGCCGGCGGCCGTCTGATGCGGTCGCGATTGGATTTGCACTGTCGTGCGCTTGCCGATTGTCGTCTGTGCGGACATCCCGCCGGCGTGACGCCGATCCTCTCCCACGCGCGCCGGCCGAAGGCGATGCTCGTCGGCCAGGCGCCCGGCAAGGTCGAAGCGGCGGGCGGCAAGCCGTTCGCGGGGCGAGCGGGAAAGACGCTGTTCCGATGGCTCGCGCGAGCGGGTGTCGACGAAGAGACGGCGCGCGCCCGCGTCTACATTGCCGCGATCACGCGGTGTTTTCCCGGGCCGAGTCCGAACGGTCGCGGCGACCGAGTTCCGTCGCCCTCGGAACAGGAAGCGTGCGCGGTCTGGCTCGACGCCGAGCTGCGGATCATTCGTCCAACGTTGCTCATCCCCGTCGGACGTCTGGCGATCACGCGCTTCCTCCCGAACGAACCGCTCGAACGGCTGATCGGTAAGGCGCACGAGGTCGAGCACGCCGGCGGGCGTTCAACCACGATTCCGCTGCCGCATCCGTCGGGAGCCAGTAGTTGGATTCATCAAGGCGATCATCCGCGGCTGTTGGACCGCGCGTTGGTCCTCATTGGTAGAGAGCTCGAGCGATTGGGAATCGGCACGGGGCCACGAGCGAGGAGCGTAGCGTAATGCGCGGTCTAGTCCTGTTGTTCACACTGCATTTCGGCGACGAACACCCGGGCGGCGACCGGTGGTTGGCCGCGGACAAGATGAAGCACTTCTTCGTCGCGGCGTTCGTCCAAAGTGCCTCGTTCAGTGGCATGCGTGCCGCTGGAATGTCGAAGTCGTCATCCCTCGCCGGAGCGACGGGGCTGACCGCCGGCGTGAGCATCGGCAAAGAGATTCACGACCGTCGTGCCGGCGGCGACTTCAGCTTCAAAGATCTCACATGGGACGCGCTGGGCATGGCCGCGGGAGCAGCGCTGTCGCAGCACACGAAGCCGTGACCGCCGGCCATTGACGACCATCGGCGAGCTCACGCTCTGGGTCGCCCTGCTCATGGCGACCTGGTCGACCGGAGTTTCCTATGCCGGCGCGGTGGCTCGCCGGAACGACCTGACCAGCAGCGGTGTGCGCGCGCTGTACGCGACATTCGCGATGCTCGCTTTGGCGGCGAGTGGATTGTGGACGGCTCTGCTGTCGCGCGACTTGTCGTTTGAGTACGTAGCCGCCCATATCAGCCAGCTCACGCCCCGCGTCTACACCTTCACTGCCTTGTGGAGCGGACGAGCGGGCGCGTTGCTCCTCTCGGCACTCGTGCTCTCTTTGTTCGGCACCATTGGCGTCGCGGCCGGCCGGCGCCGCGGCAGCGAGATCGTGCCGTGGGTGACAGGTACGGTGTCGGCAATCCTCCTGTTCGTGCTGGCGACGACCTGCTTCGCGGCGAATCCTTTCGCGCGTGGTGAGCTCACCCCGCTCGACGGGCGCGGTTTGGACCCGCGGTT
>DATMHK010000054.1:0-10923 GCA_035554995.1 Gemmatimonadaceae bacterium
CGTGCCACGGCGCGCGATGCGCTCGGCTGTCCGATCGCTTTCGCCACCTCGGCGTAGGACCGTCGCGTTCCAGCAGGAATCTCGCGCAGCGCCCGCCACACACGCTGCTGGAACTCGGTGCCCTGCATGTCGAGCGGGACATGCGCGTCGACTCCGAGGTGTGGATCGCGTACCGTGCTCACGACAGCGCGCACCCACTCCGCGTGTTCGTCGTCGCCGCGGGTGATCGTCGCGTACGGGAAGTCGCGCTGAAGCGCGGCGAGCACTTCGTCGTCCGTCGCTCCCAGCTCGACGGCGCACACGCCGCGCTCCGTCGTCGCGACAAGTACGCGGCCGAGTGGCGTGCCGGCGGTCGTATACGCGATCGAGACGCCGCGGCCGCCACGGCGGAAGGCCGCCGGGGTCATGCCCAACTCGCGATCCGCTCGCTCGTACACGCGGCTGCTCGATCCGAAACCCGCTTCGTATGTCGCGCGGCTCACTGTGTCGCCGGCCCGGAGTCGTGACTTGAGGTGCTTCACGCGCCGAGCGTCCTGATACTCCTTCGGCGACAGACCCGTGGCTCGCTTGAAAGAACGCTGAAGATGCGACGGGCTCAATTCGACGTGACGCGCCAACTCGTGAAGCGAGACTGTTCGATCCGCGTGACGGTCGAGGAAGTCGCGAGCGCGTTCCACGGACGCGTCGGCCGCCGGCGACAGGTCGCGCGGCCGGCACCGGCGGCACGAACGGAACCCCGCCGCCTCGGCGTCGTCCGGTGTGATAAAGAACCGCACGTTCGTGCGCAGCGGCTGTCGCGACCCGCACGACGGCTTGCAGTACACGCCGGTCGAGCGCACGGCATAGACGAACGCGCCGTCGAAGTGCGCGTCGCGCTGCACGACCGCGCGCCACGCCCGGTCGTCGCTGACGGGGGGGGGCTGATCAGAAAGTGTCATTGCCGCCATGGTCGCCATGATCTGACTCAGTGTAAGGGACGCGCGCAAGCTAGGCTTGGGCGCTCCACGCCGATATCCGACTGTTGCGGTCAAATTCGGCGGCTCGGCGGCTCGCCAAACCCTTTTCGGGGCTTCCGTGTCCCAGCCTAAGAACCTCAGGTTATTCACACGGCCGGCAACATCCTCGAGCGGAGCCGACGCATGGACATCATCGAAACTGTCGTTCGCGAATCCCGCCACGCCGCCAGGACGCTCCGCCGCTCGCCGAGCTTCTCGCTGATCGCCATCCTCACGCTCGGCATCGGACTGGGCGCGGCCACGACGATCTTCACGCTGCTCGACCGCGTCGTCCTCCGTCCGCTTCCCTATCCCAACGCCGACCGCTTGATTCACATCGGCACTCTGTGGCCGAAAGTGAAGGCGGGCGAAGAGTACGGCATCTCGCGAGGGCAGTACTTCTACTTCAAGCGCCACAGCCGGGCGCTGAGCGACATCCTCTTTTACGATGCCGACGTGATGGTCGTCCCGGGCGACGATGGGCATCCAGCCGAGCGAGTGTCTGAGCTCGACGTGAGCGTGAGCACGTTCTCGATACTCGGGATCCGGCCGCAGATCGGACGAGTGTTCACGGCGGACGACGAGCTGAACCCCGACGGCGACCCTCGCGTCGCCCTGTTGTCCGACGGCTATTGGCGCCGCCGCTTCGGGGCGGATCCAAACGTCGTCGGCAAACGAATCCCCTACGGCGATCGCTCGGTCCAGATCATCGGCGTGCTGCCGCCGAACGCGAGCCTGCCGGATGCGAAGGCGGATATCTGGATTCGCAATCACCTCGACGGCATGGAGAAGCCGCAGAACAATCACACGCATCGCGGAATCGCGCTGCTCAATCCCGGCGTCACGGTCGCCGCGGCGTCGGCCGACCTGCGCAAGCTCCAGCGCCAGATGCAAGCGGAATATCCGGACGTCTATAGCGAGGGATTTCTCCAACGCACCGGGTTCGCGATGAACGTCACGCTGCTCCGCGATGCCATCGTCGGCGGTACGATCGTGCGCGCTCTGTGGTTGCTGTTCGCCGCGGTTGGATTCGTGCTTCTGATCGCCGCGGCGAACGTCGCAAACTTGTTCCTCGTGCGCATCGATGCCCGGCGACGCGAAGCCGCCGTGCGCGCCGCGCTCGGAGCAGACCGCTCGCATCTAGCGGCCCACTATCTGACGGAGAGCATGCTCGTCGCGCTGCTCGCCGCGGTGCTCGCGGTCGTCGTCGCCGTCGGGCTGCTGCACGTCGTGCTCGCCATGGCACCGCAAACGCTCCCGCGGCTCGACGAAGTCTCACTCGACTGGCGCGGCGGCCTGTTCTGCGTCGCGACGGCCGCGGCGTTCGGCATCGTGTTTGGACTGCTGCCGCTCGGCACGAGCCGTGTCGACGTAAACTTGCTTCGTGAAGGTGGACGCGGGCACATCGGATCTTCGGCGCGCGACCTGGCGCGTCGCGGGCTCGTGCTGTCGCAGGTCGCGTTGGCGGTGGTGCTGCTCAGCAGCGCGGCGCTGATGGCGAAGAGCTTCGCCCATCTTCGTCAGGTTCGTCCCGGCTTTGACCCCGTCGGCGTGACGTCGATGTCGATCTCGGTGCCGCGGAACCGCTACCAGAGCTCGAACGACGTCGCATCGTTCTGGCTCACGCTGACCCAGCGTGTCGAGCAGATCCCGGGCGTCGTCCGCGCGGGTGCGTCGGGCAGTCTGCCGCTCGCCGACGAGGGCGGATGCAGCGGAATTCTCACCGACGTCGTCGAGACGGGAAAGGAACGCGGCAACTGCATGCCGATGACGATGGTGACGCCGGGCTACTTCGAGGCGATGGGCATCAAGGTCAAAGGAACGCTGCCCACATGGTCGAGCATTCAGGACGGCAGCGGCCCAACCGTCGTGACAGCGTCGTTCGCGCGAAGGTTCTGGGGCGACGAGAACGTCATCGGCCGCCGCGTGAAGATGTTCAACGACAAGATCCCCTATTTCACGATCGTCGGCGTCGCGGAAGACATACGCGGGCTCGGACTTCAGGAGCCTCCGGTGCAGGAGGTCTTCTTTCCGATGATCGGACCTCCGGGGTCGTTGCCGGTATGGTCACCCTATCGATTCATGCACTTCGTCGTGCGCGCTCCGTCGATCGGGCACGCGGCGGTCGTGGCGCGCGTGCGTCAGGTGTTACAGCAAATGGATCCGCAGATCCCGATCGCGGATGTCCAGCCGATGGAAGCCGTGGTCGCGAAGTCGGTGGCGCAGACGTCGTTTACGATGCTGCTGTTATTGATCGCGGCGGGCATCGCGCTGGTGCTCAGCGCCGTCGGGATCTACGGCGTCATCTCCTACGTCGTCGGTCAGCGGCGCGCCGAGATCGGCATTCGCATGGCGCTCGGCGCGCAGGCGTCGCAGGTGTCGCGTATGATCGTCGGGCAGTCGATGGGCCTCGCGACGGCCGGCGTGCTCGTCGGCGTACTCGTCGCGCTCAGCGTCACACGTCTGCTTCGCTCACTGCTGTTCGACGTGAGCCCCTCCGACCCGGCGGTTCTCGCCGGAACGTGCGTCGTGCTTCTGCTGACGACAATCGTCGCGAGCTTCGGCCCGACGCGGCGCGCCGCGAAGGTCGATCCCGTCGAGGCGATGCGATAGAACAACTCGGCACCTCGCGCTATTTGCGGCGGGTCGCTGTTTGGCGTCGGCCGCCGGCCTCCACGACGAGTCGGTCGATGCTGCCGTCGTCACCTTCGAAGGTGATCTTGATGGTGCTGCCCCGCAGCATGAACCGCGTGGGCGTCTCTGCCAGCAGCTCGTTAATTGCCGTCTGGCCGTTCTGCTTAAGCGCGAGGGCTTTGCCGACACGGCTCACGACGAGAGTTCCCCGACCTACCTCGTAGGTGCCGACGTAGCTGTTGAGCAGCTTCTCGTCTACTGCGATGCCCTTCGGTTGCGGCCGCGGGACGTAGTTCTCTCCGCGCAACAGCTTGAGCGCTGCATACACGACCTCCGATTGCGCGGGCGGCGTCGCGTCGGGCAGGTAGTCGGAATTGGTCATGTAATAGACGCCGACGCGCGCGTCGAGGTCGCCGATCAGGAACGCGCGCTGGCCGCCAATGGCGCCGCCATGGTGGATCAGGGTGTGGCCGGTAGCGCTGTCATGAACCATCCAGAAGCCGAACCCATAGTCCCCGCCAAAGCGCTCCTTGTGCATCTCACGCACCGACTCCTCCGACAGGATCCGCTTGCCCTGGAAGACGCCGCCGTTCAGCTGCGCAGCGAGATAGCGGGCCATGTCTTCAGCGGTGAGATAGATGTCGCCGGCCGGATAGACGTCGAAGTGCACCTGGACCTCCGGCTCCGGCTTGCCGAACGACCCGCCGGCCTTGTACGGAAGCGCCATCCGCTCGACCATCTCAGGTGAGGGATAGACCGGATGTGGCGTCGTCACCCCGAGCGGCTTGAGGATGTTGTCGACCATGTACTTCTCGTACTCGACGCCGGAGATCTTCTGCACCAGAAGTCCCGCCGTCCCGTACGCAAAGTTGTTGTATTCCCACTTCGTCTCAGGCGGTCGAACCGACGAGAGCCCGGCGGTCATCGCCTCGAGAGTCGCCGGCAGCTTCCGACCCCAGATCGGTTGCGTCTCCGCGCCGTTCTTGAGCCCGGACCAGTGCGACAGGATGTGCGTGAAGGTCACCGGCTTGTCGCTCTGATCCTTCACCTGGCTCTCGCCCAGATAGCGGTTGATCGGATCGTCCAGTTTGAGCTTGCCTTGCTCGACGAGCTGCATCACGGCGGTCGCGGTGACCGACTTGAACGACGAGCCAGTGCTGTAGAGCGTCTCGGTGGTAGCGGGCGTGCGGCTGCGCATATTGGTATAGCCGAACGCCGCCTTCCAGACGATCGAGTCGCCGCGGACCAGCGCGATCGACATCGACGGAATGCCGTTATCGGCGAGCGTCTTTTCGATCACGCCGGTCAGCACCGTTTTTGTCTTCTGGAGATCGAACCGTCCGTTCTGCGCGAGCGCCGCGGACGCGGGAAGAACGACGAGCACCAGCAGGCTAAGCTGGCGAAGGTATCGACGCGTCATTGTTGTTCCGTCAGAAAGCGGGAGTCGAGGAGGGGGAGAGCCAAGGTAGGACGCGGCGCACGCACCGGCAAGCTACTGTCAATGACACCATGTCTTAAGGAGCTTCGATGACTGACCTGGATCGGCGCACACTACTCAAAGGCGCGCTCGGTGCGGCCGCTGCAGCCGTTGCCGCCCCGATGTTGAACCGCGGCAGGTATCGCCTCTTCGCCGCGTCGGCGCCGGAGTATTCCGCGCGCGCGATCGCGCTGATGCAGCGGTCGCTCGTCATCGACATGCTCAGCCCCTTCACGCTGAACTTTCCGCTGCAGGATAAGTGGGAGGCTGCGCCGGAGAGCTTCACGGCGGCGGACTTCGACAAGTTCCGCGGATCCGGCATCAACGTATTCCATCCGGCGGTCGGCCTCGGCGGGCCGGATGCGTACGAGCAGGCGATGACGTTCTTCGCCGGCTGGAACTCATTCCTCGCCGGCAACGACGAGAGATTGATGCGCATCGACACCGCGGGCGACTTCGCGCGCGTGAAGCGCTCCGGGAAAGTGGCCGTGATCCTCGGCCTGCAGAACGCCGAGCATTTCCGGCGGCCTGCCGACGTCGACGCGTTCTACGGTTATGGCCAACGGGTGGCGCAACTCACGTACAATTCTCGCAATCGCATCGGCAACGGATCGACCGAGCGCCGCGATGAGGGAATAAGCGATTTCGGCGTCGCGATCATCGAGCGCATGAACAAAGTCGGCATGGCCGTCGACGTCTCACACTGCGGCGACCGCACCACGCTCGACGCGTTCGAGTTGTCGAAGCGCCCGGTGCTCATCACGCATTCCAACTGCCGCGTTCTCGCGAACGGCCATCCGCGCGACAAGAGCGACGAGGCCATCCGCGCGGTGGGCAAGTCGGGTGGCGTGATGGGAATTACCGGCGTGCGAATGTTCGTGAGCGACAAGGAGCCTACGACGATCGAGAACGCCCTCGATCATTTCGACCACGTCGCGAAGCTCATCGGCCCGGAGCATCTCGGCGTCGGCAGCGACATGGATCTGAACGGCTACGACGCGATGCCACCGGAGTTGAACAAGCAGCTCCGTGCCGGCTACAAAGGGAGCTATGGCTTCCGCGAGAAGATCGACATCGAAGGGCTCGACCACCCGAAGCGGATGTTCGACCTCACGGAGGGGCTCATTCGGCGGAAGTACACCGACCCGCAGATCGAAGGAATCCTCGGCGGCAACTTTCGGCGCGTGCTCTCGGAGATCTGGACGGTCTGACGCCAGGCGTCAGTCAGCTGCAGCGTCCGCCCAGACGCGCTGGCGAACGCCTTCGATGTCACGGACTGGCCGCACCTCGAGGCAACCCGATGCCGACCAGGGGAACTGCTTCGCGATCTCGACCGCTTCGTCCATGTCGCGCGCTTCGATCAAATTGAATCCGCCGAGCACTTCCTTCGTCTCGGCGAAGGGACCGTCAGTCGTCACCATGCGGCCGTTGCGAACGCGGATCGACTTGGCGGTGGAAACATCCTCGAGCATCTGCGACTCGATGAGGGTTCCATTCGCCGTCATGCGATCCGCCTTTGACAGGCAGTCGCGCATCTGCGAATTGAACTCGGGCGCGGGCATCTCGCCGAGCATCCGTGGGTCATTGTAGACCAGAACCAAAAACTTCATTGCACCTCCTCCCGAGCGGCTCCTAGACGTTTTTGATCTCCCCGATCAAACCCGTCAACGACGCCTTGGCGTCACCGAACAACATGCTCGTGCGGCGGTCGTAGAACAACTCGTTCTCGATACCGGCGAATCCGGCGCTCATGCCACGCTTGAGCACGATCACCGACTTCGCGTGATCGGCGTTGAGGATCGGCATTCCATAGATCGGCGAGGCCTTGTCGGTGCGCGCCGCCGGATTCACGACGTCGTTCGCGCCGATGACGAGCGCGACGTCGGCGCGGTCGAACTCGCCGTTGACCTCGTCCATGTCGTACAGCTTGTCGTACGGGACGTTGGCCTCGGCGAGAAGCACGTTCATGTGGCCGGGCATTCGACCGGCCACGGGATGCACGGCGAACTTCACTTCACCACCGCGCTTCTCGATGAGCTCCGACAGCTCTCGCACCGCGTGCTGTGCCTGCGCGACCGCCATGCCGTAGCCCGGGATCACGATCACGAGCTGCGCGTACGCCAGCTGGATCGCCGCGTCCTCGACGCCGATCGAGCGGACCGTCATCCCCGCCGACGACTTCGCGGCCGTCGTCGTCGTCTCGCTGCCGAAGGCGCCGAACAGCACGTTCGTGAACGAGCGGTTCATCGCCTTGCTCATCAAAATCGATAGGATGAAGCCCGAAGCGCCGTCGAGCGATCCGCTGATGATCAGAATGACGTTGCCGATCGCGAAGCCGGTCGCGCACGACGCCAGGCCCGAATACGAGTTGAGGAGCGCGACGACCACCGGCATGTCCGCGCCGCCGATCGGCATGACGAGCATGACGCCGAAGAGGAGCGACGCGCCGATCATCGTGTAGAACGCCCAGTGCTGGCTCGGATCGACGATGATGTACACCAGCAGCGCGATGATGCCGAGGAAGACGAGCCCGTTGATGAAGTTTTGGCCCTTGTAAGTGACTGGCTTCGACGTCAGCCACTCTTGCAGCTTTCCCGCGGCGACGATCGTTCCCCCGACGGTGATCGCGCCGAGCATGATCTCGAAGCCCAGCGCCGCCATCTTCGTGTGCGGCGGCAGCATGCCAGCGGCGATCTCGGTGTGATACTCGGCGATGCCGACGAGCGTCGCGGCGAGCGCGCTGAAGGTGAGTGACAGGGCAATACGTTGCGGCATCGCCGTCATCGGCACCCACATGCCCATGGGGTAGCCGATCACCGTGCCGATCACGAGCCCCGCGATGATCCAGCGGTAGTCGATGATCGTGTGATTCAGCAGCGTCCCGGCGATGGCGAAACCCATCCCCACCGCCGCCTGCTGCATTCCTCGACGCGCCTTGTCCGGCCGCGTCAGACTGCGCAGGCCGAGAATGAACAAGACGGACGCGATGAGGTAACTGCCTTGGATCAGTGAGTCGCGCATGCTCAGCCCTGCCGTCCGGCAGGCTGTTTAGCCCCCGCTGGGGGAGGCGCTTCGCGTTTGAACATCCTCAACATCCGGTCGGTGATCAAAAACCCGCCGACGATGTTGCTCGTCGCGCAGATCACGGCGACGAATCCGAGGATGGTGGCGACGCGATTCGCCGCCGCGCCGGCCGCGATCAGCGACCCGACCAGCGAGATGCCGGAGATCGCGTTCGTCGCCGCCATGAGCGGCGTGTGCAGCAGCGGCGGCACCCGCGAGATCACCATGTAGCCGACGAACGCGGCGAGGACGAAGACGTAGAGCTCGAGGATTTGCATATGGATTCGGTTGGCTATCGCAGGGCCTTTCCGTCGTGCGTCACCAGCATCGCGCCGGTGATCTCGTCGCTCGGGTCGAGCACGAGCGCTCCGTCTTTCACGAGGTGCTTCAACAGCTCGAAGATGTTGCGGCCGAACATCTGGCTGGCATGGAACGGAACGGTGCTCGGCACGTTCAGCGGCGCGATGATCGAGACCTCGTTCGACGAAACCGTCTCACCGGGCTTCGACAGCTCACAGTTGCCCCCCGTTTCCGCCGCCAGATCAACAATGACAGAACCGGGTTTCATGGTGGCGACCATCGCCCCGGTGATGAGCGTCGGCGCTTTGCGGCCGGGGATCTGCGCGGTGCTCACGACGAGATCCTGATCCTTGATGTGCGCGGCGATCGCGGCGAGCGTCTTCGACTGCTCGTCGTCCGTCTGGGCGCGCGCATAGCCGCCGGCGGCTTGCGCCGAGTCGCTCACCAGATCGTTCGCGACGAACGTCGCGCCGAGGCTGAGCACTTGCTCGCGCGCGGCGGGCCGGACGTCGAACGCGGAAACGACGGCGCCGAGCCGGCGTGCTGTGGCGATCGCCTGGAGACCGGCCACGCCCGCCCCGATCACGAACGCCTTCGCCGGCGAGATGTTGCCGGCCGCCGTCGTGAGCATGGGCAGGAACTTTGGCAGCGCGGCGGAGCCGATCAGCACACCCTTGTAGCCCGTGACCGTGCTTTGCGACGACAGCACGTCCATCGATTGTGCGCGGGTGATGCGCGGGACCAGCTCGAGCGCGAGGCTGTTGATCCGACGGCTCGCCAACGCTTCGGCGAGGGCGGCAGAGCGCCCGGGATTCATCAAGGAGAGGACCGTCGTGCCGGCCGGGATCATCTCGATCTCGGTACCGTTCGGCGGCTGCACCTTGGCGACGACTTCGCCACCGCTCAACGCCGCGGCGGCGTCCGGGACGATCCTCGCTCCGGCCGCCTCGAACGCCTCATCGCGGAAACCGGCGGCGAGGCCGGCGCCACGTTGTACGAGGATCTCGACCTTGAGCTGCTTGATAAGTCTGACGACGCTCTCAGGCGCGAGCGCGACTCGCTGCTCGTGTGGAGCGGTCTCGGTTGGGACGCTGATTTTCATGAAGTTGCGGTTGTCGGCGCGGCGGCAGTCGAGGCCTTACGCACGCCGTCGGGGTTCTGCTGACGGCTTGAACCTATCCGGGCCGGGCGCGAGCGCAAATCAGGGATACGCCACGAGCGGGCGGGCGAGTCCCCGACAGTGATTCGCCGAAGCCCCAAGCGCTGTATCTTGCGGTCAGTTCCGAAGTTCCGTACTAACAGCCGATCCAGAGCTTCCCGACCCGCGTGATCCTCAGGTCTCTTCCTCTCTTTCCCTTGCGTCGATTGAATTCGAAGATTCTCGTGGGTCGCGTGTGGCTGGCCGCGCTGACGGCCACGGCGTTCTCCGTCGGGCTGGCAGGTTGCTCAGGACCGCGCGCGACGCCGGCTCAGGGGACTACCGTGCCTGCCCCGTCGCCGGTGCCTCCTCCGTCGAACACTGCTCCGCCCACGTTCGTCAAGACGACGTCCGACGCGCGAATCACGCGGCTCATCGACGTTCGCGACGGGATGAACAAGACCGCTCTCTTCCGCGCGGCGAGCGACTTTCTCACCGCCAAGTATTCGGTGGACGTGAGCGACTCACGCGCCGGCTACCTGATGACGCCTTGGCAGGCGAGCTTCAACCGCGGCGGCGCCCCCGACCTGCACTATCGCACGCGAATCGTCATCCGGTTCATTGGCGACGACTGGAAGCAGGTCTCCGTGCGCGCCGAAGCCAATTGGCAGCGCGACGACGAGTGGGATATCGGCTACGACACGCAAATGCTCGAGGACGTGGTCGTCGAGCTCAGAACGCGAATTGGAAAGCGATCCTAACTCATTTCGCTCGAACCGACGTCAGCACCCATTTTCCGTCGCGCAGCTCGAACCCGGCTCTGAGGTAAAACAATACCGTCGTTCCAATGCCGGTATTGTGCGGCGCATACGTCACACGGATCTCGAACGGCATCTCGGACTTTGAGCCCGTTTGCGTCGCACTGTGGATCAGCGCGCCGGAACTGAGCACGTCGTATCCCTTGAAGATCTGATCCAGGGTGGCGCGCGTCTGCGGCGGTATCGCGTTCGGGAAGGCCTTCTCTACGCTGTCCATGTTCGTCGTGCGAACCGCCCGCGCGATGCGCATGAGCGGCACCGTATCGTATGCCGCAACGACCACCGGGGCCTTCGGCGTGGTGTCCGGCTTCACGCGAATGCCGCGTCCCGCCGCGGGCAACGACTCGACAGGAGCCGCGGTAGCCGGCGGCGCGGCCGTGTGCGTGGTATCAGCCGTGGTCTTCGGCGCCGTCGTCGCTTCCTGTTGACGCTTCTGCTGCGAGTTGTACAACACGACGCCGGCGATCGCCAGCGCAACGACCATGCTCGCACCCGTGA
>DATMHK010000055.1:0-15795 GCA_035554995.1 Gemmatimonadaceae bacterium
ATTCGACCGACGCCGGCGCTTCATCCGCCGGCCGTACTTCGACCGCAACCTTCACAGGGGCTCCTTTGCGGCTAATCTGGCGCCGACTCGCTCCGTGTACGAATTCAATTTCTTGCGCCCGTCATCATCGCCGCTCAAAGATTGGGCGGCTAAACCTAAGATATACGCGCCTGAATAACCCGCCGCACCCCCTCCAACACGTCCTCGATCGGGGCCGCGTATGACAGACGGATCCACTCCGGTGTGCCAAACGCCACGCCAGGGACCACCGCAACTTCGAACTCTTCGAGCAACCTGTGCGCGAAGCGTGTGCCGGGATCGGGGTCGGCGCTCGACGCCTCGGCAACGCGAATGAACAAATAGAACGCGCCCTGTGGTTCGAGGACCTCGACTCCCGCAGACTTCAGCTCGGCGAGCGCTCGGTCACGTCGACGCGCGAACTCGGCGACCATCGATCGAGACGCTTGTTCCGCCTCCGGCATCGTCAGCGCCGCGATCGCCGCGTATTGAGATAGCGTGGTCGCATTGGACGTCGTGTGCGACTGCAGCGCGGTCATCGAAGCGCTCAACGCCCGCGGCGCGATCGACCAGCCGATCCGCCACCCCGTCATCGCGAATGTCTTCGCGAGTCCATCCACGACAACCACGCGTGGCCAATCGCCGGCGACGGCGAGGAGCGAGGCGGCCGGTCCGTCATAACTGATCGCTCGGTAAATCTCGTCGCTCACCACCCACCAGCCGTGCTCGGCGGCCAATGCGACGATCGCCGAGAGCTCGTCGCGCGAGTACACCGCACCGGTCGGATTGCACGGGGAGTTCAGTATGACGCCCCGCGTCCGCGGCGTGGCGGCGCGGATCAGGTCGTCCGGCGTCACCTTGAGCTGGCGGTGGCGTGATCCAACAACGGCCACCGGTGTCGCCCGCGCCAGCGCCAGCATCTGGTAGTAGCTCGTCCAGCCGGGCGTCGGGACGAGTACTTCGTCGCCGGCGCCGAACAGCGAGAAACATGCGTTGAACAGCGCCTGTTTCGTTCCTGTGGATACCACGACGTCCGCGGGATCGATCGCCGTGCCACGGAGTGCGGTCGCGCGCTTGGCGATTACTTCGCGCAACGGCGCAATTCCTTCCACTTGCGTATAGCGCGTATAACCGGAGTCGAGCGCGCGGTGCGCTGCCTCCATGATGCAAGCAGGCGTCGGGAAGTCGGGCTCGCCGGCGCCGAGGTCGATCACCGGACGACCAGCGGCGCGCAACGCCTTCGCGCGCGTTGAAACGGCGATCGTCGCGGACTCGCGAAGTTCGGAGACGTTCGCGGATGGAGCGTATCGAGACATGCTGTACATTCGAGTCCGGCGGGCTTAGGGTCCAGAGTTCCGTGCAAAGTTGGCGCACCTTTCAGCGAGAGATGTGAGCTTGGAAGTCACCCGCGGGCAAAACGTCGTCTATCAGATGCCGCACGACTGGGCCTCGATCAGTCAGTTCCTGGAGCCGTTGATCGCGCGCGTCGATGCGGCACAGAGCAGTCTTCAACTCCTCGTCATCACGCCGGATGCGGAGGTCGCGGCAGCCGTGAGCGCCGCTGCGGTTCGGCTTCTCGACTCGGCGGACACACAGATCATCGCGGCGACTTCCGCGCCTCGTGCCGCGCGGTTGCTCGAGCTGAAGCCGGCGCACGTGCTCGCCGGGAGCGCCAGCACGCTGCTCGAGCTGGTCCGCGGCTCCGCTCTCAAACTCGATACAGTTCGCGCGGTCTGCGTCGCATGGGCCGACGAATTGCTCGCGCGCGGCGAGGACGCGTCGCTCGAGCTGTTGATGTCGGAGATACCGAAGGACGCCGCGCGCGCGATCGTCGCGGCCGGGCTCACGCCGCCGGTCGAGGCGTTGATTGAGCGCTATGCACGCCGTGCGCGCCGCGTGGTGTCGCCGGCGAGCGAAGCCGCCGAAGGAACGCCGCTGCAGTACGTCACCGTCGCTCCTGAAGGCCGCTTGACGGCGCTGCGCCGTGTGCTCGACGACCAGGATCCCGCGTCGGCGGTCGTGTTCGTGCGCGAAGAGAACAGTGAACGAACGGTGGAGTCGCTCCTTCGGTCGCTTGGCTATTCAGGCGCCAACGCCGCGGTGCACGCCGGACGCGCGGCGGCGCCGGACACGAAGGTCGTTGTTTTGTTCGATTTGCCCGCGACACACGCTGAGCTCCGCGAAGCCGTAGGGTCCGCGACGGCATTCGCCCTGGTGCAGCCGCGCCAAATCGAGAGCCTCCGGGCGCTCGCCGCCGGCGGCGCGTTGCGTCCGTACGCACTCCCCGACGCCGGGCGTCGCGCGCGCAATCGCGAGTCCGCGCTGCGGGATGAGCTGCGCCGAGTGATCACGGAGCAGACGGTCGAACGAGAGATTCTCGCCCTCGAACCGTTGCTCGCGGACTATGACGGAGTGGAGATCGCCGCGGCCGCGCTCAAGCTGCTCGAGCGCGAGCGCGAGGCCGCCCGTGCGACGCCTGCTCCCTCGGTTGCCGGCGCGCCGTCCAAAACCAAAGAGTCGGGCGCGATGACCCGGCTGTTCGTGACTGTGGGCGAGCGCGACAACGTGCGTCCGGCCGATCTCGTCGGCGCGATCGCCAATCAGCCGGGGTTGAGCAGCGCCTCCGTCGGGAAGATCGATATTCGCCAGTCGCATACGATCGTCGAGGTCGCGTCGGATTCGGCCGAATCCGTCATCTCGCGACTCAGCGGAACGACCATCCGTGGCCGTCGCGTCGTGGCACGCCGCGACGACGAAAGCCGGCGCCCCCCTGCCCGCTCATCCGATCGGCCTGCCGGCAATCGGCCGCCTGGCAACCGGCCGCGGCGCGATTCCGGCAGCGGTCGAGGAAACCGCCGGTGATCTCCGACGGCTATTTCGCGACGGGCAAAGGCGGTTGGATCGAAGTGATTTGCGGAGTGATGTTCAGCGGAAAGAGCGAGGAGCTCATTCGGCGTGTCCGCCGCGCTGTTATCGCCAAGAAGAAAGTGCAGGTCTTCAAGTCGCACCTCGACGAGCGATACGGCGGCATCTATCTCATCTCGAGCCACGACGGGCGCACTGTCGAGGCAGTGCCGATCGACACTCCGGCGCAGATCGCCCAAGCGGTTCTCCCCGACACGCAGGTCGTCGCCATCGACGAAGCCCAATTCCTCGATGCGGAAATCGTCGACCTCGTAACGTCTCTCGCCAATCGCGGCATCCGCGTGATCGTCGCCGGCACCGACAGCGACTTTCGCGGTGAGCCGTTCGGCGCGATGCCGCAACTCCTCGCCGTCGCCGAAGTCGTCGACAAGCTCCACGCGATCTGCGTCATCTGCGGCAACCCGGCCAGCCGCAACCAGCGTCTGATCGGCGGCAAGCCCGCCCGCTACGACTCGCCGACGATCATGGTCGGTAGCACCGAGTCATACGAGGCGCGCTGCCGCGCCTGTCACTCGGTGCCGCGGCGAGACGAAGACCAGGCGCGGCTATTCTAGCGTTACGTGACGCCGCGGTGCGCATACGCCAACGTCAGGAACTCCTCGCGCGTCCGTTGGTCGCTCCTGAAGCTTCCGCGTAGCGCGCTGGTGATCGTCTTCGAGTTCTGCTTCTCCACGCCTCGCATCATCATGCAGAGGTGATAGGCCTCGATCACCACCCCGACTCCCATTGGCTTGAGCACATCGTGGAGCGCGCTGGCGATTTGTTCGGTTAAACGCTCCTGGACCTGAAGCCGCCTCGCAAAGACTTCGACGATCCGCGGGAGCTTGCTGAGCCCGACAATCGACCCGTTCGGGATGTACGCGATGTGGGCTCGCCCGAAGAAAGGCAGCATATGGTGCTCGCACAAACTGTAGAGCTCGATATCGCGCACCATGATCATGTTGGTGGCGCCCTCGGCGTCGAAAAGAGCCCCGTTCACGACGTGCTCGACGTCCATTTCGTAGCCGCGCGTGAGCCAGGCGAGGGCGGTCGCAACTCGTTGTGGCGTACGCTTTAAGCCTTCCCGGTCCGGGTCTTCACCCAATAGCTCCAGCTGGCGTCGGACGATCTCGCGGAACTCGTCGTCAGCGCCATCTGTTTCATTTCTTTCTGCCAGCGAGATCTGAACGGCATCTTCCATGATCCAACTGTCTCCTCGCCGTCATCGTTGACGGGTTTTCTGGTGACCCATACCTTGGGCGTCGGCGCTTAGTCCTCGGCCCCTCAGTTCAGGAATCCGCCATGCTGCTTGTTGGACTCACTGGGAATATCGGTAGCGGAAAGTCGACGGTCGCACAGATGCTCTCCGAGCGCGGCGCGACGATCATCGACGCCGACGTTCTTGCCCGGCGAGCCGTCGAGGCTGGCACTCCAGCCTTCGCAAAAATCGTGGCGCGGTGGGGCTCGTCGATCCTCGCCCCCGACGGTCACTTGGATCGGGCTGCGCTGCGCCGCGTTGTCTTCGCCGACCACGCTCAGCTCGAAGAACTTAACCAGATCGTCCACCCCGAAGTCGAACGACTCCGCGCCCGCTTGATCGATCAAGCCAAGCGCCGCGGTGACCGTGTGGTTGTGTGCGACATTCCGCTCCTCTTCGAGCGGCACATGACCGATCGCTTCGACCGCATCCTCCTCGTCGACTCGCACCGCGCGATTCGGCTCGAGCGCCTCGTGAAGGAGCGCGGGCTTCGTGAGACCGAAGCGATGGAAATGATCGCCGCACAGATGCCGGCGGAGCTGAAGCGCGCGCGCGCCGACTTCATCGTCGAAAACGACGGCACCTTCGCGCAGCTCGAGCGCCGCGTGAACGAGGTGTGGACCTCGCTGGTTCGCGACGAGTCCGGCCCGCGCAGCGCCGCCGCGGTTCCTTGACACTCATTTTCGGCCCCGGTAGACTCCGCGCGCACGTCACTGGGTCAACGCAGATCACTGTTTAGGAGCGCGCTCGTGTCCGAGATACCTCAGGACCTGCTGTATACAGAAGACCACGAATACGTGAAGGACGCGGACGACGGCGTCGTCGCTATCGGAATCACCGATTACGCGCAGGGCGAGCTCGGCGACGTCGTGTACGTAGAGCTTCCCAAAGTGGGCGCGACCTTCAACAAACACGACGTCTTCGGCACCGTCGAGGCGGTCAAGGCTGTCTCCGAGCTCTATTCGCCGATCGGCGGCGAAGTCGTCGCCGTGAACGACCGGCTGGACAAGGAGCCGGCCCTCGTGAACAGCTCCCCGTACGGCGATGGCTGGATGATCAAGCTGCGCGTCAAAGACGGCGGCGAGAAGAAGGCCTTGCTCGACGCGGGCGCTTACTCCGCCCATCTCGGGCAATAGTCCCGACGTCGCGCCGCAAAAGCCGGCAACAACAGCAACGCGAGTCGGCGCCCTCCTCCAAGCGGCGCCTCGGAATGCTAATGCCGCGGTGGCTTCCCGCGGCCATCGTCGTCGCACTCGCCTTGCTCGCGTACGCCAACTCGCTGCGGAACGGCTTCGCGCTCGACGACGAGACGATCGTCGTCAAGAGCCAGCTCATTCGGTCGCTCGGAAACCTGGGGCGGATCTTCACAACCGATTACTGGACGGGCGCCGGCGCGACCGACTCGGTCGACCCAGGGTTGTATCGGCCGCTCACGGTCTTGAGCTACGCGCTGAATTATCGTGTCTCGGGATTGAGCGCGACCGCGTTCCACCTCACGAACCTCGCCCTCCACGCCGGCACGTCGCTTCTCGTATTGCTCTTCGCGGGTGAGTTGCTGGGGTCCGCCGCCGCGGCGTTCGCTGCGGCGTCCGTCTTCGCGGTGCACCCGATCCACGTCGAGGCGGTCACCGGGATCGTCGGTCGCGCCGAGATTCTCGTCACGCTCTTCGCTCTCCTCGCGCTTTGGGTCGGACGCAGACCCTCGGTCGGTCGCGCGGCCGCGGCGGGCCTGCTCTACCTGCTCGCGCTCTTCTCCAAAGAGAGCGCCGTAACGCTGCCGGTGCTGTTCGCACTCTACGATTGGACCCGCCGCGACCAGCTTCGGGAAGGCGGACAGCTCTCGGCAAAAGCGCTCGCGCCGCGGTATGCCGCGCTCGCCATCGCATTGATTATCTACGTCGCATTCCGCCTGAATGCCGTGACGGCGTCCGCGTTCGTGTGGACCGGATGGGTGGGAGTGCCGGCATACGCGCGAGTGCTGACCGCCAGTCGCGTGCTCGTGGAGTACCTCGGCCTGTTCATCTGGCCGCGGACACTCCTTGCCGATTACTGGGTAACCGACGTGCCGATCGCGCGGTCGCTGGCCGATGGGCCGGCGTTGCTTTCATCGATGCTGCTGATCGGATTGATCCTCCTGCTGGCTACCAGGCTTCGCCGCCATCACTCCTTGGTGTTTTCCGTGGCGTGGTTCCTTGTCACGATTCTGCCGGCAAGCAACCTGTTTTTCGCCTCGGGGCTCGGGAAAGCAGAACGAATTCTCTATTTGCCCTCGGTCGGCTTGTGCCTCGCCGTTGGGTGCGGGATTCTCGCGCTGGAAAGGTGGCCGCAACTCCGACGGGGCACGCTCACCGTTGCCCTTCCCGTTGCGCTGCTTGCCCTCAGTGCGCGAACGATGCGGCGTAACAACGACTGGCGCGATACGTTCACGCTTGCCAGCGCATCGCTGGCAGTCTCGCCGCACTCGTTGGTCATGAACAATCTCGTCGCCCGAGGGCTGGTCGAGCGGGGCGCGCCCGGCCAAGCCGTGGCGCTACTCGAGGAGGCGATCCGTCAGGCACCGACCAAATCCAAGTATCACATGCTCCTCGGCGTCGCCTATTACGCCGACAAGCAGACCGATCGGGCCATCGCCGAGTACTCCAAGGCTCTCCAACTCGAGCCTCGAGACGCCGAGGCAATGAATGACCTCGGCGTCGTGTACCTCGACGGAGGCAATCTCAACGAGGCTCTGAAGTGGTTCAACGCGGCACTCATCGCCGTGCCGGCCTACGCGGACGCACACACGAATCGTGGCCTGGTCTTTCTCGCCGCCGGCCAGCTCGATGCGGCAATTCAGGATTTTCGCGCCGCGATCGCGTCTGACTCGAGGCACGTGGAAGCGCACAACAGTCTCGGCGTCGCCTACGTTCGGAGCGGCCGCCCCACCGAGGCGGCCGCCGAGTTCCGAGAAGCGTTGCAATTGCGCCCCGACTACGCGAGCGCCAGAACGAACCTCAATGCCCTGCTCAGCGGCGGAAATCGACAGCCATGAGGCTGGGCCAACAGCTAAACAGCTAACAGCGAAAGCTATCAGAATAGAAGATGGGGCAGCCGTCGCACGCGACGGCTGCCCTTTCCGATTCGCTGACAGCTTTAGCTAATAGCTGTTAGCTCTTAGTTCGGCTCCGCCACCACCTCGGCGTACGCATCCGTCGGCAAACACGAGCACACCAGATTGCGATCGCCGTACGCGCTCTCGACGCGCCCAACTGCCGGCCAGAACTTGTGCTGTCGCGTCCACGACGCGGGGAATGCCGCTCGCTCACGGCCGTACGCGTGCTTCCATGAGTCGCTGAGCACGCGCGCCAATGGGTGCGGCGCGTTCTTCAGCGGATTGTCCTGACGATCCGCGATACCCAGCTCGATCTCGCGAATCTCCTCACGAATCGAGATCAGCGCGTCGCAGAACCGATCCAGCTCCGCCTTCGATTCGCTCTCCGTCGGCTCGATCATCAGCGTGCCGGCGACCGGGAACGAGACCGTCGGCGCGTGAAAGCCGTAATCCATCAGTCGCTTGGCGATGTCCTCTACTTCGATTCCCGCCGACGCCTTGAGCGCGCGCGGATCGACGATGCACTCGTGCGCCACCATTCCGTTCGCGCCGCGATAGAGCACCGGGTAGTGTGCCTCGAGGCGCTTGGCGATGTAGTTCGCGTTCAGGATCGCGATCTTCGTCGCCTCGGTCAGCCCCTCGCCACCCATCATGTCGATGTACATCATCGAAATCGGCAGGATGCTCGCGCTGCCCCACGGCGCCGCGGACACCGCGCCGGCGCTGTCCTTGCCGCCCACGGGAATCACCGGATTGCTTGGCAGGAAATCCGCGAGGTGCTTCGCCACGCCGATCGGCCCCATCCCGGGACCGCCGCCGCCGTGCGGAATGCAGAACGTCTTGTGAAGGTTGAGATGGCAGACGTCGGCGCCGATGTCGCCCGGCCGCGCCAATCCGACCATGGCGTTCATGTTCGCGCCGTCGAGGTACACCTGCCCGCCGCTCTCGTGAACGATGCGGCAGACGTCGGTGATCGCTTCCTCGAACACGCCGTGCGTCGACGGATACGTCACCATCAGCGCCGAGAGGTTCGCGGCGTTCGCCTTCGCCTGCTTCTCGAGATCCGCGACATCGATGTTGCCGTTCGCGTCCGTCTTCACGACGACCACCTTCATCCCCGCCATCACGGCGCTCGCCGGATTCGTTCCATGCGCCGACTGCGGAATCAGGCACACGTCGCGATGCGTGTCGCCGCGCGACTGGTGGTACTTGTGAATGACGAGGAGACCGGCGTATTCGCCCTGCGATCCGGCATTCGGCTGGAGCGAGACCGCCGCGAAACCGGTGATCTCGACCAAGGCCTTCTCCAGGCGAGCGAATAATTCGGCATACCCCTTCGCCTGATCGACCGGAGCGAACGGGTGCAGCTTGCCGATCTCCGGCCACGTCACCGGGTACATCTCGGCTGTCGCGTTCAGCTTCATCGTGCACGAGCCGAGCGGAATCATCGACGTTGTGAGCGATAGGTCGCGGTTCTCGAGACGCTTGAGGTAGCGCAGCATCTCCGTCTCGGAGTGATAGCTGTTGAATACCTCGTGCGTGAGGAACTGTGTGGTGCGCGCGAAGCGTTCGTCGTATCGCGCGTCCACGGCCGCCGACAACTCGTCGCACTTCGGCGCCTTACCGCGCCCCATGGCGAAGATCTCGAGGATCTCGTCCACATCGGCCGGCGTCACCGTCTCGTCGAGCGCCACGATCACGCGCGAGTCGCCCGACGCGCGAAGGTTGATACCGCGGCCCCGCGCCGCGCCGATGACGTCCGTCGCCGGACGATCGCCCAGCTCCACCGAGATCGTATCGAAGTACTCGGCGTGCGTCAGCGAGTGCCCGAGCCTTTCGAGCCCCGCGGCGAGCGTGGCGGCCAGCTCGTGAATGTGCTGCGCGATCGCGGTCAGCCGCGCCGGTCCGTGATACGCCGCGTACATCCCGGCAATCACCGCGAGCAGCACCTGCGCCGTGCAAACGTTGCTGGTCGCCTTCTCACGCCGGATGTGCTGCTCGCGCGTCTGAAGCGCCATGCGCAGCGCCGGCTTCCCGTCCGCGTCGCGCGACACGCCGATGATGCGACCGGGCAGGTGCCGCTTGAACTCGTCCGCCGTGGCGAAGAACGCCGCGTGCGGTCCGCCGTAGCCGAGCGGTACACCGAACCGCTGGGTGTTGCCGACGCAGACGTCGGCGCCCCACTCACCCGGCGGCGTGAGCAGCACGAGACTCATCAGGTCCGCGGCGACGGTCACCATCGCGCTCACGGCGTGGGCCCGCTCGCAGAACTGCCGATAGTCGTGAATGCCGCCGTCGGCCGCCGGATACTGCAACAGCGCGCCGAACACGTCGTCGTCGAGCGACGCCTTTCGCCAGTCGCCGATCACGACTTTGACGCCGCGCGCTTCGGCGCGCGTCTTCACGACGGCGATCGTCTGCGGGAAGCACTCGTCGGAGATGAAGAACGTTTCCTTCCCTTCCTTGCCGCGCATGGCGTGCGACATGTGCATCGCCTCCGCCGCCGCCGTCCCCTCGTCCAGAAGCGACGCGTTCGCGATCTGGAAACCGGTCAGGTCCATCACCATCGTCTGGAAGTTCAGCAGCGCTTCGAGGCGCCCCTGCGCGATCTCGGCCTGATACGGCGTGTACGCCGTGTACCAGCCGGGATTCTCCAGGATGTTCCGTTGGATCACCGGCGGCGTGATGCAGTCGTAGTAGCCGAGTCCGAGGTACGAGCGGTAGATGTTATTGCGCTTGGCGACAGCGCGAAAACTCGACAGCGCTTCGTGTTCGCTCATCGGCGCGTGAATCGCCAGCGGTCGCTTGAGCCGGATGCGATCCGGTATCGTCGCGTCGATCATCGCGTCCAACGAGTCGTAGCCCAGCAGATCGAGCATGGCCCGCACATCCTGCGACGTCGGGCCGATGTGTCGCGGAACGAAACTCGTCGCGGCTGTGTACGTCGTCGCGACGCTGGTCTCTTCTGCTTGATTTGTCATGAGAGTCAGGAGGGGTTGGAGCCGCTTGGAATTTATGTTAGGGTCCAAGCAACCGCCTCGACCCTTTCCCCGACACCATGGCGAAGCCGATCTGGCGCCTGCTCCTCTCCCCTGCGGCCGGCGGCGCGGAGAACATGGCCCTCGACGAGGCGCTGATGTCGCGCGCACGCGAGACCGGCGAGTTCACGCTGCGCGTGTACTCGTGGGCCTCGCCCACGCTTTCCCTGGGCCGCAATCAGTCTGCGCGACGGGTCTATGATATGGACCGAATCCGCGCGCGGGGACTCCGCGTCGTCCGGCGACCGACCGGTGGGCGCGCCATCCTCCACCATCGCGAGATCACCTACAGCGTGACCGCCCCCGCCCTGGACGCCGGCGACCTTCGCCAGTCGTACGATCGGATCAACCGTGTGCTCGTCGCGGGCCTGCACCGCCTCGGCGTCCGGACCGAAATCGCCGCTCCGACGGGACGCGCGGCGCCGCCGGGGCCGGCGCCCTGTTTCGACGCGCCCTCCGCCGGCGAGCTCGTGGTCGATGGAAAAAAGCTCGCGGGGAGCGCCCAGTGGCGGAGCGACGGGGCCGTTCTTCAGCATGGATCGATTCTCGTCCATGACGATCAGAGCTCGTTGGCCGATCTCACGACCGTCCCCCAGCGACCAGTCCCACCACCGGCAACCCTCGCCGACGCCCTCGGCCATGCGCCAACACCGCGTGAGGTCGCCGATGCCCTCGGCAGCGCCGTGCGGGAGCTCGAGGACCCTTCTGCCGCGGAGCTCTCCGTCGAGGCGGAAACGCGTGCCCGCGCCGATGCACTCGTCGTCCAATACGAGGATGACGCCTGGACCTGGCGCCGCTGAGTATTGTCGCTTGCCGTCTGCCTCTCTTTCCCCCACCTCCTGCGCACGGCACCCATGAAAGCACTGAGCGTGATTCTCCCGATCGCCGCGATCACGATGGCGTGCGGAACCGAGCGCGGAACGGGTTCGAGCTCGCCCACGGGCGGTACGGTGATCGCGAGCATCCCCGGCGACGCGGCCGACATCTTCCCTGCGTTCGTCGGCGAGCAGAATGGCGCTGCGGTGCGCGATCTCGTATTCGATCGCCTTGCCGCGATCGGACCGGGCCTCAACACCGTCGGTGATAAAGGCTTCACTCCGGAGCTCGCCAAGAGCTGGACGTGGGCGAGCGACTCCCTGTCGATCGCGTTCTCGCTCGACCCAAAGGCGCGTTGGCATGACGGGAAGCCCGTCACGGCCGCGGATGTGAAATACAGCTTCGCGACGTTCACCGACCCCAAGGCACATTCACCCGTCGCGCCCTTGCTCGTGAACATCGACTCGGTCGCGGTACGCGATAGCTCGACGGCCGTGTTCTATTTCAAGAAGCGCACGCCTGAGCAGTTCTACGACGTCGCCTTCCAGCTGTTCGTCGTTCCCGAGCATATCTACGGCAAAGTTCCGCTCGAGTCGCTGCGCACGTCGGAACTGATAAAGACGCCGATCGGCAGCGGCCGATTCCGCTTCGTGCGATGGGAAAGCGATGTCCGCATCGAGCTTGTCGCCGACACCGCGAATTATCGCGGTCGCCCGAAGCTCGACCGCGTCATCCTTACGCCCTATACCGAGTCCGCAGCCGCCGCCACCCAGGTCCTCGCGGGTCAGTCGGACTTCGTCCAGGCATATCCGATTGACCGCATTGCGGAGCTCGATAGCAGCAAGCAGGCCCGAGGCCAGACCGTGCCGACGCAGCAGTACACTTTCCTCGGGATGAATCCATTTGTCCCGAGATCGACGCGACGCGAGCCCCACCCGGTCTTCGCGGACATCCGCGTTCGTCGCGCCCTGTCGATGGCCGTCGACCGGACAGCGATGTTGCACAACGTCTTCGGCGATCTCGGTCGCATCGCGCATGGCCCGTTCCCGATGGGGCTGACCACGAGCGACAGCACGCTCCGCCTTCCTCCGTTCGACACGGTCGCCGCGGCCGCGCTGCTCGACTCCGCCGGCTGGCGACGCGGCGCCAACGGGATGCGCTCGAAGAACGGACGGCCCCTGCGCTTCTCGATGCTCACCCTGTCGACGAGCGTTCCCCGCATGAAGTACGCGGTGTTGCTTCAGGAGGCGTTCAGGCGGTTGGGTGTCCGCGCAGACATCGAACGGATGGATGGCAAGGCATTCCAGGCCCGTGTGGTTCCTGAAGGCAATCACGCCGGCGATTTCGATGCGATGCTCAATGCCTTCCAGCCCGATCCCAGCGTGAGCGGCGCCAAGCAAAACTGGGCGACGGAAGGCATCGGGCCCGATGGACAGAACTGGCTGTTCTACTCCAACAAGACCGTAGACGCGGCGCTCGACAGCTCGATCGCGTCCTTCGACCCGGCGAAGGCGAAAGCGTACGCGAGCCGAGCGTTTCAACAGGTCATCGACGACGTTCCCGCTATCTGGCTCTATGACGTGATCTACGTCGCCGGCGTGAACCGTCGACTGGAAATTCCCCCACTGCGCAGCGAAGGCTGGCACGTCAACCTGGCCGATTGGTCCATCCCGCCGGCGAAACGCATCGACCGGGATCGGATCGGCCTCGCGCCTCCCGCCAAGCGCTAGATGGGGCAACGGGCGCTCGCCGCTCGGCTTTGGCAATCGCTGATCGTCGTCGCAGTCGTCACGACGATCAGCTTCTTCATCATTCGCTCCGCGCCGGGCGATCCGTTTGCCTATGACAATCCTCGAATAACCCCGGCCATCCGCGCACAGCTGCGTGCGGAGCACGGCTACGACAAGCCGCTCCCGCAGCAGTTCGCCCTCTACATCTGGGCGTTGGCGCATGGAGACCTCGGCTATTCCGTGTCGAAGCAAGGACCCGTTTCGCGGAGCATCGCCGAAACGCTGCCGCGAACGCTCGCCCTCACGGGCCTGTCGCTCGTCCTCAGCCTGTTGCTGGGCGTGATCATCGGAACGCTCCAAGCGGCGCGACGAGATGGTTGGTTCGATCGCCTGAGCTCGGGCTTCTTGCTGTTCTTCTATTCACTGCCCGACTTCTGGGGTGCGCTCATGGCACTGCTCGTCTTCGCGCAGTGGTGGCAGCTCTTTCCGGCCGGCGGGATGGTCGAAGAGGCCGTGCATGACTACCTCGCCCCGTGGCCGGCCTTTCTCGACCGCTTACGGCATCTGGTGCTGCCCGTCGCATCGTTCACGCTGCTGACGCTCGCCGGTATCGCACGGTACCAACGCGCCGCGATGTTGGAGGTCCTTCCGTCCGACTTCGTGCGAACGGCGCGCGCGAAAGGAGTACCTGAACGTTCGATCTTGTGGCGTCACGCGCTTCGCACCGGGCTGACGCCGATCATCACGTTGCTTGGCATACTGTTCCCGGCGTTGCTCGGCGGCGTGCTCTTCATCGAGAAAGTCTTCCAGTGGCCCGGGATGGGGCTGCTCGCCGCGAACGCGATCATCGCTCTCGATTACGATCTCGTCACGGCGACCGTGATCGTCGGCTCGCTCATGGTCATCGTCGGCAATCTGCTCGCCGACTTCCTGCACGCGGTGTTGGATCCGCGTGTCCGCGTGTAGCGCCATGACCAGCATCCTCCTCCGACTTCTCGCGCGGCGATCTTCGCGGTGGGCACTCATGTCGCTCACGCTGCTCACCGTCGGCGCCATGCTCGGATGGCTCGTCGTCGGCGAAAGCAGCGTCGTGCAGCCGGACGTCGTGGGAATGAAGAACGCACCGCCCTCGGTGCAGCATTTGTTCGGTACGGATCAGTTCAGCCGCGACGTCTTCGCGCGCGTGCTCACGGGCGGAGCCATCTCGCTTTCCATCGGCCTTTTCGCCGTGCTGTTCTCCACGGTCGTCGGGACGACGTACGGATTGGTCGCCGGCTATGCGGGCGGACGCGTCGAAACGCTCATGATGCGACTGCTCGACGGTTTCATGTCGATTCCACGCGTGCTCCTCCTCATCGCCGTGCTGACGCTCTGGCGCCCCGGACTCGCAGGTCTCATCCTGCTGCTCGGCGCGACCGGTTGGTTTGGCGTCGCGCGACTCGTACGCGCCCAAGTCCTGTCGATTCGCAATGCGGATTTCGTCGTCGCGGCACGCGCACTCGGCGCCTCGCCGGTATCGATGCTCGGTCGCCATTTGCTTCCGAACGTCGCGGCTCCCGTCATCGTCAGCGCTACGCTCGGCGTCGGCAACGTGATTGCCCTCGAGGCTGGCCTGTCGTATCTCGGCATCGGCGCGCAACCGCCGACACCCAGCTGGGGCTCGATCTTCCTCGACGGGATCGGCTACGGTGTCAGCGCCTGGTGGGTCCTCCTCTTCCCCGGGCTCGCCATCGTCGCGACGGTGCTCTCGTTCAACATCCTCGGCGATGCCTTGCGCGACGTCCTCGATCCTCGGCAGGTTCACGTGGCCCGGCCGTTGCCCGAGTTGACGCCGGAATTGCCGCATCCGTAGCCGAGTAGCCGAGTCGCCGAGTCGCCGAGTCGCCCAATGCCTGAGCCGCTGCTGCGCGTTCACGATCTGCGGACGTACTTCTACACCGAATCCGGTGTGGCGCGGTCCGTCGACGGCGTCAGCTTCGAGATCGCTCCCGGCGAAACGGTCGGCCTCGTCGGCGAATCAGGGTGCGGTAAGTCGGTCACCGCGCTCTCGCTCTTGCGCCTGATCCGTCCGCCCGGACGCATCGAGTCCGGGAGCGAGATCACCTTCGACGGAAAGAATCTCGTCACCATCGACGAGAAGTCGATGCGCGCCGTGCGCGGCGCTCGCATCTCGATGGTCTTCCAGGAGCCCATGACGGCTCTGAATCCCGTCTTCACCGTTGGCGATCAGATCGCCGAGGTGGTGCGGATTCACGGCGCCGGCTCCAAACGCGAGGCGTGGGACCGCGCGGTCAAGATGCTCGAGACGGTCGGCATCCCCGCGCCCGCCCAACGCGCCAACGAATATCCGCACCAGCTCTCCGGCGGCATGCGCCAGCGCGTCGTGATCGCCATGGCGCTCGTCATGAATCCCGCGCTCGTCATCGCCGATGAGCCGACGACGGCGCTCGACGTCACGATCCAGGCGCAGATCCTCGAGCTCCTCGCCGATCTGCAAAAACAGTTTGGGACATCGATCTTGCTCATTACGCACGATCTCGGCGTCGTCGCCGAATCCGTGTCGCGCGTGATCGTCATGTACGGCGGCGAAGTGGTCGAGGAGGCTGCCGTGCGAGAGCTCTTCGCGGCGGCCCACCATCCGTACACGGAAGGACTTCTCGGCGCAATGCCGCAGGTGGGGCAGGAACGCGAGCGTCTGGCAACGATTCCCGGCACCGTGCCGCCGCCCACGGCGTGGCCCGCTGGCTGTCGCTTTCACGACCGTTGTCCCTACGCGTGGGATCGCTGCGCGACGGAGCATCCGCCGCTCTATCAGATCGGAAGCGGTCACGTCTCGCGCTGCCATCTCGCCGACGAGCCGCAGCGTCGCGCCGAGAAACACGAGCCACTCGTCGTCGCGGCGACCGGCGAGGGCAACCCCGGCCGCGGGACACGCGCTTC
>DATMHK010000056.1:0-4188 GCA_035554995.1 Gemmatimonadaceae bacterium
GAGGAAGGGCCGGGGAATCTGCGCGGCACGCGCTACTTGTTCGCCAAGGAATTGAAGGGGAAAATCGACTACTTCATCTCCGTCGACGGCACCGGGCTTGATATCGCCAGCCGCGCCGTGGGCAGCTATCGCTACCGTGTCAGCTACAAGGGACCGGGGGGCCACAGCTACGGCGCGTTCGGCATCCCGAATCCGATCCACGCGCTCGGCCGCGCGATTTCCGCCATCTCCGACATTCAAGTTCCGACTACGCCGAAAACGACGTTCAACGTCGGCATCATTCAGGGAGGCACGTCGGTCAATTCCATCTCCGGCGATGCGTCGATGGAAGTCGATATGCGCTCCGAGGACGCCGCGTCGCTCGCTGCCGTCGACGCCAAAGTGCAGAAGATCCTGCGCGACGCACTCGCCGCGGAGAACGCGCGATGGACGGGCCCGCGTGCTGCCACCGCCAAGCTGACGCTCGTCGTGGACACGATGGGCATTCGACCCACGGGCGGCCAGGCCGACAGCGCCCGGATCGTACAGGCGGCGATCTCCGCCGGCAAATTGCTCGGCTTCACCGCGACGACAGGAGCGTCGAGCACCGACGCGAATATTCCGATCAGCCTCGGCGTCCCCGGCATCCGGCTCGGCGGCGGCGGGAAGGGCGACGGCGCCCATTCGCTCGGCGAGACGTACGATGACGGCCAGAATGGCTGGCTCGGACCGCAGTGGGCGTTACTCCTCGTCACCGCGCTGGCCGGAATCCATCAAGTCCAGCCATGAGAACATTCAAAACGCTGCTGCTGTTCGCCGTCGCGACACGACTCGGATCCCAGCAGCCCTCGGCGTACCACCAGCTCGGTCGCGCGATCCTTCGCGAGATGATCGAGACAAACACCACGGCGTCTTCCGGCAATACCACGACGATCGCCGAACAGCTACAGGTTCGTTTCAAGGACGCGGGTTTTGCCGAGGCCGACGTTCAGGTGGTGGGTCCGACACCGAAGAACAGAAACCTGGTCGTTCGCTATCGCGGCTCTGGTGCGAAGAAAGCGGTCCTGCTCCTCGCGCACCTCGACGTCGTCGAAGCCAAGCGAACCGACTGGACGTTCGATCCGTTCAAGCTCACCGAGCAGGACGGCTACCTTTACGGCCGCGGTACGCAAGACGTGAAGGGCGGGGCGGCCACGCTTGTCGCGGCGCTCCTTCGTATGAAGCAGGAGAAGATCGTCCCCGATCGCGATCTCATCCTCGCGCTGACGGCCGGTGAAGAAGGAGGCATGCCGTACAACGGCGTGGACTGGTTGCTCAAGAACAAGCGCGATCTGATCGACGCCGACTACGTGATCAATGTCGACGCCGGCGGCGGCGAGCTGGAAAAGGGCAAGCACACGCTGTTCGACGTTCAAGCGGCCGAAAAGGTCTACCATTCCGTCGAGATCACAGCGACGAATCCCGGAGGCCACAGTTCGCTGCCGCGCAAGGACAACGCGATCTATGCGCTGGCCCGCGCCCTGGAGCGCGTCGGGGCCTATGACTTTCCAGCCAAACCGAACGATGTCGTGCGCGCGTACTTCGCGAAGGCTGCCGCGACGGCCACACCGCCTGTGGCGGCGGATATGCGTTCTGTCGCCGCCGGCAAGACCGATCCGGCCGCGATCGCGCGTCTGAGCAAGACGCCGCTCTACAACTCGCTCCTTCGCACGACGTGTGTCGCAACTATGCTCGAAGGCGGCCACGCCCCGAATGCGCTTCCGCAGACGGCCCGCGCGTTGGTGAACTGCCGCATGCTGCCCGGCGACGACCCGGCGGGCGTCGAGCGTGCGTTAGTGCGGGCGATCAACGACACCTCGGTCCACCTCGCTCCCGTCGACACGGCGCGGCCCAGCCCTGCATCGCCGCTTCGGCCCGACGTTTTCAGCGCCGTCGAAGCATCGGTCAAAGCGACATGGGGCACAGTGCCGATCGCGCCGTACATGGAAACCGGCGCCACCGACGGCCTTTTTCTCCGCAATGCCGGCGTCCCGGTCTACGCGTTCAGCGGAATCTTCATCGAAACCGGCGACATTCGCGCGCACGGCAAAGACGAACGCATCCTCGTCTCGTCGTTCGACGACGCGCTCGATTTCACCTACGACTTTTTAAAGCGAATCGCGAAGTAGCCGGCCCGAGGGCTCCGTGCGCCGAGGGCTCGCGGACCGGACTGCCGGGCTCCGCTCGCTCGGTTCCGTGAACCAGCCGCCTCTGAGCGTGACTGGTTCGACACCTGCATTCGGAGCAAATGCTCGGGCGGCACAGCCGTGCAAGAATCCGTGTGCACACAACCAGCTGAGCTCGGAGACGCGATCCATGGGACACAAGCCCTCGAACTTTTTCCAAATGGACCGCCCCGAATCGGGCGGAGCGAACCGCAAAGGCGAGCGCGAGGCGCCCGAGCTTCTCGATCGGGCTAAGGAAGAGTTCGCGCAGACCGAAGCGAAAAAAGGCGCCCGGCGGCCGACCAAAGGTGCCGCGTCCAAATCGGCTGGAGATGCGCGGTTGAGCGAACCGCCGTCGCGCGCCGCGCGGAGCCGGGCGAAGTCCGCCGCGGAAAAACGCCGCAAGAAGTAACTCGGTTGTCGTGCGCGGCTTAGCGCTGGCGAACGACGACGCCGGCTTGTCCGGCGGCGAGGCCGCGCACGACGATTCCGCTCCGCGTAACGAAGATGCCCCGCACGGCGACCGAATCGACGGTCGCCGAGAGCGTCATTGCGCTGCCGACCTTGCGATTGAGACCGGCGAGCAAGAGTGATTTGCCGCGCTCGATCGCCTGCGCGACGGGCACATGCGCGCGCTCTCGAAACATCGCGCGCAGATCATCGGACTTGAGCCATGCGTAGGTGTTGATGAGTTGGTTGTCCGTCGCGAGATCATAGTCGAGATCGGGAACGGTCACCTCTCTGCGCTTTGCATCGTAGGTCGGTCCACCGAGGAAGCGCAGCGTTCCCTTGGCATCGCCGCTGAAGGTGATGCTCAACGCCAAGCGCCCACGAGCCGCGGGTGTCAGCAGGGCCGCGTCGACGGTGACGCTCTTCCCCGACTGCGAGAATTTGCGGCCGACGAGCGCCTTACCGATCGCCGTTGACGCGGTGCGATAGTCGATCAGCCCGTCCATCGCGATCTGAAAGCCGCCTGCGGACGAATCGCGGCCGAGCGCCGGGAGCGCGATCGTGTCAACGTGCGGCGTGTCGGCCACGGCGACCGTGACGATGCGGGGATGCGCGGCGAGCGTCACCGGCACGCGCAGGACGCGTCCCGTCCCACGAACTCGGCCCATAGCAAGCTGCTCCGGTCCGAGCAGAAGCCACACGCCGTCGGTGAGACGGATCGGACGCTCGAGCAGCTGCCACCATTCGGCGAAGCGCTTCTGCAGGTCGATCTCGCCGATCTTCTTGTCGATGTCGGCCAGATGGCCTGTGATTCCGCTTGTCGCGGCCTCGATCACCCGTGGCGTGATATCGCGTCGCAGCAAGCTCACGTCGCAGTGATCGCGCTGCTCTTCGGATGCCGGCGCGATGCGGACGAGACGCGCCTGCGATCCGAGATGCCAGTTCGATGTCAGCGTCAGCGGCGTTGCCAGCTCCACGACAATGCGCGGACGTTGGTCGATGCGACCGCCGCACCCGGCGCTCAGCGTCGGCCCGATGACCGGCTTGTAGAAGCCCCGCACCGCGTAGGCCAGCGTCGCCTCGAGGTGCACGAGATTCCCCTGCGCGAACGCCGTGAACGGCCCGCGCTCCGCCTCGAACGCGAAATGCCGCCGCGTGTCGTCGCCCACTTGGTGAACGGAGTCGATCGACCCGAACTTGAGCGGCACCGCGCGCTCGACGATGCGCAGAATCGACGTGAAGTCGTACTCGAGCGGCACACTGAACCGCGACTGCTCGGCGGCCGGTGGCGGTGGAGCCGCCTCGTCGATGAGTGGACGCTCCACCGGCGCGGGCTCATGGCCGCAGGCGGCGATCAGTGCAAGGGCTGAAAAGCACCAGCGATGCATGGGACGTTCAATAGACGCCCGCCCGCCACTCCTGTGAAGCCCCTGTTACAGCCGTGACGATGTTTCGCCCATCGCCCATCGCCCATCGCCCATCGCCCATCGCCTACCGCCCACCGCCCATCGCCTACCGCCCCCCTAACCAAATACCTCACGCGCATGTTCGACTC
>DATMHK010000057.1:0-8432 GCA_035554995.1 Gemmatimonadaceae bacterium
GGCTTCCGCCTCGCGGATGATCCGCTTGATGTCCTGCACTTCGCGGACGTCGACCTCGCCCGGCGTCTTCCGCTCGAGCCCTTCGTGCACGGTGCCCGCCAGCCGCTGCTCCTTCGGGCGATCAATCAGGCCTTCGACGGCGAGTCGCTCGATGAAGTCCACGTATCGGCGCACGTCGTGGTCGAACACGGCGATGTTGCCGCTCGTCATGTACGCGACGATGATGTCGTTGTCGTTCTCGACGAGCTTGCGCAGGATGCCGCCCATCGAGATGACGTCGTCGTCGGGATGCGGCGAGAAGCAGATGATCCGTCGGCCGACGGGCAGCTTGGACTTCCCGCGAATCTTCGAGCCGAGGAGGTTGAAGACCTTGCCGTTCACTTCGCCCGGTGATCCGAACTTGGCGACGAGCGACGACATGCGCGCGTCGGCGTAGTCGCGCTGCGTGAGCTTGAGGATCGCTTTGCCGGTCCGCTCCGATAGCCAGATCACCGCGCGCAGGATGAGGTCCTGCGTCCACTGGACCTCGTCGATGAGCCACGGCGTCTTGATGCGCGTGAGCTCCGCGGCGGCGGCGCGGTCGAGATAGAAGGTCGTCTTGGGGTGACGCTGGAGAAACGTCGCCGCGACCTCGACGTCGATCTCGCCTTCGACGGCGCGCTGAACGATGCTCGCTTTGTGCTCGCCGGTGGCGATGATCGCGATCTCGCGCGCGTCGAGAATCGTCGCGATGCCCATCGTCACCGCCTCGCGCGGCACGAACTCCTCGCCGAAGAAGTCGGCGGCGGCGTCCTTGCGCGTGACCGCATCGAGCGTGACGAGCCGCGTGCGGCTATCGGCGCCGGAGCCGGGCTCGTTGAATCCGATGTGCCCCGTCTTGCCGATGCCGAGAATCTGAAAGTCGATGCCGCCCGCGCGCACGATCTCCTGCTCGTACTCGCGAGCGGCCGGCCCGATATCCTGACGCGACATCTCGCCCGGCGGGATGTGGACGTTCGCCGGATCGATGTCGATCTGCGTGAAGAGATTCTCCCACATGAAGCGGTGGTAGGAGTGGATGCTCTCCTTCGGCATCGGGTAGTACTCGTCGAGGTTGAACGTCACGACGTTCTTGAAGCTCAATCCCTCGTCGCGATGCATGCGAATCAGCTCGCGATAGATCCCGATCGGCGTCGATCCAGTGGCCAAACCGAGGACTATGGGCTCTCCCTTTGCCCCCTTCTCTCTAATGAGGGTCGCGATGCGCTTCGCGACGAGCCGTGCGATCTCCTCGTGATCGTCGACGATGACCGTGCGAATGAGCTCTCGTTGCGCGGCGCCGTGAACGATATGAGAAAGGGGGGGGCGATCCGTCGAATCGCCCACCCCCCTCGCTTCATTCACGACCGCGTCCCGGCGTGCGCCAGCGACGGACCGTTCCATGTGTGTTGAACCGTATCGGCGACGCCGCTACGCGGAGAACGAGCTCCCGCAGCCGCAGCCACCCGTGGAGTTCGGATTCTTGAAGGTGAAACCAGATCCCTGCATCGACGAGACATAGTCGATGATGACGCCGTTCAAGTACTGCGCCGAGAACGGATCGACGAAGACGTTCCACTCGCCCTGCGCGACGACGAGATCGTCTTCAGCGGCCTCGTCCTCGATCAACAGGCCGTACTTGAAGCCGCTGCACCCGCCGGGCTGGACGCTCACGCGGAGTCCGCCCTTCGCAGGGTCAACACCCTCAGCTTCCATGAACTTCTTGACCTCGGCGGACGCGACCGCGGTAACGGTCACCAACACCTCGGGCTGATTCATCGTGCTCATCGCGGATCTCCCCTTGAGGCCCGTCGAGATGGCGGGCGCTTCAGATATGCACCAGTAATAATAACGAGGATGGAAGTCGCGTTCAAACACGACGTTGAGCTGTACCCCGCAACACCCGAAACGGCGCGACGTCAAACGGCGCGACGTCGCCGGCGGCTATGGTCGGCAGCGGCGGCTGGCCGCTGGCTTGCGGCTCGCGGCGGTGCGCCCGGCCGGCGGCCTGTTGGCTTTCGGCGACGGCCGTCAGCCGGCTCCCGGCCGGCCGCCGCCAGCGGGGAGCCATCCCGAGCACAGGGTAGCTGCGTCAGCCGACAGCTTCAGCCGTCAGCCGACAGCCCGGCCGTCCGCCGCCGCCGCCGACCATAGCTGAAAGCGATGTTGCGCCGTTTCCATCAGTCGGCTGCAATTGATACCACCTCTCTCTGCGCCATCGCGGGCGGTGGCGCCTCGTTTCTGAACGACCGGGCAATCCACGCGAACGCGACCACTGCGATCACCAATAGAATCACGCCGGATCCAATCTCACCGAATACGATTTTGCCGATTCCGAAGAGCGACGAGTACACGGCGACAATTCCCGCGATCCAGTTTGTCCACGCCAGCGCCCCGCCCGGAATCTGCTCACGTCCATAACCGAGCTTCTCGGACACACGCGCCCAGCCTGGGCCGCCGGGACGTACGCGTTCGTAGAACGAGGCCAGCACCGTTTCGGTTTCTGGTTGAGTCATGAACGTCACGGACAACCAAACGACCGTACTCAAAGCGACCGTGATGAGCATGATCACGGAGTCGTTCCGAGGATCGTCGGCCGGGAACCAGCGCCCCGGTACCAGTTGGAAACACATCGCCGAGATCGCGAACGACGCGAGCATCGAACTGATCTCGGACCAGGCGTTGATGCGCCACCAGTACCAGCGGAGAATGAGCACGAGTCCTGTGCCGGCGCCGATCGCGAGCAAGAACTTCCACGCGCCTTCGACCGACGAGAGGCGCCACGTCACGAGCGTCGACATCAAGAACAACAAGACCGTCGCGAGCCGAGACATCGACACATAGTGTTTCTCGGTGGCGTCCTTCTTCAGGAACCGGCGGTATACGTCGTTCACGAGATACGACGCGCCCCAGTTGAGCTGCGTGGCGACCGTCGACATGTACGCCGCGGCAAAACCGGCCATCATGAAACCACGCCACGGCGTCGGTAGCAGATCGACGAACGACTGCACGTACGCCGCTTCGTGATCGTGATTCGGACCGATGCCGTTGGGATAGAGGATCACCGTTGCAAGGCCTGTGACGATCCACGGCCACGGTCGCAGGGCGTAATGCGCGACCTGGAATGAAAGCGTCGCGAGTACTCCGTCCCGCTCGGAGCGCGCCGAGAAGATTCGCTGCGCGACGTAGCCGCCTCCGCCCGGCTCGGCGCCCGGATACCACGCCGCCCACCACTGCACGCCGAGAAACACCGCGAGCGTGAGAATCGGCATCCAGGCGTAGGCCACTAGACCGCTTGGTCCAAAGGAAATCGGTAGCACCGACAGCGCCGCTTTCTCGCTCCCGAAATGCTCGGCGAGCTTGATCTTCATCACGTCCATGCCGCCAACCGCGCGCACCGCGAACACCGCGAGCACGATCACCGCGGTCATCTTGATCACGAACTGCACGAGGTCCGTCCACAGCACGGCCCACATCCCCGCGGCCACCGAGTAGGCCATCGTGATGATGAAGCAGATGCCGACGGCGATGACCTCGCCGGAAATGGTCACGCCGCCGGCCGTTACTGGGTGCAGGCCGAGCGAGATCGTGAGAATCTTGATCATCGCGCGCGTCACCCAGCCGAGAATGATCAGGTTGATCGGAATGGCGAGGTACAGGGCGCGGAAGACACGGAGCGTCGCCGCCGGCTTGCCACTGTACCGGACCTCGGCGAACTCCACGTCCGTCATCACATTCGCTCTCCGCCACAAACGCGCGAAGAAGAACACGGTGAGCATGCCGCTCATCAGCATGTTCCACCACAGCCAGTTTCCGGCGACGCCGTGCGCCGAGACGAGGCCCGTGACGACGAGCGGCGTGTCGGCCGCGAACGTCGTCGCGACCATGGACGCGCCGGCAAGCCACCACGGTACCGCGCGCCCGGAGATGAAGTACTCGCTCAGGCTTTCGCCGCCGCGCTTCGTGAAGGCGAAGCCGATGCCGGCCGACAACAGGAAGTACGCGGCTACGATAGCCCAGTCGATCGCGGTGAGGTTCATGGTCGCGTGGTTGAGGAGGAACCAGCAGGGCGGAGACGATCGAAGTCGGGAACAACGGCATCGGCGAGCTGACGCCGCACTTCGGTAATCTTGCCGTTGTTGCGCGTCGGGTTCACGCGGTTGGTGAGCAGAACGATGAAGAGATCACGCTGCGGGTCGATGGCGATCGAAGTGCCGGTGAAGCCGGTGTGTCCGAACGCGCGCGATGATAGGGAGTGTCCCGCCCAGGCCGCCGAGGGGCTCGCGAAACGCATTCCGGGGAGGTCCGGCTTCTGCCAGCCGAGCCCTCGGTCCGAGAAGACTGAATCGACGTAGGCGGTGAATCGAGCGATCGTCGCGGGTTGGAGCACGCGCACGCCGTCGAGCGTTCCGTTGTTGAGGTACATGCGCGCGAATCGCGCGAGATCGTGGCCGCTGCTGAAGATCCCGGCATGCGCCGAGACGCCGCCGAGATAGTACGAGCGCTCATCGTGCACTTTGCCGCGAACGAGACCACCGCGCCGCGGATCGACCTCGGTCGGCGCGATACGCGGCAGCAGCGACGCGGGCGGATTGTACATCGTCTCGGTCATGCCGAGCGGACGGAAGACATGGTCGCGCAGATAGGCGTCGAGCGTCTGGCCGCTGAGCCGTTCGACGATCTTGCCGAGCAAGTAGGCGCCGATGTCGCTGTAGACCATTCTGATGCCGGGCAGCGTGTCGAGCGGCGTCGCGAACATGAGCATCGCGACGCTGTCCGCGTTGTGCGTGATCTCGTCGTACGGCTTCGAGCCGGGCGGTTGATCGGGCGGCAATCCGCCGGTGTGCGTCAGCAGATGACGAACGGTTACTCGCTCCTTGTTCGGACCGGTCCAGTCGGGGAGGTAACGCTGCACCGGCGCGTCGACGTCGACGCGGCCTTGCTCGACGAGTTGCATGATCGCGGTCGTCATGCCGACGACTTTGCTGAGCGACGCGAGATCCCAAATGGTGTGCTCGTCGGGACGAGGGCTGGGTGCCCAATCGAGCTGACCCACGCCATATTCGGCGATGATGCCATCATGCGTACCGACGACCGCGAACGCGCCGGGAAACGCGCTGTCGGCTCTCGCGCGATCGAGGACGCGCTGCAGGTCGGCGCGAATGACGTCGCGAACTGGCGCGCCGCTCGGCTGCGTGACTGCGGCGAGCGTTCCGGTCGCCGTCGACGAACGATGACAGGCCGAGACAAGCAGGGCAGCGGAAATCACAACGGAGAAAAGTCGATGCATCGGGGTGTGAAGCTGTTGGTTGCGGTGTCGATGGCCAGCGCGGTGGCAGGGGGCTGCATGAGCCGGACCGCGCCGACGCCCGCCCCGTCGTCGGCGACGGTTCGGCCGGGAATCAGCGTGTTGCTCGACGACAGCATCGCGCTCATCCGCGGGAAGCGGATCGCCCTGCTCACCAACCAAACAGGAGTCGACGCGGCGGGCCGATCGGACATCGACCTGCTCCGCGATTCGCGGGCAAAGGCCGCCGGTGTCAACCTGGTGCGGCTCTTCTCTCCCGAGCATGGCATTCGTGGGACGGAGGACCGAGAGCACATCGCGAGCGGGATCGACGAGCGAAGCGGTCTTCAAGTGCATTCGCTCTACACCAACACGACGATCGCGCCGCCCGACAGCCTGACCACCGATCTCGACGCGCTCGTGTACGATCTACAGGACATTGGTACCCGGACGTGGACGTACGTGGGAGCGATGATCTATGCCATGCACGCGGCGGCGCGGCGTCACATCCCCATCATCGTGCTCGACCGACCAAACCCGATCACAGGCGAGCATGTCGACGGTCCCGTGCTCGACACCACACTCTCGGATCCCGAAGAACCAACCGCGCAGCGCGCGGGGAAGGCGTACGCATTATATCCGTTCCCGCTGCGTCACGGAATGACGATGGGCGAGCTTGCCCTCTTCTACAACGACGTGCTGCACATCGGCGCCACGCTGCACGTCGTTCCCGTCGCGGGTTGGCGGCGCTCGATGTGGTTCGACGAAACAGGTCTGCCGTGGGTTCGTCCGTCGCCGAATCTGCCGACGCTCACCAGCGGCTTGGTCTATCCGTCGCTCGTCGCATTCGAAGGCTCGAACGTCTCCGTCGGACGCGGCACGAGCGACGCCTTTCAGCGTTTCGGCGCGCCATGGATGGACGCGCAGCGGGTCGCGGATTTGTTGAATGGACGTCGTCTCGCCGGTGTGCGCTTCGACGTCGATCCGTTCACGCCGCAGAACGCCGGCGATTCGAAGTACAACAACCAGCGAATTCCCGGTGTGCGCATCGCCGTCACGGATCGAAATGCAGTGCGATCGGGGCATGTGGCGGCGGCGGTGCTCTGGGCCCTGACGCGAGTGCATCCGGACTCGCTCAAGATCGGTGATCGCACGTTTGACGAACGGTTCGGGAGCACCTCGGTTCGCGAGGCGATCGTGCGTGGTGCGGATCCCGACCAAGCGATGGAATCACAGCGGCGGCTGGTCGAACAGTTCCTGGCTGGGGCGCGGCGCTACTTGTTATATCGTTGAGCGGACGCGACGGTTTCGCGCACATCTTTTGCACCGAAGCACGCCATAAACGGAGAAAGTGATGAGACTGCCAACAACTCGACGCACCCAAGGCATTTTGGTGCTGGCCGCGAGCGGCATCCTCGCGGCCTGCAGCCCGCGGCAGGTGGACGTTCGGACGGCGCCGACTCAGGCGACGGCCGTCTCGCTGCAGGTGAACAACACGCTGTCGCAGGCCGTGAACGTCTACGTGACCGTGAGCGGCAGCGACACCTTCCTGCGTCAGGTCGGCGCCAATAGTTCGGCGACAATCCCGGTGCAGGGTGTTGCGACAGGAACGACGGTCAGCCTCAAGGCGACGACGGTCGACGGTGCGAAGACCTATTCACGTCCAAACGTCGTTCTGACCGGCACATACGTATTCCCGTTGCCATGATCCCAGCCGGTTGAGTCGGTTGCCACAACTCGATGAAAGGGCTACCTTTACGCGCGAAGCCGCCCCGTCAGGGGACGGCGCGTTCCTGCCCAAGCGAGCCGCATGAAGATTCTCCCGGACTGGCTCCAAAACGGATACCTGAAGGTCATCGATCCGGTCGCCAATTGGCTGGTCCGCCGCGGAGTCCATCCTAACACCATCACTGCCATCGGGACGATGTGCACCGTCGCCGGCGGCGCCATCTACGCCTCCGGTCACATTCGGACGGGCGGCTGGTTCCTTGGTATGACCGCGCTGTTCGACGTCCTGGACGGCACGGTCGCCCGGCGGTCGAACAAGAGCTCGACCTTCGGGGCATTCCTCGACTCGACGTTGGACCGGGTTGCGGATGGCGCGTTGCTCGGCGGGTTGGCGGTCTTCTACGCCATCAATCCGCGCCACAGCAACATGGTGATGGTCGTCGTGTGCTTGGCCGGTTTGATCGGCGCGTACCTGACCTCGTACATCCGCGCGCGCGCCGAGGCACTCGGCCTCGACGCAAAGGTCGGCATGGTGCAGCGGCCGGAGCGCATTGTTTTGTTGTCGGCCCCCCAGGCGTTCTTCGGGTTGGTGTTCAACGGAGTCGTTCTGGGGTTGATCGTTGTTTTCCTCACCATCACGGCGTGGATCACGGTCGTGCAGCGGATGGTGTTCGTGTATCAGCAGACGAACGCCCGCGCCGACGCCCCGCCGCTCCCACTCACGACAGAAAAGTCGTTCTGGCTGCGACGCCGTCGCCCCACAGGCACGCGGCCGTAAAGTCGACAGGAGATTCAATTCGTGGCATCGCCTACCATCCGCCCAGCCACCGGCACGCTTGGCATTCTCACGCCTGGGCTCGGCGCTGTTGCAACGACGTTCATGGCAGGCGTCGAAAGCATTCGTCGCGGACACTCGAAGCCGATCGGATCGCTCACCCAAATGGCGACAATCCGCCTCGGGAAGCGCACCGAGAGTCGCTCGCCGCTGATCAAGGACTTCGTTCCGCTCGCGTCGCTCGACGACATCGTCTTCGGCGCCTGGGACCCGATCCCCGACGACGCATACACGGCCGCGAAGAAGGCGGGTGTGCTCGAGGAGCGTGATCTCGAGCCGGTCGCGGATTTCCTCCGTGGCATCAAGCCGATGCCCGCCGTATTCGACAACAAGTACGTCACGCGGATCAACGGCGAGAACGTCAAGAAAGGGAAGACCAAGCGCGACCTCGCGGAGCAGCTGCGCCAGGATCTTCGTGACTTCAAAGCGCGCAACAAATGCGATCGGCTCGCCGTCGTGTGGTGCGCGTCGACCGAAATCTTCATCAAGCCCGGCCCGCAGCACGCGACGATCGAACAGTTCGAGAAGGCGATGGAGCGGAACGACGACGCCATCTCGCCCGCA
>DATMHK010000058.1:0-13755 GCA_035554995.1 Gemmatimonadaceae bacterium
CGAAGACCGCCGCGCCCACGACCCCAACCGAGCGAAGTACCGGCGCGTCCGGTGCGAGCTCGCTGGCGACGAGAGTGCCGGCGCCGAGCACGGTCGCGAGCGACACGAGCGCTGTTCGTCCGGCGAGAGCGCGAAGTCTGAGACGCGGAAGCACGCGCGCGCGAAGCTCGAGATACCACCAGACCGAAGCGACTAGTGCCGCATGCGCGGCCGCGATGATCCACCAGGGAATCCGCCGCGCCAGCTCCAGCTCGACGTAAAACGCGACGAGCACGAGAAGCGTCGCCACGGCGCGAATGAGCTGGACGAGTCCGAGATCGCCCTGCTCGGGCGCCTCGAGCATGGCGAGCGGTGTCGCCTTCACCGACCGACGGTGTGAGCGCGAACCGAGAACGTGTTGAACGGCCACGAGGCCGCCGGTCGACGCGACGACGACGGCTGCCGTGAGCAGCGCGATCTGCAGGTTGCCCCGAGACGCGACGAGCGCCGTGACCGGCGCGACGGCAACCACCGCCGCGACGAGAGCGGCGCGCTGGATCGCCGATCGCGTCGGGTCCGCGGCGAGGGTCCACAGCGCCGACCAGTTCTCGATCAGCGTCACGCACGCCGGCAGGGCGCAGAGCAGGGCGATCACCGTCGTCGTGACGTCGGTGAGGAAGGGAGGCGCCTGTGAAACTCGAACGGCGAGGAGTGCGCGGACGAACGTCAGCGTGTAGACCAACCCCAGAAGTCCCGTTCGCAATGCGGGATGAACAACTCCGCTCGCGCCGAATGCCAACACGAGGGCGCCGGCGATCCAGAGGATCGATATCGCAAGGATCGGATTGGCCGCGAGCGACGCGTGGCCCAGTCGGATGATATGTCCACGGGTCTGACCGGCGTCGGACGGCCATTGCGTCATGACGTTCGTGGCAACGCGAGTGCTCGTGCCCGCGTGTCGCCACCACCATCCTCCTCCCCCTTGGGCCGAGTCTTCGAGCACACCGGCGTAATCGACCGCCCGTGGTCCGAGCGGCCATTCACTGAGCTCGATCAGCGGCAGCGTTCCCGCCGCCGCGCGCGCGGAGTCGCTGGCGTTGACGACGAAAACGCGCCGCCCGCTTTCACGGTCGAGGCGCCAGCGGGACGAGGCGAGGTGCTCGTCGTACAACACCAACCGCCGGTTCGTCGTCGCCGCCCCCCGCCGCTCGGTTCGAAAATGAAGCGTGACGGCGCCGCTCCCACGACCGATCGTCAGCGAGTCACCGGCCACCACGCCACCACTCGGCAGAACCTTGCCATCCACGAGGATGCGCTCGGGCTCCGCGCTCGCGATGTAGGCGCTATGCCCCGACGCGAACATCACGAACCGCGGCGCCGCGGCCACGCCGAGTATCGCCTCCGTCACCCCGGTCTCCGTCAGCCGCACGTCGGTGCGCTTTACCACCCGGCCCCCCCGCGACGTGTCCCGCACCGACAGCACTCGCCGGGTGCACCGACCCTCCCATCGCGCGAGACAGGACAGCGGCCAGTGCGGCGTTCGCACCGACAACTGGATCGTGTCGCGTCCGATCAAAGTGATCGCCGCGCGCGCTCCGATCGGCGCGGCGTTGACGGGTCGATCGCCGTCGAACACGACCGACATTCCCGGCGTCGTCTCTACGCGAAGGCGGTCAGGCGCACGATCGGGAATGAGGCGAACCACCGACTCGCTGTCGGCGTCGATCGTGGCGATGCGTACGTCGGACTGGTGCCCGCTTCCGATTAGTAGCGTGTCACCGGCCGGGGCGAACTGGCCGACGACCTGAAACGTGTCGGCCGGCGCCGCGTCGCGATGGGGACGAAGGATGGCGCCCAACATCGCCAGCGGCGTCACGATCGCGACCAGTGTGAGCACCTGACGCCCGCGCGACGTCGCCGACATCGACAGGATGGAGCAGGCGGCCGCGGCGAGCAGGCAGGCCGCTATCGCGATGGCGAGTGTCATCGGGACGCGTGGCGGCGCCGAACGACGAGCGTATCGAGCGCGCGGCGCGCCTCCTCACGTTGAGCGAGTGTCCCGTGTACGCGGACCCACGTGTAGTCTTCGATCACCTGGCCTCGATCGCAGTTCATCATCGGCACCCCGCACGCCCGCGCGCGGATATAGTGCATCGGCGCGAGAACGCGCGACCCAGCGGACCCGGACTCGAGGACGCGACTCGCGCGCGCTCGCGCCGTGTCGGCCCAGCGAGTCAGCTCGGCGCCCGAGGCTCGAGCCAATCTCCGAAACGCTTCTTTTGCGCCGGCGCTGTCGTCCACTCGAGATGATCCCTGTGAACGAACCTCCGGCACAGGGGATGGCGCGGGGGAGGGGGAGGAGGACGGCTGGCGCTTGGCGCTCGTGTCAACTGGCCGTGCGCGCGCGGCGATCGTATCGAGCGACGCTCTCACTTCCCCTGAGCTCGCGCGCGTCGTCGCCGGCGCTCGATGGAACAGACTGTAGGTGCCGAATCCCGCGAGTCCGGCCAGCGCGAGAACTCCCGTGCGCACCGCGACTCCGGGAGTGCGAACGATTGCGACGTTGGTGCGCGGCCGCGCTTTGGCCGCTGCACGGCCGCGCTCGACGACCCAATCAAGAACCTCCGACACATTGATTGGATCGACCGCGCCGGTGGACAGACCAGCCGACGAGATCGCGAAGTAGCGATGCTCGGGACAGAGCGCCTCGAACCATCGCGTGACCGACTCGCCGAGCAGCTCGCCGAGTACCGTGCGCGTATCCGCCAGCGCGCGGTCGCGTTCGACCGACGACAACCGGTCCACCATGCTCAGACAAATCGCGACGGGAATGCCGATTTGCTTACCGCCGGATGCTTCGAGCAGGGCGATGAGCTGCGGCAGCAACTCGGCTTGTGTGCGCGATCGTGCAGCGGGTGTGTCCACCGGCTCGACGAGCCAGATCAGCCCATTCGATTGTGCGGCGCGCCGATGCACGTCCACGCCGTCGAATGAGGCGCGGTGGCCGGCGTCCGTCACCCACTCGCCCGCGGGATCGACGAGCGACAGCGCGATCGCATCGACCTCGCGGTCCTTCGTGCGCTTTCGCACGATGAGCCGGAGCGGCGCCGGCGTGCGAACGTCCGTCTTTCGGTAGCCGAGCTGCTGAAGGTCGCGGTATGCGCGCTTGAGCTCTTCGTGCGTGTGTTCGTCGAGCGCGTCGCGCGGATGCGCCGTCCATCGCGCCGCCGCGCGGTCGGAGAGGCCGAGTCCATACAGCGATCCCGCGAATCCGCTTTTACCCGAGCGCGGCGCCCCCCAGAGAAAAACGCTCTCGGGAAGCTGCGTAGACCGCGCGACTCGGTCGTCGTCGAGCGAGTATGCCATGTTCATCTCGGCGAAAGAGACGGAGCCTCACCAGGAAGCTCACGTCGAAGGAGAGTGGCGAGCGACGAGCCGCCACCAAGCCGAAGGAAATTCGAGATGCGCCGCGCGTGCTCGGGCGGCAGCGTCGAGCGCCACGACAGATCGGCGCTCGCGGCATCAGCCAGCGCCGCGAATTGCGCGGCCGGCCGGATACGCTCGACCGCTCGAAGTGCCGCCGCGGCGAGAAACAGGCGTCCGCCCACGACGTCGACGTTCGTGCTGTCCGACCAGACCGTGGCCGCGATCGCGTCGGCGACGCGATCGTCGCCGATCTGTTCGACGGCCGCGCAGGCGATGCGCAGTCGAAGCGCCGCGTCGGCCGGCACTTCGGACGCTCGCATGCGCGCGAGCGCGGAGACGATCGGCCGCGACGTGTCTTCGTCGAGTCGAATCCCTCGCTCGCCGAGCGCGACGCACGCGTCGCACACGATACCGATCGATCCGCCCGCGCTCGCTCGCGCGATCGCGTCTCCCAACGCCTCGACCATGAGATCCCGCCGCGTTCGGGCGTCGGCGAGATCGAGGAGCGACAGCCAGGACTTGGCGAGCAACATCGACCGCTCCCGGGGCAGCGCGGTTCGCGCCAGCGCGCCGATGTGCGGAGCCATCTCGCCGGCCGCCGAACTGGCCGACGCGAACGCCGCTGCCGCCGCGACACCAGCCGTGTCGCCTGCGACCAAAAGGAGTCGAACCCATCCTATGGTCTCGGCGATGCCCGCGCGATCGGCGTCGCGGCCGAGCGAGATCGCGACAACGTGCGCGTCACCGGCGGTCTGGTCACCGGGCGCGGCGAGCAGTCGCTTCGCGGCGGCATCCAACTCGCCCGCGGGAGCACATCGGTCCCAGAACCCCAGCAGATCCTTCCGCAGCGACTCGAGCTCCGACGCATGACAGCTCATCCCCGACGCGGCGATCGCGCGTCGGACGGCCGCGAATTGCAGAATGCTCAACCGCTGCGCGGCCCGTCGCGCGGACAGATCGCGCCCCCCCCCGATCTGCGCGGCGAGCCGAATCATGTCACGCACCGCGCTTATCGTCGGCCGCGGAGCGAGCGCGAGATCGACGAACGCCGTCAGAGGGGGCGTCCCGTCTCGGGTGCGGCGGGTTTCTCGTTTGTCGTCCGTTTGCGATTCGGCGGCGAGCACGTCACGCGGCAGCAGGAGAATCGCCGTCTCCGCCTGACGAGCCTGCGCCGCGAATCGCGCGAGCATCGCCCGCCCGCGCGCCGACGAGGGGTCCTCGGGAAGCCAGCCGGCGGCCACGCGAGTGACGATCTCGTTCAGCGTCGCCGAAGCTGACGCGTCGGTCGCTGCCCGCGCCTCGAGGATCGGCACCAACGCGACGATGACGTTCCATCCTGACGCCGGCGTGCGTTCCACGAGATCCGCGACCGCCGCCGCCAATTCCGGCGGCTCGAATGCCGCCCACACCTCCGCTCCCAGCGCCGTCCGCTCGGCGTCCGTTGGCGCGTTGGCGACGGCGACGAGCGATGCCGCGACGTCTGATCGATCGCGATCGGCGAAAAAGCGATCGAGGCGGAGCATGCGCTCCACGCCGCTCAGCATGCCTTCGCTCGACGGACCGAACTTGGCGATCGCGCGATGGGCGCGCTTCAAACGCTCACCGTCACGTGCCAGCTCGATGAGTGAAGCCGATGCGGCGACGGCGGCGGCGGGGAGGCTCGCTCGGTCGCGCGGCAGAACTGCCGACCACGTGGCGTCGCGAAGACCGCCGACCTGCTGCTCGGCCACCGTCAGCACGGGCACGTGCGCCGGTCGGTTCAACGTCCGGCTTTGGAAGGTGAATTGCGCGCGCAGCTCCGCGGGCAACAGGAGCACGATCGCTTCGAGAACCGGCAGCGCGGACTGCGTCAACCACAACGCTGGACCGCCCGCGAGCACGGCGGCGAGAACGTCGGCAAGAATGTGCTCGTCCAGCAACGGCATCAACGTGGCCAAGCGCGCGGCTTCGTCACCGTCCGCTGTGAGAGCGGGGACATCGAGCTCGCCGCTGACTTCGATCGTTCGACTCGGCGACGCGGCCGGAAAGACGGTGAACGGATTGAAGTGCGCCCGAGCAAGTAGCTCGGGCGTCGGCCGCACCACGTCATAAACGATGGTCAGTCGTCCGCTCGAGTCGCGCTGAGCGTTCGTGTAGTAGCGCGCGCAGACGGGGCCCCACTCTGGCGCCACGAGGTACGCCACCGCGTCGTCGAGCGGGGCGCCGGGATCGCCCATATCGGGAACGCGACAAAGCCGCCTGGCGTCGTCGGGCGACAGCGACGGTGTTCGCGCCGCGACGTCGTACCGATCGTCCACGAGTCCCCACACGGCGCGCTCGGCGCGCGTCGCGGTGACGGTCTTTGCGCTCATAGCCCGAGCCTCTCGCTCTCGCGAAGAATCCAACGAATCGGATGCATGACGTACTTGGGCCGCGGATCGCCGCGTCCGGCGGTCGCCCGATCACCGCCGATCGCGCTGAAGCTGAATGCCGATTGATTCGCCAACCATTCGGTGAGCAGCCGTTGGTCGCGCCCCAACAATTCGCCGAGCCATTCGTTGGGATCGCGTTCCGGATTCGCGGCGCGATCGGCCTGACTCAGGCAGATCGCTACCGGGTAGCGAATGCGACGCGAGGCGTCGTCGAAGCCGGGGACCGCCGCGCCGCCGTCGCGCGCCGAGATCATCGCCTGCTGCACGGATCGCAGCGCGCCGTCGAAGAAGTCCCAGTACGGACTGGAATGCCCGTGAGTGCTCGGCGGCTGCAGCGGATTGACGACGAGGATAAGTCCGCGCGCATGGACGAGCTCGGGACGAAGCTCGTCGGGAATCGGACCGGAGAAGAATTCCCCGGGCGCGTCCCAAAACGTGAGATCGGCTATGTGCGAGGACGGCGGTGTCCGTCGCTGGAAGAAGCGCGGACGGCGTGCCGGCAGGTCATAGAGTCGAAACTCGAGACGTTCGACGGTGCTCGTCTTCGGCAGTGGCTCGCCCGACGCGAACGTTCTCGCCTTGGCGGCGATCCAATCCGCCGTCGACGCATTCGCCGGAAGAAGACAGAGCCGTCGGTAGCGCTCGTTGTCTTCGTGGTGTTCTTGCCAGAACACCAGCGAGAGGAGGTACGTCGTCTTCCCGGACAGTGGCGCGCCCCACAAGACGATGCTGCCAGCTCTGCCAGCCATGCGCTCCTCGCGACGAAGGCGGTCCGAGCATCTCTACGACAGCGAGCCGTAAAAAAGTTGCAAGTAATCGGCCGACGCTTCGCGAGCGCGTCACACCATGGGCTACTCGGCTGCTCGGCTCCTCGGCTTCTCGGCCGAGCCACCGAAAGGCCTTCGCGAAGGTCGAACGCGATTCGCGGAGTGACGAACGCGCCTGGTCAGTACGTGAGCTTCGTCGTCAGCCCGAGCGCGTTGACGTACTTGGGCAACGTTCGCGTGTTGTTTTGACGCGCCACGTAGACGTCGACTGACACAGGTCCCCACACGCGCGCCTCGCTGCCGACACGTCCGCCAAGCCTCGCAATGGTGTTGTACTGCGAGTAGTAGTACGCCTCGAAGGTGATGTAGGGTGCGAGCGCCAAACCGTTCTGGTGCGGTGGCCAGCGCTGTAGATGCAAACGGTCGCGAATGCGGTACGACCAGTCGGAGTTCACGTCGCGCAGCTCGAACCGGGCTCGATTCACGAGGCGCGCCAATCCGCTGGACCAGGTCCTGAACGTCGCTTCGCCGACGAACCGGTATTCCTGATAGCTGTTGTCGTGGGCGCTGAACGTGTAGCGGAAGCCGCCGCGCAAGTAGCCCGCCGGGAGCATCAAATAGTCCTGGTAGAGACCGATCGAGTCGTCGCGGTCCGGAGCTTCGCGGTCGGCGGACGACGACAGCTCGAGGAAGGTCCGCTGATGCCTGGCGGGCGTCCAATAGACATCGAGCTCCGGCCAGAATTCCGTCGTTGGCTTCTGGGCGTGCGCGGCCGCGCCAAGGACGAGAAGCAACACCGTCGGGTAGCATCGCGGTGTCACTTCATCGTCGCTCGCAATTCGACGAGAGCCTTATCCGCGGTCCCCACGCGGATCAGCCCCAGCCGCGGGAATTCCATCTCGAGAATGACGTAGACGGCGAGCGAGATCACCATGGCGATGCCAATGCGATGGATCCAGTCGCGCTCTCCGCTCATGGCGATCGCGAAGCCGGCCAGGAGGGCCGCAGCAAGCGCGGTGACTCCGAGCGCGACGAAGATTGCGGCCGGCGGATGGATGCGCCGCGCGAACCGCTCCTCCTGAACGGCGTCGAACATCTCGTTGAGACTCGGAAGGAGCAGGACCCTCGCCATCTCCCCTTCCTTGGTGTTGCACGCTTTCACTGCTTGCGACCAGGTCTCGTCTTCGAGTCGCGCGACTTCGGGCGGTTCGCGGATCACGTCTGACGTAAACGTCCTCTTGTTGTACGACGCCAACAGCGTGTCGACGTACCGGCGAAATGGAACGCGCACCGAGTCCTGCAAGTGCGGCGGCAGAATGTCGATTCGCATCCACGCCGTCCCGATCGTGTTCGCCTCCTTTCCGATCAACTCGCGTCGGTGATCGAAGCGGGACGTGGCGCCATTGAACGTGAACCCGATGAGCAGGCCCAGCAGAGCGAACACCGCGTTGTCCAGTAGCCCGGCTCCGTCGCGCTGTCTGTGTTCCGCCGCGACTCGAGCCTGGCGACCGTACCTCCATCCGAGCTCCTGGAAGGCGAGCATGCCGGCGAACAACGCGATCGCGGCGACGATCACGATCACGCCCGCCTGCCACACCTGCATCGTCACATCTCCAGTTGCATGCGAGCCTGAAAGAATTGCGTCCGGCCGATCAGACCGAACCGTTTGAGCACGGCGTACCCATACGCGAACTCGAGGCGCACGTTGTCGGTCGTGTACCAGTTGAGCATCGGAGTGACCCGCCAGAGCGTTCCGCCCTGGATCGCGCCATTCGTGAGATTGCTATATGAGACCTTCAACACCGTTTCGTACCCGCCCGGCCCGCCGGCGATCACCGTCTTGATCGGTGTGACGCCTCGGAAGTAGTTGCCGACGGTGTTGTAGGTGCGGACTTCACCCGTTGTGTTCCACGTGACGACGGCCTCGCCACCGTGAAACCAATTTGTGCCGAGCTCGGAATGCGTCTTCTCCCAGTAGTATTCGCCGCCGAGCAGGACGCGACCCGGTCGGAAGTAGATCTCCGGTCCGAGCGTCATCCCGTTTTGTGCCGGGAAGCTTCCGGTATTGATGAAGTACGGGGCGGGGAACGCCTCTGGCTTCGATCGCAGCGTCAGTGAATCGTTGTTGACGTCGCCGGCGCGGAAGTTCATTCCCAGGTGCAGCAGCGTACCGACGCTGTCCGAGACGAGTGGAACCCACCCCGCGCGCAGTACGAACTGGTTGTTGTAGCTCGAGAAGGTCTGGCCTTCGGAGAGCCAATCGGTGAAGAGCCCGAGATTCCAGAACCAATGTCGGTCGGGCGTGAGGCCGAGCCATTTGATGCCGTCGGCGAGGAGCGGAATCGTGGCGTCGCCGAAGGGAAGGCGTTCCATCGACCAGCCGTCGTAGCCGACCATCACCTTGTTGAGGCTGAACCCCTCCTTCGCCCGCCCGATGAAGAAGTGACTCCAGATTTCCGGCACGGCGACCATGACCCCGGTTTGCCGGAACAGCCAGTTTTTCTGCGCGGCGTCGTACATCACGCCGATCTGCCAGGTGAATGGACGCTTGGTGTTGAATGTCCCACCCAAAAGAATGCGCGCGTCGCGTAGCTTACCTTGAGACGGCAGATTGGGAAACTGCTCGCGGCTCGCGCTGTCCTGGTCGTAGCCGATGTAATCGATGAGGACGCCGCCGCCGATGCGAAGCGTCGTAAATCCGAGCTTGAAGTGAAGCGCGCTCAGAAGATTCCGGCGCTCCATGTCGGCGTCTGCTTCGCCGGCGGTGATTCCGCGAGCGATCGACGTATCCGGCGGCGTTCCGCCCTGAGCTCGCGCGCGCGTGCCCGGCAGCGCGCAGAGAAAGAGCGGCAGAAGGAGCGCGAGCCCCTTCTGCCATGAACTGGTGCGCATCGAACGGGAGCGGTCAGTACTCGTCGAAGTAGCGCTGAATCGCCTTCGGATCGCTCGTCTTGAGTAGTGCCAGACGGAGTAGCACGCGCGACTTCTGCGGATTCAGCCCGAGGGACGCGACCGTCCCCATCTTGTCGTCGTCCACTTCGACGTTGCGTCCAACCTGTCCGGTGGCCACACGGCTCGAACGCACGCCGACGATTCCCTTGTGCGCCTGCGCGGACAGCGCGTCGAGACCGGGCTTGGTCATGTTGCCGTTGCCCACGCCGGCCACCACGATGCCCTTCGCGCCGGCGGCGGCACTGGCATTGATCAACGTGCCGTCCATGTTCTCGGTCGCCATGACGATGTCCACGCGCGGCAACACCGTGTTTTTGTCGACGGAAAAGTCGGAGGTCCGTCCGTGCTTTCCGATCGGCGTGCGATACCACTCGATCGTTCCGTATGCGACTGTTCCGATCAAACCGGACAGCGGCGACATGAAGGTCTGCACGGCCGTTGTGCTGGTCTTGGTCAACGACGCGGCGCCGTGAATCCAATCGTTGAGGACGACGAGCGTCCCTTTGCCGTTCGCGTTCTTGTCTGCCGCAACCGCGACCGCGTTGTAGAAGTTGAGCGGTCCATCCGCCGACAGCGCGGTCGACGGGCGCATCGACGCCGTCATCACCACGGGCTTGTCCGACTTCGTGACGAGGTTGAGGAAGTACGCGGTCTCCTCGATCGTATCCGTGCCGTGCGTGATCACCACGCCGCTCACGTCCGGCATCGCGAGCAATTCGTTCACGCGCGTCGCCAGCTTGAGCCACACTTCGTCGTTCATGTCCTGCGAGCCGATGTTCGAGATCTGCTCACCGCGCAGATTCGCCAGCTTCCTCGCTTGCGGCACCGCGTTGAGCAGTTGCTCGACGCCGACTTGGCCGCTGGTGTAGCCGGCCGTCACGTCACTCGACGCCGCGCCGGCGATCGTGCCGCCGGTCGCCAGCACGACGACGTTCGGCAGGTTCGGGTCGTTCGGCGGCGGCGCCACGTTGCCGGCGGCCGACTTTTGTTGCTGGGCGACGGAGACTGCCGGCGCCAACGTCGCGCCGAGAATCAGAAGGCCCGTGACGGGGGCCAGGACGTAATTGGATGTCAGGTGCCGCGTCGACATGTGATCTCCTCATCGTGAACGCTTGGCGTCCCGCATCGTACGCGACGCCCTGTGCACGACCCATTGGTCGTTGGTCCAACCTCACTCGTATGCCTTGCTCGCGATCATGATGCGCAGGAGCTCGCCGTCGAGACGGCCCGCGTCCGCTTCCGTCTGCAGAATCTCCAGCGCCCGCTCCGGGCTCACCGCCGGTTTGTACGGGCGGTCTGCTTCCGTCAGCGCGTCGTAGATGTCGGCGATCGTGATGATCCGTGTCTGCAACGGAATGTGATTGGCCGTGAGCCGGCGCGGGTAACCTGTGCCGTCGAGCTTCTCGTGATGCCCGTACGCGTACGAGGCGATGTTCTTGAGATCGTCGGTCCACGGAATCCGCGCGAGGAAACGATGCGTTGCGCTCACGTGCTCCTCGACTTCGGCGCGCTCCCATTCGTCGAGCGTGCCGTATGGCAACTCCAGATAATGCAGCTCTTCTTCGGTGAGATAGTGCTTCGGTTTACCGTTCGGACCCACGAAGGTCCGGCGTCCAATGTCGCGCAGCTCGCTCGACGTCGACTCGGGAAGGAGGCTCGGCTCGTCGGCCTCGCGAACGACGGACTTCATGTAATCCAGCTCTTCGAGCTTGTCCGCCAAGCCGTCCACCGACGGCGCCCCGTCCAGTCGACAGCTCTCGAGCTCGATCGTGCGACGGATCAGGTCGAACCGCGCCTCGACGCGTTCGCGCAGGAGCGGCGGCAATTTTTTCGATTTGATCAACACGGCCTCCGGGACGACGAGCTTGCCGAGGTCGTGGAGGAGCGCCGCGAGACGCAGCTCGCGAATCTGCTTTTTCGTGAAGTGCACGTCGCGATAGGGACCGGTCGTCGTGGCGTTGACCGCGCGAGCCAACTTCACGCTGAGCTCGGCCGCGCGGAGCGAATGCCCCGCCGTGGCGGGATCGCGCGCGTCGACCCCGCTCATCGCCGCTTCGATGACGCTCTCCAGCGTGTGTTCGATTTGCGCGTGGAGTTGCGCGTTTTCGATCGACACCGCGGCAAGGCTCGCCAGCGAGCGGGCGAGGCGCACCTCGCGCCTCGTGTAGGGCAGGACGAACCGATCCGCGTCCTCCTTGCTCGTGATGCGCGCCGCGGGATCGGACTTCCGGTTGACGAACGCCAGCAAGCCGACGAGTCGGTCCAGGTGGTCGACCATCGGAACGAAAAGCATCGACCGCCGGCGATAGCCGTAGCGCTCATCGAACGCCGGGTTCATGACGAAGGTCGCGCCCTCGGGAAGATCGTATGCGTCGTCGACGACGATCGGGGACCGGACTCGCGCGGAATGGCCGGCAATGCTCGTATCGTCGATGATGATGCTCATGGACTCCGGCCGTGCGTCCGGGATGGAGTCGATCTTGAACAGGTGGAGATCCAGTCGCGGTGGCGTCGCTGTCGGGTCTGCGAGAAATAATCCGCCGCCGTCGCTCGCCGTGAACTTCTTTCCCAACGACAGGATCTGGTGCAGCAGATCATCCAGGTCCCGCTCGAAGGTGAGCTGCATGCCGATGCGGTTCAGCTCGCGAAGCTCGCGATTGGCTCGGCCCAGCTGCCGGCGACGATGCAGCGAGACGGCGCGCGCGCAGGCGAGCTGACACGCCGCTCGCAGCATACGCTGCCGCTCGGCCTCCGTCGCGAATCCGGCGACCGAAAGGTGTGACCAGTCGGCGAGCGCACGCTCGGATGCCTCGTCGGCGGCGACGAGAATCACGTTCTGTGATGGACGCGGGAGGTCTGCGACCTCCCCGGCGATCGACTCGTCGACGATCAAGACCGCGGGATCACCACCGTGATTCCCGATGTCGCGGAGATCGCTCGCCAAGCGCGAACGGCCGTCGCGCTCACCGAACGATGACGGGTCGATGCGCGCGCCGTGGTAGATGAGGCACGGCTCGTCGAGGCGCATTGCGCACGCTACTACTCCTGGCCCACTCGACCCATGAGTCTTTGGTCCAAGACGTCGCGTGGTTGCTCCCTTCGTCCACTCGCTCGGCCGCGGTCGCGTGGCCAGCTTCGCGGCATGACCAAGCCGATGACCGAAGCAGAAGCGCCCCCCCGCGCGGACGGTGCGCGACCGCCGCACCGGCGCCTGAGAATGATTCTGCTCATCCTCGGCGCCGTCGCGTCCGTGGTTTCGTGGACGGCGGTGTTGTTCTGGAACGGCTGCGTGGGCTGAGCCCGACGAGCTTCGTTACCGAGACGCCAGCTTCTTCTCACCCTTCGGCCTTGCTTCCCACTCGACGAATGGGCCGTCAAAGTCCCTGAGGTGCGTGCCGTCGAACCACCAGACGCGCGTGGCAACCTCGCGGAGAAAGGCGCGGTCGTGACTGACCAGCAAAACCGACCCTTCATATTCTTCGAGCGCGTCCTCGAGCGCCTCGATGTTCTCGACGTCGAGATGGTTGGTCGGTTCGTCGAGAATGAGGAGGTTGGCGCGCGCGAGCGTCATGAGCGCGAGCGCCATGCGAGCACGTTCGCCACCGCTGAGTGTGCTGATCTCGCGAAACACTTCGTCGCCGCTGAAGCCAAACGCACCGAGACAATTCTGCACCGCGCCGCGGCTCCAGAGCGGCCGCTGATCCTGGATCGCGTCCGCCAACGATTTGCGTAGCGGGAGATCGGCGAGGTCCTGTCGAAACCACGCCGCCGTGATCGATCCGCCGATCTTCGCTTCGCCGCTCGCCGGCTCGCGGTCGCCGATGATCGTCGAGATGACCGATGTTTTGCCTGCGCCGTTCGGCCCGATGAGGGCGACGAAATCGTTTCGTCGCAACACGGCCGTGAAATCCTCGACGAGGACGCGGCCCGGCACTTCCACGGTGAGGTCCTTGACCGCGAGCACTTGATCGCCGCCGCGTTCGGCCACGTCAAACTCGAGACTCATCGCCGCCGGATCGCCCGGTGGAGGCGCGAGACGCGGCAGGCGCTCGAGTCGCTTGCGCTTACCCTTCGCCTGAAACGAGTTGACGCCCGCGATGTTCCGCCGAATGTACTCCTCTTCCTTCTTCACGTACGCGCGCTGCTTCTCGAGCTCGCGCTCGCGCGAGAGTCGTCGCTCGGCGCGCTGCGGAACGAACTGGCTGTAGTTGCCCTTGTAC
>DATMHK010000059.1:0-6669 GCA_035554995.1 Gemmatimonadaceae bacterium
TCCCGGAGCCGATGAGCGACCAAGATGACGTCGCACCCGAATCAATCGTGTATCGGCACGGCCCGCCTCTCGGCGATCCGGGATTCTCGTTCGGTGATCCCGCCCTAATCGACGACATTACCGGACATCTGGAAGCTCATCTTGGTCCGGTGCATGTGGTGTATCACGAATTGGTGTCGGAGTACGCCCACATCGACGTTCACCATTTCCTCCCAAGGCCCGGGCGCGCGTTTCACGTTCTTGCGACATCGGGAATGAGTGAACGAGCGATGCGCGTGCCGGAGGAGCTGACGACGGATTGGCGGTTCGCCGAGCTTCTCATCAATTTGCCGGCGGAATGGCAAGTATCGCAGGACTCGTTCAGGGACGAGCGGTTCTATTGGCCCGTGCGACTCCTGAAAACGTTGGCCCGCCTTCCGCACGTTTATGCGACGTGGCTCGGGTACGCTCACACCATACCCAACGGGGAGCCGCCAGAGCCGTACGAATCGACTACCGCGATGTGTGCGGCGATGCTCGTCCCACCTCTGAGCCTCGGTGAAGCCATGCACAAGCTCGAACGACCGAACGGACAGGTGATCCGCTTCTGGAACGTTCTGCCGCTGTATGCCGACGAGGTGAAGTTCAAGTTGAGGAAGGGCGCCGATGCCTTGCTCGACCGGTTCGACGCCGCCGGCATCGCCGATGTCGTTGACCCTGCTCGACCGAGTGTATTGACCTCGAAGCGCTGGTGGCGGTTTTAGAGTATGCCCCCGCGCTGAACTAGCCTATCCCGCCAACTCGTCCCAAAGCGCCGCCACCGCCTCCGCCCCGCGATGATAGTTGTCCACCGCCATCCATTCGTTCGGCGCGTGCGCGTTCTCGCCGGGCAATCCAAAGCCTACTAGCAGCACCGGCACCTTGAGAATTCTCTGAAAATCACCGACGACCGGGATCGAGCCGCCCTCGCCAACGATCACCGGCTCCCTGTCGAACGCGGTCGCGAGGGCGCGGCGGGCGGCGTCGAAGAGGGGGCCGTCGAGGTCGGCGCGCCACGGGTGGCCGCCGTGGAGCGGGCGCACACTGACCGTCACGCCAGGTGGTGCGACTCGCTCGACGTGGGCGCGCATCAGCCGCTCGATCTCGTCCGGGCGTTGGTCCGGCACGAGACGGCAGCTCACCTTCGCCATCGCCTTGCTCGGCAGAACCGTCTTCGCGCCCTCGCCGGTGTAGCCGCTCAGCAGGCCGTTCACCTCGCACGTCGGACGCATCCAGACGCGTTCGAGGGTCGAGTACCCCTTCTCGCCGAATAGCGACGGGGAACCTGTCTCGGCTCGAAAGCCTTCATCTTCGAAGGGGAGCTTGCGGATCTGCTCGCGGGCCGGGGCACCCCAATCGCGGACGTCGTCGTAGAACCCTTTGATCGCGATGTGGCCGTCGGCGTCGTGCATCGTCGCCAGAATGCGGGCGAGCGCCATCGCCGGATTCATCACCGCGCCGCCGTAGCTCCCGGAATGGAGATCGACTGACGGGCCGACGACATCAATTTGGAAGTACGCAAGCCCGCGTAGGGACGATAAAATCGACGGAAGCCCCGGCGCGAACATGCTCGAATCCGAAATCACCACCGCGTCGCAGGCGAGGAGCTTCTGGTTCGCCTCGATGAAGTTCGCCAGGTGCTCGCTCCCGACTTCCTCTTCGCCTTCGGCCAGCACGATCACGTTCACGGGCAGCTTGCCGCGCGTCGCGAGGTGAGCCTGAAGCGCTTTCACATGGAGAAAGAGCTGGCCTTTGTCGTCCACCGAGCCGCGCGCGAAGATCTTTCCGTCGCGGACGGTCGGCTCGAACGGAGGGCTGTCCCAGAGCTCCAGCGGCTCGGCCGGCTGGACGTCGTAGTGCCCGTAGACGAGCACGGTCTGCGCGCCCGGCGCCCCACGCCACTCGCCGACGACGATCGGGTGCCCCTTCGTAGGATGGATCGTCGCCTTCAAGCCGATCGACTTCAGTGACGCGGCGAACCATTCGGCGGTTCGGAGCGTGTCCGCGTTATGCTCGGAGCGGGCGCTGACGCTGGGAATACGGAGAAACTCGAACAGCTCGGCGAGCGAGCGGTCGCGATTGGCGGCGAGATGGCTCGCGAGGTCTTTGGCGAGGGGCATGGCGGAAAAGGTGGATTCGCCGGTTGAGCGATACAAGGGAGTCGGCTGGTCGCCGTGCGCGTTCGTGTCTCGCGAAAAGCCCGTCCCCCATCTATCATCATGGCGGTAACCGGCTTCAGGAGCAGCAGATGCCGCGACGGTGGAACATCCGGCGAGGACAACGGTGACGACGGCGTCACACAACGAAGATGATGACGGCGGCCTGCAAGCGGAAATCATGCAGCGCAGGCCCTTCCATTCGGTGAAAGCCGAAGTCGCGGTGAGCATTCTCAGAACGGCAGCGCTCATCGAGCGGCATTTCGCTCAGGTCGTCGCCCGTTCCGGGATTACCGTGCAGCAGTACAACGTGCTGCGCATCCTTCGCGGCGCCGGCAGCGAAGGCCTGCCGACGCTCGTCATTCGCGACCGCATGATCCACGCGGCGCCGGGGATCACGCGTCTGCTCGACAAGCTCGAGAAGGCCGAGCTCGCGCGGCGCGACCGTTCGTCACCGGACCGGCGACAGGTGTTCTGCCACATCACGCCGCGCGGCCTCGACGTGCTCACGGAGCTCGAAGAGGAGATGCGGCATGCGGACGACTACGCCGTGGGCAACCTCACCGACGACGAGCAACACCAGCTCATCAAATTGCTGGAGGGCGTGCGGTCCGGACACCGGCGCGGGAACGCGCCCATTCACGAGGCGCTAACGGGCCACGGGCCAGCCTCCACGCCAGCCGACTAGCGTCCAGATCCGCCGCGAGCCGATCAAACCGGGTCCGCGCATCATCGGCACGAGCATTCCGCGGTCCGCTGACTGGAAGTAGGGCTGCAGCAGTCGAAGCGCCGCGTGCGGTTCGTCCGTCTCGTCCAAAACGAGCACGAAGTTGTCGCCGGGCTGCGCAACCTCCGCGAAGCGCGGCCACAAGTCGTACTGATTGGGACGCCCCGCGATGTTCGTGGCGAAGGTCGTCTGATGGCCCCGCGACCAAAAGGCGAGCTCGGCGGCCTCCTGGTAACGATCGCCGCCGAGGAAGGTGCGCTTTCCCGTTTCGGCAGACGTCGCCTCCGCCTCGTTGACGACGGCCGCGGCGAGCTCGCGCCAGCCGAATGCGCGCGCGATCGGATCGCGCGGCGGCGCGAGCGGGAGGATCGGCGTCACGGCCTGCGCGTAGATGACGATCGACGCGAGCGCCGCGAGGCAAATGCCGCCGGCCAGCCAACGCGCTCCGCGCGGACTCCAGTCCTGTGTGCCCACGAGAATGATCGCCGGGATGTATGCCGGTGACGGCCAGTTCGGCTCGACGCGTTGTCGGAGGGCGCTGTAGGTGAAGAACGCGAACGTGACGAGCGCGACGACGCCGAGGACGAAACGGCGATCGTCGGAGGCGGACTTGAGTGACCCCCACACGGCAACAGCGATGAGCACGAAGAGAATCGGCGTGATCAACCCTGCCTGGCCGCCAAAGAAATCCCCCTCGTGCCGCCATGCCGCGCGGAGCGCCGAGCCTTCGCCCGCCGAGAGACCGTGCTTTACCTGATAGAGAAACGAGACCCACGCGTGATCGGCGTTCCACCGGAGCACCGGAAGAAAGACCAGCGTCGCGACGACGCAGGCGACGTACGGGCCAGGCTCGCGAAAGCGCGCGCGGAGCGACGGCCGCACAACAATGGCGATCAGCGCACCGACGGGCAAAAAGATCGACGTGTACTTCGACGCGAAGGCCGCGCCGAGCGCGAGTCCGGTCGCCGTCCACCACGCGAGCGACGCACGTGAGCGGACGTCGCTGTCGAGCGCGCGGACGACGCAATACAACGCGACAGCTTCCGCGGCGAGCACCGGGACGTCGGGCGTCGCGAGAATGAGACCGGCCGCCGAGAGTGGGAGCGCGGCCATGACGAAGGCGCCGCGCAGCCCGGCGCGTGAACCGGCGATGTGACGCGCCGTGGCGATCGTGGCGAACGATGCAACGAAACCCGCGATGGCGACGCCGAGTCGCAGGCCGAGTTGTGAGCTGGCGATGCCGAATGGCGCGGCGATCAGAGCGCCCAACCGGATGACGACCGCGATGCCCGGCGGGTGGTCGAAATAGCCGGTGGCGAGACGTCGCGACCAATCCCAGTAGTAGGCTTCGTCCGGAAAAACGGGAATCAGCGCCGCGAACGCCAGCCGAACGATCGCGGAAATCGCGATCACCGCGAGCGCGGCGTGCCAGCGACGATCGTTCATCGCCGGCGCGAGCGCCGACGTCACGCGCCGGTTGCGCGGCGGGATCGCATCAACCGCCAGACGCGCGGCGCGAGCGCGATCGCCCACACCCACACGATCCACATCACGCGCTCGTCGGGCGAGAGGGTCGTGAGCATGCGCAAGACGATCGCCGGCATGGCGAAGGCGAGCGCGATCGGCGCCGATCCGCCGGCGATGCGTCGCTCGATGTTGCGCGTCGCGTCCCGGCGACCGACGCGGAGGACTTCCTCGATGCGGCGCGACAGCGAGTCCGTCGTCATGCCGCGCCAACCGGGGATGCGCATCAACGTCCAACCGGGCGCGGCTCTGCCCCATCCGTGATTGTCGGAGCCGACGACGAGGGCGAGGTTGAGGCTGTCGGCGATGCGAACGATTCGTGCGCGCTCGCGGCGCGTCTGCGACAACCCGCGCGGCGACCCGTCGACGATCTCGATCGCGAGCACGCCAGGCGTGCCCTGCGTGGTCTGCACCGGGATCTTCGACAGATTGCCGGGGATGGTTTCGATGATCACCGGTGTCGTCGCGGGGATGACTCCGGCGATGGCCAGTGATTGCTCGTCGACATCCTTGAGGTCGGGCGTGGTCAATCCTTTGTAGCGGCGGCCCGCGCCGAGGATGTTGACGTGCTCGCCGCGAAAGAAAGCCTCGAGGCCCTGGAGCAGCATCGTGCCCTCACCCGCCTGACCCGGGTTCGCCGCGATCCCGCGCTCGGCGCCCTCGAACGTGGCGTGATCGGTGACGTACGCGGCGTCATAGCCGGACGCGCGATGCCAATTGCGGACGTCGTCCTCCGTCCACCCCGGCCGGCCGTCGTGCGAGTACTTCGAGTGCGCGTGGAAATCGATCGAGAGGACAGTGTCGTCGCTCGTCGCCAGCGCGGCCATGGGACGTGGCAGCAGCGCCGCGGCGGCGTACGTCACGAGAATGCAGCCGAGAAAGAGCGCGGCGTATCCCGCTTCGCGCAACGGCGTCGTCTGCCTTCGCGGGCGAACCCGCCAACCGACGTAGACCAGAATGATCCAAAGGAGGAGCGCGATGTGCTGCGCGACGGTGAGGAGCGTGATCGTGTCGAGCACGGCGGAGAGCGGCGCGAGCGCCGTGTAGCCGGCCGAGATACCGAGCCGCGCTTCGCCGACGCTGCCGCCCGTGACCGCGTCGCGGACCGGCTCGACGGCAAAGAGCGCCGTCAACATCACGATCAATGTCACGCCGACGGGGAACCAGGCGACGCGGGTGTACCACGCGACCGGGCGCGCGGCCGGTCGTGGCTGATGCTCTTCGCGATTGGCGCGGGAGCGACGAGAGGATTTGTTGGAGGTCAACGCGCTTAGTTTGAGGTTGTCATCCTGAGCGAAGCGAAGGATCTGCTCTCCATATCTGGTACTAAGAAGGGACAGTAGGTCCTTCACTCGCTGCGCTCGCTCAGGATGACAAACTACGAGTCAGCCCCGTTCTCACAATGCCCAACCGCCTCGCGAGCGAAACCAGTCCGTATCTGCTCCAGCACGCGAACAATCCAGTGGATTGGTATCCGTGGGGGCCGGAAGCGTTGGAGCGCGCGAAAGCCGAAAACAAGCCGATCCTGCTGAGTATCGGCTACGCGGCCTGTCACTGGTGTCACGTGATGGAGCACGAGTCGTTCGAGGACGAATCGACGGCCGCGTTGATGAACGAGCGGTTCGTCAGCATCAAAGTCGATCGCGAGGAACGGCCTGACCTCGACGCGATCTACATGCAGGCCGTTCAGGCGATGATCGGCCACGGCGGATGGCCGATGACGGTGTTCCTCACGCCGGACGGCGTCCCGTTCTACGGCGGTACGTACTTTCCCGTCGAGCCGCGCTTTGGCATGCCGACGTTCAAACGCATCCTCACGGCCGTATCGGATTCGTATCGGAACAAGCCCGCCGACATCGCGCGCGCCGCCGGGTCGGTGCGAGAGATGTACGACATGGCGAAAGAGGCGACGCGGAGCGGCGGAGTCCCCGGACCGGAGCTTCTCGATCACGCGTATCGTCGCTTGTCCGATGACTACGACGAGGAAAACGGCGGATTCGGCGGGGCACCGAAATTTCCGCCGACGATGGCGCTCGATTTCTTGCTGCGCTATTGGGCGCGGACAGGAACTGAACGCGCGCTGTCGATCGTCACGAACTCGTTCCTGCAGATGGCGCGCGGCGGGATCTACGACCAGGTCGGCGGCGGCTTCGCCCGCTACACCGTCGACGCGATCTGGCTCGTGCCCCACTTCGAGAAGATGCTCTACGACAACGCGCTGCTCATCCGACTCGGCGCTCATCT
>DATMHK010000060.1:0-10631 GCA_035554995.1 Gemmatimonadaceae bacterium
CGGGCGAATCGCTGCGATCGGTGAACGCGACGCCACCGCTCGCCCAAGCCACAACGGGCTCGCTCGACGCGCTGCGAAAGTACAGCGAGGGAGTGCACGCCAATTTGCTAGGCGACAGCCGATCGATTGCTCTCACGCGCGAGGCACTCGCGATCGACTCCACCTTTGCCTCGGCGTGGAGTGGGCTGGGTGCGCTGTTGTCGAACTACGGAGGAACGCGCTCGGCCATCGACTCGGCGTTGACGCAAGCGTATCGCTATCGGGAACGCCTTCCCGCAATCGAGCGTGATCGAGTGGTTGCGCGCTACTACGGGCTGGGGCCGGGACGCGATCGTGCCAAGTCGATCAGCGCATATGAAAGCATTCTGCAACATGGCGACAGCAGCGGCGTCGTGCTGGTCAACCTCGCCGAGGAGCTCCGAACGCGCCGCGATTACGCGCGGGCCGAGTCGCTCAACGTCGCGGGGGCGAGGCTTACCCCAGGCAGCGCGACGGGTCTCGGCAACGCGACTGAGATGCTGGTCGACCAGGGGAAGATCAGCGAGGCGGCGGCGACGGCGGCCGGCATCGCCGAGATATCGCCCTGGTATTCCGCGTTCGAGCGGGCTCACGTGCTGTTCGCGCAAGGTGAGGAATCCGCGTTGCGAACACTCGCCGACAGCTTGGCCCGCCACGGCGAAGGGATAAGACACTCTTTCGGTTTGCACATCCAACGAAGCCTGTCGCTCCGGGCCGGGAAGCTGACGGAGCAGGCGCGCCTGCGCAGGGAGATGCCGGGAAGTCGCTTGGGAGCGCCGTTGCCCGACGATAGTCTCTACGAAATCTGGCTCGACGTGATGACCAAAGGGCCATCCCCGTCGCTCAACGCGCGCCTCGACTCAGCGATCGCCGCCGTCCCGTTTCGCGAGCTGCCGATGGTCGACCGACCGTATCTCTTTGCGGCGGTCGTTCTCGCCCGTGCGGGCGATCCCACAAAGGCACGCGCGATGATCGCCCGTTACAAAAGTGAAATGACCGACACCTCCCTCCGCCGCGCGCAGGAAGCCGAGCTGCACTCGGCACTCGGCGAGATCGCGCTGGCCGATCGCAAGCCGCAGGACGCCCTAGCGGAATTCCGCCGCGCGGATGTCGGGTACGACGGCCGGCCGGCGACCGAGTGCGCGCCGTGCCTGCCCTTCAACCTGGCGCGCGCGTTCGATGCCGCGGGACAACCCGACTCCGCGGTGGTGATGTTCGAGCGGTATCTCTCGACGCCGTACTGGTTGAAGACGGACGCCGAGATGGATCCGGTGCGACTGCCGGCGATTCATGAGCGGCTCGGGCAGTTATACGAGTCGATGGGGAATACGGAGAAGGCCATCGACCATTACCGCGCGTTCATCGAGCTGTGGAAGAACGCGGACGCGGAACTACAACCGCGCGTGACGGACGCACGCACGCGGCTCGCGCGACTGACGCCAGTAGAGAAGCCGAAGCGCTGACCTAACTGAGTTACGTCAGCTCGCCCTGGTCGGCCACAGACGCAAAGAACTCACGGACATCGAGCTCGAAGGACACGGGCGCACCAGCCGGCAGCCAGATTGCTCGCCCGTCTACAATCTCCGGTCGCTCGTCGGCCGGATGCCAGACCTCGAACACCTCTGCGTCCCCGTCGACGATCCAGTAGTCCGGCACGTCATTTCGCTGAAACGCCCGTCGTTTCGTAATGCGATCGTGCCGCGATGAGCCAGGGGACAGCGTCTCACAGATCAACAGCGGCCGAGCAGGTCCCGGAGGTATGGTGGGACGGCGCCCGGCAACCAGCGGCACAACGAACAAATCAGGCTCGTATAGCTCGCCTGTCACGAGTGGCAGTTCGGCCGGCCCGAGGAGAATCTCGCCAAGCTTGTGCTCCGTGACGTACGGCAGAAGCAATTGGAGAAGACGAACGATGATGCGCTGATGCCGCCAGGTCGGTGCGGGGGTCACGAGCAATTCGCCGTCGACCAACTCGTAGCGCGGCGTGTATCCCGGGCGCTCATCCACGAGACGGTCGACCTCGGGGCGCGTCCAGCGGCGCGGACGGACTGCTGACATGGCCATAATCTGCTCGGCGCGTTGGTCTCGAGGCAACTCGGCACGGGCCAAAATGGGCCCGGTGAGCCACGACCGTCGCATCAAACCAACTCGAACCGAATCCCTACGGCTGCTGAAAGCCGACGAGATCGGCGTAGCGTGGGTCGGCGCGAAGGTCGCGCCACCACCAACTATTGGTCTTCGCGAACAGTGCGCGATGGCTCGGGTTTATCGCGAAGTAGCTCTTGAGCGCTTGGAACGCCGCGGGCTTGTCGCCTAACAGGACGTAGACCAGCGCCTCGGTCCCCAGCAGTTCTCCTTCCGGGTCCTGCGCGCGCGTGGCGTGGGCGCGCGCTACGACGTGCCGCGCGCTGTCGGCAAGTTCCGTCCGTCGCGCACTGTCGGATTTCGCGGCGCGAGCGATCACCGCCGCCACAACCAGTCGCAGTTGGCGCTCCTCCCAATCCCATTTCTGCTCCGGCGACTTCCGGTGCACCGAATCGATCAAGGCCCAGGCGTGATCGATCTCCGGTCGGGCCGTCGGCGCGGTAATGAGCCAGAGCCTGCACTCCGTGAACCGCGGGTTGGCTGCGAAGCGCTTGCCACCCTCGGCACACCATTGCGCGGCGCCGGCAAAGTCCTCGAGATCGTACGACGTCGTGTACAACCGCCAGACGATGTCCGGGGCTGTGGCGAGATAAGCGTCCTCCTCGTACGCACGTTGCGCCGCCAGTTTTGCTTCAGTGAAGTCCGGCTTTTGATACTGCAAGTGGCTCAACGTGCTCCACGCCGATGCATTGGTCGGCGAGATCGATACTGCGGTGCGCAAGTCCGCTTCGGCATCGCGGAGCAGCGCCGCGGCGCGCGTCGGGTCTGGCTCGAGGCTGAACAGCCAGCGCAGGTAGCGGAGCGTACCGCGCAGCTCGAGGGCGTCGGCGTCGCGACCGTCGATGGTGAGCGCTCGCTCCGCGTCGCCCAGGCCACGCGTGATCAATTCTCCGGCGCGCAACCGGTCGGGCGCAATGCGCGCCTCGCGGTACGCGATGGTACCTCGGAGCACGATTGGCGCGGCCCAGTGGTTGTCAGCTGCTTCCGCCTTCTGGAGCAGAGAATCGGCACGGGCGAAGCGAGCGGCGGCGACATCGAGACTGTCGTCCGCGACCGCGTCCTCCGCCTCTTTCCGCCATCGTTCACCCTGCTGCAAGAGACTCCATGCCGCGGGGTTGGACGCCTCGGCGCGCCGGCTTTGGAGACGTACTTCTTCACCGAGTCGTTGTCGCAGGAATGTCGCCGCCTGCTCGGCGATCTGATCACGCAGCGCCGTCGGGCTAAGGACCGCGGCCGTGAAGCTCGCGCGTTTGAAGTCCACACCGCTCGCGCCCTCGACGAGCCGGAGGTTGACGCGCACGCTGTCGCCGCGCACAGGCTCGACGCTGCCCTGCACGACCGTACCAACGTTGAGCGCCTTGGCGACACTCTCCGGTGCGGCGTCGCGAAAACCCCGCACCCCGTTGACGGAGATGACGTCAAGGCCCTGAACCCCACGCAGCCGGGAAATCAGCTCTTCGGTCAGACCATCAGCGAGGTATCCGAGTCTCCCCCCGCTTCGATCTTCGAAGTATGTGACGGCCAGCCGGCGGGCGTTGACGTCGTTGCCGGCCGCTTGCGGCGCGTTGCGCGGCCGTGACCACGCCCAGGCGGCGACAGCGATCGCGCCGAGGGCCAAGAGTCCGGCGGTCGCTCGAGGCGAGAGGCCACGCGACGGCGGCGCGATCTGTTGGACCGCGCCGGACATCCGCGGCATCCGAACTGTGATTCGCTCGTTGAGCGCATCCGCGAATTCCGCCGCGCTGCGGAATCGGTCGGCCGGCGATTTCGCGAGCGCGCGCATGACCGTCGCTTCGACGTGCTCGGGAATGCCCTGCCGCGCGATGACCATCGACGGCACCTGCTCGAGCGAATGTCGCGCCATTACCACCTGCGCGGTTGGGCCGGCGAACGGCGGCGCGCCGACGAGCATCTCGTAGGCGCAGCAGCCGAGACTATAGATGTCGCTCCGGCCGTCGAGGTCCGCCTCCGCCGCGGCTTGCTCGGGGCTCATGTAGAGCGGCGTGCCGAGCGTGATCCCGGAGCGAGTGATGCGATCTTCGCCGGCGGCATTGATCGCGCGCGCGACACCGAAGTCGGCGACGAATGCGTGATTGTCGGCGAAAAGAATGTTCTCGGGTTTTACGTCGCGGTGAACGAGGCCCTGCCGGTGCGCGTAATCGAGCGCGTTGGCGACCTCGGTGGCGACGCGCACGGCATCATCGACGTTAAACTGTTTTTCTCGGGCGATCCGCGAACGAAGCGAGCCGCCTTCGACATACGGCATGACGAAAAACAGCGCTTCGCCGACCTCGCCGGAATCGTAGACAGGGAGGATGTTCGGATGCGTCAGTTGCGCGGCGATCCGAATCTCGCGCCGGAAACGCTCCGTCCCTAACGCCGTCGAGACTTCGTCGCTCAGCACTTTCACAGCGACCAGTCGGTCGCGCACCGTGTCACGCGCGAGATAAACCGTCGCCATGCCGCCACGGCCGATTTCTCGCTCGACCTGGTAGCGGGGCGCCAATTGCTCGCGCAACTGCTGCTCGTCCACGGCAACGTCCGCTGAAAGTGCTCCTAGTATAGTTTTTCGCCCGAGGCGGCGGAATACTGGTCCCGCCTCGGGCAACGTGTTTCGTCGCGGCGCTTACGGCACGAGCTTGATGGAATCGTGCCCGATGATACTCAGCCCGTTCTTTGTCCGCGCCGTCAGGTTCGCCTGCGTATCGTTCGACGTGATCTCCAACTGTTCAGTGTCGATCTGAACGACGAGATCGAGCAACCCGTCTCCGTTGACGTCCTGGTATGAGAACATCGGTTGACCGTTCGGCTTGGTGCGAACGGGCGCGCCGGCGATGCGGATGAAGCTGATATCGATCGTTCGCGCGTCGAACGTCGACGTGCTCAGAATCGCAACGGGCAGCGAGCCGCGAGATTTGAGATTGATGGCATTCGCGCCATCGCCCGGCTTGATGTCCACGTGGACGTTGAGCGCCTCGGGAATCAGACCGACCACTGTCGATAGGCCGGCCACGCCAATGAACGTCGCGGAAAGCCCGTCGGAGTTGACATTACCTGTGGCGGGCAGCCCGAACACGTTCATCTCTGGAACGAGTTGTCCCGTCGAAGGATCGACCTTGTATAAGTTGAGCAGAGCCCCCGCGATCATCGGGTTCGGGAGCGGCAGCGTCACGCTGAGCCCAGGTGGCGCGAGCGGGAATCCTGGCTCTGGATTGAGCGCGATGTTGACGTAAAGACTTCCCGGCCCCGAGAAGCCAGTCGGGTTGGGGATTTGCAGCGGCTTCTCCAACACGTCGATCGCGACTTGCGTCGTCCCGCTCACCGCCCCGGGGGGGAAGATCACCTCGGCGCGATCCCCAAAGGTCTGATCGGATACGGAGCCGCCACCGGATCCGACGCTGCCGTCGGGAATGAGCGAAGGCTTGATCACCTCGAGCGTGAACGGAAGCCCCGCGGCGCGCAGCGAAGCCGTGTCGACCACCCTGAGGTTCCGCGCCCGGTCTTTGATCACGAGGAAATCGATCGCCCACGTGCCTTCCTCGGAAAACTGGGGAAAGGTGATCGCCGACTGCCAGACACCATCCAGAGGAGTACCCGATATCAATGTCCACGGCGTGAACGTCGTCGCACCTCGTGTTTGGATTCCTGAGGGACTCTTGAATTCGAGCCCTTTCTCCAGGAACGACGCTTGGGGAGTAGTCGGTGAAAAGTCGGCGCCGCTCAAGTTGTCCCTTACGCCCATCTGCACCGTGACGACCTGGTTGCCGGTCGAGGTGTTCAGAGTGATCGGAGAATAGACGAGGCTTGTAAGCGTCGGCGGTTCGATGTCGCTCTGAGTCGCCGCAACGTTCAACGCAATCTGCATCCCGCCCGTGTTCAGCTGGAATTCGTTCAGGTTGGTTCGGTTCCCCGCGCAGTCGATGAGCTGGATGAAGGAAATCCGCCAAATTCCCGTCTCGCTGAAACGCGGCATTGGGAACGTGGCCTGCCAGGTACCGGCCGTCCGGTTTCCGGAAGTCAAGGCGAATGCCGAACCCCAAATGAACCGGTTTTGCACTCCGGACGGACTTCTCAGTGTCACCGTGAAAGAGCTCAGCGGCTGGAATACGGAACACGACGGCAGGTCGAGGCCCGAGAGATTGTCGGATGCCTGGAGCGTAAAGGTTACGACCTGATCGGTCGCCGACACATCGATGCTACTCGGAGAAACCCCGGTGGCGACCAACGTCGGCGCTACGTTGTCGGAGTTCGAGACGACGATCAAATCAGTCGGTAAGCCGCGCGACGCGAGAACTGCCGTGGTAACGGGGCCATTGTTTCCGGCGACGTCGAAGAGCGAGATAACGCTGGCCGTCCATGTTCCGGCGGCGGAGAATTGCGGAATCCCCAGATTGCCTCTCCAGGTTCCGTCGAATGCCGTGCCGCTCACGCGAAACAGGTTCACGAACAAGTTGACGCCAGTGGGCGACCGGAAACTCACCTGCACCCCGGACACTCCGGACAGATCGTCGGTCAACCGCGCCGTTATGACGATCGTTTGCGATGCTCCGGAGACGTCGATGCTCGTCGGAGTAAATGCGAACTCTAGTAGAGTGGGCGGAGTTACGTCCGAGCTCTGAGCCCGCGCCAAGCGCGTGCCGGGCCAGAACACTCCGGCTAACGCGGCAATGGCCAGTATCCGGAATAACCGGTGACGTGAGGAATCCAGCAGCGTCGGTGTCGGCTGTGTCATGTCGAATCCCCGTGGGAGGAGGGATCTATGGATTGCTGCCATTGCACTGGCCGCCCGCGTTGTTCACGACCGGACCGGTCGCGAACGGCACGTACATGGACGTGGGGATGCCGGCCGCAAAGGCGAGAGGACCTGCCGCAGTCCCCCACCAATTGCAGGTCACGTCGATCGTGCTCGGAGAAGGCGCCGGCCATGAGAAGCGAATGGCCGAGACGAAGCTGCTGAAGTCGTTTCCGTGAGTCACCAGGCTACTTGGTGTCCCGGAGGAGTTGTCGAGGCGAACGACCGAGTGGGCCGTCGAGATCGTGTTGTTCGTTCCGGTGACGGAGATGCCGCCACCCTCAATCCGAATCCCGCTCGCGGCGTTTGTGATGATGTTGGAGGAGACGGTCGCGGTGAGCGCGTTGACGGCCGTTTCGGGACTCGTGCCGGTGAACGGCGACAACCCAAGCAGAATCCCCGCGCCGCGGAAACGATAGCTGAGCGTATCCGACGCCGGACCGGTGAGGCCGCCACCCAGAATCGAGTTGCTCGTGATCGTCGCCGTCGCCGGCCGCGACAGGAGGCCGTTGTGGACGACGATCGCTGCGCCCGTCGACCCCGACGATGGGATGCTGAATGAGTTGTTCGAGACCGTCGTTGCGCCGGTTTGTGTCACGCGCACGCACTCGTTGCCGGCGCCACACGAGGTAAAGAGGTTCCCGGTCACGCGAGCGGAGCCCTCGTTTTGTATGAGAACTCCACTCGGCCCAAAAGGCCCTGTGAAGGAGTTCGACAATATCTCGACATCGGATTCCGGCGAGCCGATGAGCGTGACTACGGAGAACCCTCCGCCGGTGGCCTGGTTGAACTGGAAGGTGAACTTCGGACGCGCATGGACTGTCTGGAAGGCAACAACCGCTCGGCCAAGTCCGGCCGGCATTGTGAACGTGTTCCGTTCGACTAACGCTTCCCACCAGGAGCCTTCGTTCCCAACACCCTGACCGATCCCGAGGTCGATCGCCACAACCCTCAGGGCTTGCGGAGTCGTCGTGAGGGTGAAGGCGAGATTTCGGAACGTGACGGAGCCCTGGATCGTTGGCTGGACGACGAAGCCCGTTCCCACCGTGAAGGTTGATACGGCGCCGCCGAGGGTCGAAGGAACGATGATCTGCGGCCGGTTCGCCGGATCACTCCCCTCGATCGTCACCGGCTTCGTGACGACAATCGTGTTCGCGAGGGTGATCGTCTGCGGGCAGAGCCGGATGTCGCCGCCGACGTTCACGTTCGCGATCGCCTGTTCGATCGTCGCAAACGTCGCCGACACACCAGCCATCGGACTGCTGCATACGCCGACGGTCATCACGCCCGGGTCCACAGCACCGAACGGACTGAACGAGCTCACCTTGCCGCCAAGCCCGCCGTGCACCGCATACGCCGGGGTTGGAAGGAAGAAGTCCGCCACCCGCGTACGGAGCCTCGACAGGGCATTGATGGCGCTGGCGAGTCGTGTCGACCCCGCGCTCGTTGCCGCGGAGGCGAGACTCACGCCGTCGCACTGCATGAAGTTGGCGTTGACGCGCGGCAGAAGCTCGACGGTTGTCGGATTGGTCGGGTTGGGGTGCGCGAGTTGGAGCCGATCCGCTATCGCCTGGGTCGCCGGAGCGAACGGATCGCCCACCTCAAGTTGGCACACCCCAACCGTCACCTCTTGATTGAACTGTGGGATCGCCGGAATCGTCGAGAATTCATAGAACAGAGGATACTGATCGAGGGTCGTCGGGAGCGGCCCGGTCTTCGGCTGGGAGGGCGCGGGCAACCGATTGATCACAACGATGACATCGGCTGGCAGCGCCCCCGCCGGGAAACTCACTCCGCCAAATCCGCTCGATGACACGAGCGTGCCGCCGGCAGTCCCGATGACCGCGACCGCGCCGTCGGACGAAGACGCCGGGATCGGTGACGTCACGCCGCCCAAAGTCGCGACGGAGCTCAACAGACTCCGCAGGGCCTCGGCGGTTGTCGGGGGTTGCGTCCCGTTTGGGTCCTGCAACACTCCGTTCCGTTCATCCGCGAGGACGCGAGAGAAGAAGGCGACGAGATCCGCTTGTGCCGTCGCGGTTTTCCCGCTCGCGAGATCGGCTTTGATGCGAGCGAACGCGCTGAAGATGTTGCCCTGGGCCGTCGGCGCATACAGTGCATTGATCAGCGAATTGATCTGGGCCTCGAGCGCGGCACGACTGGGCGGTGCCTGCGATGCCGAGGGCCGTAGTGTTCTCTCAGTCGGTGTTGTCGCGTCCTGAGTACAGGCGGCGATGAACGCGAAGGTAACGGCGGCGATACCTACTCGGCGTCTGAGCACGGGGGACTCCTGGCGAGGCCATGAACAAGGGGGAGAGAACTTACCGTTTTCTAATAGGGCGGCAATAGGCCAAACTGGCCAAATCGGCCTTTTTCTCGGGTCACCATGAGCGACGTCACGCCATTTTATCTAACGGACATTCCTCAGTCGATTTCTGCGACGTCCCGGTTAGTCAACAGATCTTTGTTGAGATCCGTCTAAGTCCCCGTTGAGCGGTCACTGGCCATCCGGCGGCGTAACTGCCGGAGCGGCCGATTGGACGAGGCGGGGTGACGCCGGCGGTTCCGGTCATTGAGGACGCGGCGGCTGTCCACGAGTGGTCAGGACCCTCGAACCGCGTACGATCCGCGCGTAGGGTTGGGTAGTCGAGAAAGCTGAGTCGAGTTGCGGCCGCCGCGTTTGTCAGACACATCGCCGGCAATGACTTTTGAAACTACAGATAACGGTCCTCGATTCTGACATCGCCCGGGACCGGCACGCCAGTTAACTCACGCAAGCATCGCGAACAGCCCCTGACGGCCCGGCAACCTTATCTGCGCGGGCGCTAATGTCTGGCCGAGCGTCCAGGAATAGGCGGACTGTCGTGGACGGCGAAGACAAGCGCCCGAAAGAGCTTCTTAGGCGACAGCGACGGCGCCGTCATGGTCAACCTCGCCGAGGAGCTCCGAACGCGCCGCGATTACGCGCGGGCCGAGTCGCTCAATGTCCTGAGCCGGAGGTTTAGCCCGGGCGCCGCGACGGGTCTCGGCAACGCGACTGAAATGCTGCTCGACCAGGGGAAGGTCAACGACGCGGCGGCGATGGCGGCTCCCGTCGGACAGATATCGTCCTGGTATTCCGCGTACGAGCGGATTCACGTGCTGTACGCGCAAGGTGAGGAATCCGCAATGCGCACACTCGCCGACAGCTTGGCCCGCCACGGCGAAGGGATAAGACACTCTTTCGGTTTGCACATCCAACGAAGCCTGTCGCTCCGTGCCGGGAGGCTGACGGAGCAGGCACGCCTGCGCAGGGAGATGCCGGGGAGTCGCTTGGGAGCGCCGTTGCCCGACGACAGTCTCTACGAAATCTGGCTCGACGTGATGACCAAAGGGCCATCCCCGTCGCTCAACGCGCGCCTCGACTCAGCGATCGCCGCCGTCCCGTTCCGCGAGCTTCCGATGGTCGACCGACCGTATCTATTCTCGGCGGTCGTTCTCGCTCGCGCGGGCAACGCGGCGAAGGCACGCGCGATGATCGCGCGCTACCGCAGCGAGATGACCGACACCTCCATCCGGCGCGCGCAGGAAGCCGAGCTGCATTCGGCACTCGGCGAAATCGCGCTTGCCGATCGCAAGCCGCTGGAGGCGTTGGTGGAATTCCGCCGCGCGGATGTCGGGTACGATGGCCTGCCGG
>DATMHK010000061.1:0-3090 GCA_035554995.1 Gemmatimonadaceae bacterium
ATCCGCACGCAGCCCAAATCGTTGGCCTTTATTCAGCGCGCAATGCCTCCGTCGGCTGCACACGCAACGCGCGCATCGTCGGGACCACGCAAGCGAGCATGCAGACGCCGAGCATCACGATCGCGTAGCCGCCCAGAAGCACAACCTCGGCAGGTGTCAGCACTCCGCCCACCCCGCTCCCGCGGAATTGCGTCGTGTTCCCAACGCCGATCGATGCGACGAAGATCAACACACTCCCCGCGATCACGCCCAGGCTCACCTGCGTCAGTGGACGCCTGAAGATCGACGTGATCACTCGGCGCGAGCTCGCACCCAGTGCCACGCGGACCCCGATCTCACGCGTACGGCGAGCGACGATGTACGCCAGCACCGCATAGATACCCGCCAGCGACAAGAGAAGAGCGACTGCCGTCATGCCGATGATGATCCGGACCCAGAGACTGTTCAGCCAGATCAACGGCGTCGTCACGTGATCGAGGCGCGTCACCTTCTCGACGCGGAGCGCTCCGTCGACCGTCGCGGCGAGCTCGCGAACACGCGGTGCGAGCGACAGTGGATCGCCGCGACCGTGCACAATGAGCTTGTTGGAGCCTTGGCTTCCCGGAACGACCGGTAGATAGAGGCCCGGCTCTCGCTGAGGCATGGCGGCGCTCGCCAATCCGAGCTCCTTCACCACGCCGACGATCTCGTACGACGGCAGTTGGGCCGCATTCGAGTCGGCTGCCCCCGAGGTAAGACGGACCCGATGGCCAATCGGATTCCGTCCGGACATTACGAGATCTACAAATGCCTGATCGACGATCACGACGCGAGCCTCCTGCGAGAGATCGGCGTTCGTGAACGAGCGCCCCCTCAGCACCGGTGCCTGGAGCACGTCGAAGTAGGAAGGATGGACCCGCGCGGCTGCCACCCATCGGGACGCGATCCCCGGCAGCGACACCACCTCGACGCGGCGATAGCTATGGTCCTCTGCCGGCAACGCGTCGACGAAGGTCACGCCGGTGATGCCAGGCTCCGCCATGAGTCGCTGGCGCAACGCGTCGAGCGAGGCGGTGATCCGCCCTTCGAGCGCGGTGCGCGCCTCCGGTGTCGTCGTTTCGTCGAGCGAACCGTCAATGGCCAGGGTGGCGCCGAGATACTCCTTCGTGGCAAAGCCGGCGTCGTACGACTCGACACGTTTGGTCTCGCCGCGCGCGAGCATCGCGACCGCCGGCAAGGCGACGGTGAGCGCAACCTGCGTGACGATGACTGCCGTCCATACACCGCTGAAGCTCACACCACCGCCGCCGGCAGTGCCCGCGCGCAATCGCGTGCCGAGTCCCCGGGTGATCTTCCGCGCCGGCATCACTCCCGCCACCACCGCCCCGATCACCGTGAGCGCGAGCGCGGAGGCGATGGTCATGGGCGAAAGATTGAAGTCGACCCAGAACGGAAGCATCCCGTAGTTCATCTCGATGTACGGGCGCCCCAGGCGCACTAAGGCGAACTGCGCCAACGCCAGGCCGACGACGGCCGCGACGCTGGCGAGCACCAACGCTTCGGCGAAGAGCTGCGTCACGATGCGCCGACGGCTCGCGCCGAGGGCGCTCCGAACGAGAAGTTCCGACTCGCGAGACGCGGCGCGCGCGAAGAGGAGCAGCGCCACCGTGCTGCACACCACGACCATGAGCACGACAACGAAGAAGTAGCTGACCCCCTTAATCGCCAGCATGTCGGTGTTGTTGACACCAAGCTGCGTGTACGGCGTCACGTAGGGCTGAATCTGCGCGTGTGTCGCCGGGTGCTCGACGGCGAGCCGCTTGCCGATCGTCGTGAGCTCCGCTTGCGCGCTCTCGAGCGACATGCCGTTCGCGAGTCGACCGAACACCTTGATGGCAATCCCACGCCGCGGCTCCGCGCCTGCCGCGTTCAAGCGCAGCGGCAACCAGACTTTGTGCGCCATCGGGAACGCGAAATCCTCCGGCATCACGCCGACGACCGTCGCGAAGGTGTTCCCGAGCTTCACCGTGCGTCCGACAATCTGCGGGTCGCGATCGAAGCGCCTGGTCCATACATCGTAGCCGAGCAGCACCACGGGCGTCGCGCCCGCCGCTTCGTCCGACTCGGTGAGCACTCGGCCGAGCAGAGGGCGCTCAGGGTCAATGCGAAACGCAGACGCCGTGATTTCCGCCGCTATCTCCGACTGCGCCGCACCGTCCGCGCCCCTCAGGTTCACGCTTGCATCACGATACGCGCCAAGGTCGGTGATCGACCGCGAGGCGCGCCACAACTGATAATCGTACAGGACGCGATCCTCGTCCTGGCTCGTCTTCCGGTCCCAGTTCTGGATACGGACGATGCGATCGCCGTCCGGCAGTGGGAGCTTCGTGGTCGTGATCGCCCCGAACATCTGGAACGTGACAGCCCCGAACCAGATGCCGAACGCCATCGCGAGCCCGCCGACCATGGTGAGCCCCGGATATTTCACGAGCATGCGGAAGCCCAACTTCAAGTCGAGCGACAGGCCGCTGAACCAGGCCGTGCCGCGGCCGTCGCGGAGCGTTTCGCGATGCTGCTGTACGCCGCCGAACGTCGCGAGCGCGCGTCGTCTCGCTTCGTCGTGACCGACCTTCTGCTCACGCGCGATCCGCTGCGTTTCCATCTCGATGTGGAAGCGAAGCTCGTCGTCGATGCGCGCCTCGGCGGCTCGCGGGGCGAGAAGGCGCAGCCGCGCTCGCGCGGCGTGGAACCATGTCATGGTGGGAATACTCCGGGGTGACGACTTGCGCGGGGCAATTAAGGAACGCCGAGGACGGCTTCGAGGCCGGACGCGAAGCGCCGCCAACTCTCGAGCTCGACGCCGAGGGCGCGGCGTCCGGTTGTGGTCAGTCGGTAGTACCGCGCGCGCCGATTGTTGTCGGTCGTGTCCCAGTCACTGGTGACCAGCCCGTCTTTCTCGAGACGCTGGAGGGCGGGATAGAGCGACCCCTGGTTCACTTCCAGCACTCCGTTCGAGATCTGCTGCACGCGCTGGCTGATCCCCCAGCCATGCATCGGCGCGATGGACAGGGTCTTGAGGATGAGTAGGTCGAGCGAGCCCCGTAGGGCGTC
>DATMHK010000062.1:0-11777 GCA_035554995.1 Gemmatimonadaceae bacterium
ACGAGATCGTCGCGCGGTCCAAGCGGACGTTGTACGACATTCGCAAGCAGCGTATTTGGCCGGGCCTCGACGACAAGGTGCTGGCGTCGTGGAACGGCCTCATGGTGCGCGGCATCGCCGAAGCCGCGCGCGCGTTCGGAAACGACGAGTACGCCCAAGTGGCGATCGAGAGCGGCGAATTCCTGTTCGGCGAGATGGTTCGCGAGGGACGGGTGCTTCGCACGTACAAGGCCGGCCGCGCGCGAATCGCCGGCTATCTCGAGGACCATGCGTCGCTCGCGCTCGCGGCGCTGTCGCTGTACGAGCTGACGTTCGACGAGACTTGGCTCGCGCGCGCTCGCGAGCTTGGCGAGTCGATCGTGCGCCTGTTCTGGGACGACGACGTAAACGCGTTCTTCGACACCGCGTCCGACCACGAGCAGCTCGTCGTCCGTCCGCGCGACGTGACCGACAACGCAACGCCGTCGGGAACCTCGCTCGCGGCCGAGTTGTTGGCGCGGCTGGCCGAGCTGCATCACGACGTCGATGCGCGTAGGCGCGCGACGTGGATCATCGAGACGCAGATCCAGACGATGCAACGTTATCCGTCGGCGTTTGGGCACGCGCTCGGCGCGGCCGACATGCTCGTTCACGGCGCGGTGGAGTTGGCGATCGTCGGCGATCCGACCGCGGAGGACTTCAAGACGCTCGACCGCGCGGCCGCCGCGCGGTATGTGCCGTCGCTCGTGATCGCGGGTGGGCGAGCGTCTCCCGAGTCGGGGATCGCGCTCCTCGCCGGACGCGAAGCACGAGAGGGGCGCGCCACCGCGTACGTCTGCCGAAGCTACACGTGCGAGGCGCCGGCAACGTCGGTTGAATTGCTCGTGGAGCAGCTCGAGCGAGTGAGCGCCGCCGCTTCGGGTTAGCTCACTCGCCGGGTGGCGCTCAGGTCTTCTCGGTCCATGCTGCGTAGAGACTGAGGAGATCTCCCCAACCATTCGGGGAATCCACGCCCAAGCGCATCGCGGCAGCGCCGTCGCCGTGACGCTCGAAGTGACGATGCTCGAGATCCACCCGGGTGGTGCCTCCATCGTCGAGCGCAGTGAATGTCACTTCGACCTCGCTCGATTTGGCGAGATCGGGCTCGAATTGCCATTGGGGCGTGATCTGCCAGGCGAAAACGAATCGGCGCGGTGGGTCCCAGGCGAGGACGGAGCCCCAGTCGCATTCGGTGTTGTCTTCCTGCTCCGAGTAACAACGTCCGCCGGCCTTCTCCTCGATGATGACCCGCTTCATCGGCGATTTGCCGATGTGATGCGAGCGCGGCCACCAGCTGTCCATGTCCGTCGTGAAGATGCGGAATGCGTCGGCCTGGCTGGAACGCACGGTGATCGACTTGCGCACGGGTGCGACGCTCTCGGTACTGTCTGGGGCCATGGTGGTCACGGTTTCCTCCGCCTGCGGGTAGCGCGAGCCTCGACGTGTTGGGCGAAGGCGTCGAGCGCCTCGGTCCAGAACTGGTCGAAGTAGTCGCGAAGTGAGCTGAATCCTGCGGGATCGAGTCGGTAGAGCCGGAGCCGGCCGCGCGCTTCGTCGGTCACGAGGCGCGCGTCCTTGAGCACCTTGAGATGCTGGGAGACGGCCGGCCGGCTGATCGGGAATTCACGAGCAAGCTCGACGACCGGAATCGCGCCGCTGCTCCGCAGGCGGGTGACGATGGCGCGGCGGGTGGCGTCGCCAAGGGCGTGGAGCTGCGCGTCGTAGAGCGTCATTATCGGTAAGTTTATACTTACCTATTCGCCGGGTCAAGAGCGTTCGCTCATATTCGTCATCCCATGCTCGTTCGCCCGTATCGCGACTCCGATTGGCCCGAGTGGCTCCGCATGAGCCGCGCGCTCTTCCCCGAGGAGAGCGAAGCCTCGCTTACCAGCGGCATGCGCGACACCCGCGCGCGCCGCGACGCCGAAGTCTTCGTCGTCGACCGAGGCGACGGCCGGCTTGCCGGATTCGTCGAGGCGGGCACGCGCGCCTACGCGGATGGCTGCGATACGAGCCCGGTCGGCTACGTCGAGGCGTGGTTCATCGACCCCGACGTGCGTCGGCAACGCTGGGGACGCGCGCTCCTTGCCGCGGCCGAGGATTGGGCGCGCGCACAAGGCTACACGGAAATGGCGTCAGACGCGCTCATCGCGAACGTCGTGAGCCACCAGGCGCACAAAGCTGCCGGCTACGTCGAGATGGAGCGGCTCGTGGTGTTCAGAAAGCCGCTGACGCCATGACGGCTATTTTCGTTCGGCCATTCGGTCGAACCGCGGATTGCCGTAGAGCGGCTTGAAGGTCGGATCAATCCGCAGATAGGCAGGCGTGACGTCCGAGGCCGGAGTCTTGAGCAACGGCTCGAGGAGATCCAGCGCGCGATTGTAGTCGCCCGATTGAATGAGAATTCTCGCAACCTGGAAGTGCACGTACGGCCGAATCGACGCGTCAAGCGAGGTCTCACGGAGCTTGAGCGACTGCTCCGCCTCATCGATCGCTTCCTTGCTCCGTCCCGCGAGCGCGAGCGCTCGGCCTCGGAGCTCGTGCAACTGCGCACGTTCCGGGAAGTCCTTGAGCTGTGCTTCGAACGCGACGACTCCAGTGTCGCCAAAAGCGCGTGCACGCGCAGAGTCGCCCATTAACCGATAGGTGTGGCCGAGCTTGAGACCCCAGTGTCCCTTGTCGCCACCGAAGTCCTTTACCGAGAGCGTGACGATCTTTGGCCAGAGCGTCGACGGGAGCGTCCACATCGTCTCCTGATAGAGCGCGAAGCGAACGAGGAGTGCGGTAGTATCTACCGTCTTGAGTTTTTCCTCGACGAGTGCGTGAACGCTGTCCAGCGCGCCCATGGAGAGGAAGCCAAACGCCTTGCCCTGGATGATGCCGAGATTCGTCGGAGCGAGAGCGAGCGCGCGATCCCACGCCACAAGTTCGTCGGCGTAGCGGCGAACGTCGTGATTGGCTCCAGCCAAGCGACGCGCGGTGTTGATCGAGCGCGGATCGAGCGCGGCCGCCTGTTTGATGTGCGCAAGCTGATCGTCGAACTTGCCGAGCGTTCGCTCTATGCTTGCCAGGCCGCCAAGCAATTCGACGTTGTTGGGATCGCGCTTCAGCCCCTCGAGATACTGCTGGTGCGCCCCCTCATAGTCGAGCTTGATGTCGCGCAGGTAGGCGCCCATGGCGAGATGCGCCTCGGGCCGGTCCGGAGCCAGGGCCACCGCCCTCTCCGCCGCAACCCGCGCTTGCTCGACGAGCTCTTTCGTCGGCCCGGTGCCGCCGGAAACCGACGCCGCCCTGGCCATCGCGCTCCACGCCTGAAGGAAATTGCTGTCGAGCGCGACCGCCTTTGCGTAGTGCTCGAGACCTCGCGCGAGCACGATCGCGTCCGACGTGCCAAGGCTCTGCGTGATCTGCTCGCCCTTGAGGAACTCATCGTAGGCGTCGAGGCTCGTCGTCGGCTTCTGGGCGAGCCGCGCGGCCTCGGGCGGCGCGAGCGCCACGTTGAGCGCCTGCGCGACTTGCGTCGCGATCGTGGACTGCACGTCGAAGACGTTCGACAGCACGGTGTCGTACGCCTGCGACCACTTGCTCGCCAGATTCGAGACCTGGATCAGCTCGGGCGTCACGCGCACGCGGTTGACGCCGTTCTCCTTGCTCCAGCGAACGGTGCCCGTGAGGAGATACTGAACGGAGAGCTCTTTGCCGATGTCCTTTGGCGTCTTCGCCGTCTTCTTGTATTGGCTGCTGCTCGCGCGCGCCGTGACCTGAATGCCGGTGATCGACGCCAGGCGGCTGCGAACTTCGTCCGTCATGCCGTCGGCGAAGTACTCGTCACCGGCCGCACCTTCGTTTTCGAATGGAAGCACGGCGATGCGGCGCACAGTTGCCGACGCAGTGTCACGATTCCACAGAACGCCTGCCACGGCGAGCGCGACGACGATGAGGGCTCCGACACCCAACCCGACGAGCCGGTTGCGGCTCGGCGCGCTGACGCTGGCGTGCGGGATCTCGACCGTGACGGCCGACTCCAGGTCGCGGGCGAATTCGCCCGCCGTCGCCGGACGATCGGCTGGCGCCTTGGCGAGCGCGCGGGACACGGCGTTCGCGAGCTTCGGCGTGATGGCCTGCCGGACGGACGTCAGCGGCCGCGGCGTTTCCGTTATCGCGCGGGCGATCACTGCTTGGGCGGTCGGTCCAGTGAAGGGCGGTTCGCCGGCGAGCATCTCGTAGAGCACGCACCCGAGCGCGTATACGTCGGTGCGCGCATCGATGCGCGACTCGCCGGTCGCCTGCTCCGGGCTCATGTACCCGGCGGTTCCGACCGACATTCCCGTCTGGGTCAGTGATTCGCCGCCGCTCGCCCCGATAGCGCGCGCGATGCCGAAATCGGCGACCATGGCCTGGCCGTCGATGAGCAGGATGTTATCGGGTTTGATGTCGCGATGAACCACACCGTGGCGATGCGCGAAGTCGAGGGCGAGCGCTGCCTCGCGGCAGATGCGTACCGCTTCGTTGATCGGAAGCTGGCCTTCGCGATTGAGCCGGTCGCGGAGGCTCTGCCCCTCGACGAACGGCATCGTGAACCAAAGGTTGCCGTCAGCATTGCCCGAGTCGTAGACGCCGAGGATGTGCGGATGCTGAAGCCCGGCGGCCAGCTTGATCTCACGCTGGAAACGCTCGGCGCCAAGCGATGCGGCAAGGTCGGGATGCAGCACCTTGACGGCGACGGGCCGATCGTGCTGGACGTCACGCGCGAGATAGACCGTGGCCATGCCCCCGCGACCGAGCTCGCGCTCGATCTCGTAACGTCCGGCAAGCGCTTCACGGAGTTTGGCCAGGACCTCAGGCATCGTCGCGGAGGGTCATGAGAGGGGCGGGCGCGCTACAATATGCGGGTTGTAACGGGCTCCACAACGGTCAAATCGTAAACGGTCCGCCTGGGCCCCTCGGCCGAGTAGCCGAGTCGCCGAGCTACGGCACAACCGGCTCGCCCATACCCGACTGTTTCCGCACATACTCGGCGACCTGCCCGTGTGTGGCCCACCAGACCTTGCCGGGCGCCTTGGCTTCGATGTGCGCGATGAGCTGCTCGAGGGCGACGATGCGGGAGCGATGCCCGCTGATGTGCGGGTGCATCGTGAGCACGAGCATCGTGCCTTCCTGGTATGCGCGATCGAACTCGTCGATCCACACCTGCGCGACGTCGCGCGGCGGCGAGTAGCGTTCGCCGCGCGGGTCGAACAACGGCGCGTCGTCGAGAATCCACTCGACGGGGATCTCCACCAACCCGGTCGGCTTGCCGTTCTGATTCAGCTCGTAGGGGCGATCGTCGGCCATCAGCGAGCTCTCGTAGCGGAAGCCGAGATCGCGAAGAATCGACAGCGTGTTGTCGCTGAAATTCCAGCTCGGTGCGCGGTAGCCGACGGGTTTCGTACCCGTCGCGGCCGTCAGCTCGGCGATGGCCTTCTTGAGCAGGCGACGCTCGATCGAATCGGGGAGCGTCGAATTCATCTCGTGGATCCAGCCGTGGACGCCAATCTCGTGGCGCCCGCTCTTTTTGATCACGCCGGCCATGGACGGCGTGAGATCGAGACTCACCGATGGGATGAAGAAGGTGGCCGGAATCTTGTGGGCGTCGAGCAGGTCGACGACGCGCTGGAGGCCGACGCGCGCGCCGTATTGCGTCTGCGAGAGTGAACCGACCGTCGGATCGCCGTACCGCAGCGCGACGGTCTCGTTGTCGACGTCGAACGAGATGAGGACGGCGACGCGCGCGCCATTCGGCCACGCTTTCGGTTGGAGGGAACGACCCGCGCGAACGGCGTTCACCACTTTGTTGACGCTATCCATCGTCCACTGCCAACCGGGCTTGGTATTTGTTTGCGGCACCGGCTGCGCCTGAGCCATGAGCGTCGAGGGCGCGAAGGCGAGAAGACAGCGAAGCACGACGTGGCGGGTCATGGCTCCTCCATGAGTCGGCGCAGGCGGTCGTTTCTGGCTCGTTCCGTGGCGAAAAAAGTCTGGAAACCCGGACGTAATCTCAGCGATGCAAGCGACGAGTCGTTGGCGATGAGCGCGAAGTTGGGCATGCCGTCGTTGGCCATGCGTTCGAGCCACTTCAGGCCCTCGTCGGTGTGGCCGAGCAGCGCATTTGCGCTCGCGATCATGAACTCTGCATGATGGAAGTGCGACGTGGGCTGCCCATTGGGAATGGCCTTTCGGATGGCGGCTTCGGCCTCTTTGCGGCGGTCGAGCCTGGCCAGAAGTACGGCGCGCGCCGCCGTCTGGTCGAGTAGGCGATCCGATGTCGACGTCGTGTCACGATCGAGATAGCGGAGGCCGGCCTCGGCCCTTCCAGTGTAGCCGAGAACGAGCGCGTGCTCGTCGGCGAACTCGTTGTCGCCCATCGCCACCAGCGCGTCATCGTACTTTCCCTGATACCAAAGGACGCGAGCGATGCGCGGACCGACAAAGCGGTTCAGAGGGTCGAGCTGCTGGGTGGTGCGCAGCTCGCGCAACGCCGGTTCCAGCAGCCCGACGTGGAAGAGCAGCGTGCCGTACGATGCGTGAAAGGCCGCGTCATTCGGCTTGAGTGCGAGCGCGCGCTTGAAGTCACGCATCGCGCTGTCGAGCTGCCAACCGCTCTCTCGCGTGTAGGCGAGGTTGCCGCGCGCGTGGTACGCCTCGGCGACTCCGGAGTCGATGGCGATTGCCCGCGAAATCTCGTCGGCTGCGCGCTGACGTATCTCGCTGTTCGGCTCGAATCTGAATAGACGCGTGGCGTAGGTCTGCGCGAGCGCGGCATGCGCTTCGGCGAACGAGCTGTCTTTGGCGATGGCCTGCTCGAGCAAGGTCGTGACCGTGTCCAGAGCGGCGCGAAACCCAGGCGTGTTGTCACGATCGTTGGTGAGAACGCGGGCCCGGACGTACAGCTCGTACGCATCCGGGTGTTTCGTCGGAATCCGGTCGATGCGCCGCGCTTCCGCGGGCAGCAAGCGAACCCGCAGCGCGCTCGCCACACTGGTCGAGATCTCGCGCTGAAGCGCGAACAGGTCATTGACGTCGGCCATCCGTTCGTCGCTCCACCGCGCGTCCTGCGTCGCGGCGTCGATCAGCCGAACGTTCACGCGAAAACGGTTCCCGACTTTCTGAACGGTGCTCTCCAACACACTGCCCACGCCGAGCTCGCGCGCGATATCGCTGACGGGCTTTTTGCTATCCGCATAGCCGATCACCGAGCTGCGCGCGATGACGCGAAGCCCCGCAACGCCGGAGAGCGTCGAGATCAACTCGTCGGTGACGCCCTCGGCGAAATACCGGTCCTGCGGATCGCCGCCGAGACTCGCCATCGGCAGCACCGCGATGCGTGTCGATCCGGGGTCTGGCGCGGCGGCGACGGCCGACGATTTCCGCCAGAAATAGAGTCCGAGAGCCACGACGATGACGGCGACAGCAACCGCGATCCATCGAACGGGCGACATCCCCGGGAACGACGGCAACGACGGCAGCGAGGGCAGCGAAAGCCGCCGGGCTGGGGCACGCTGCGCGACGACGCTGCCCGATGCATTCGCCTCGATGAGGTCGTCGATGGCGTTGCGCAGCTTGCCGGCGGTCTGATAACGGTCGGCGGGCGATTTCTCGAGTGCCTTCGCCAACACCAGGTCGACCGACATGGGAATCGCCGGTCGAACCAGACGAACGGACGGCACCGGCGTCGACGCGTGCTGCGCCATCACCCGCTGCATGTTCGTTCCGGTGAATGGCGGGTCGCCGGCGAGCATCTCGTACATCACGCAGCCGAGCGCGTAGATGTCGCTCCGCCCATCAACTGTTTCGGCGGCGGCTTGCTCGGGACTCATGTAACTCGGAGTGCCGATCGAGACGCCGATACCGGTCAATGTGTTGGCGCCGACGACGGAGAGCGCCCGAGCGATGCCGAAATCGCAGACGACGGCGTGCCCGGAGACGAGCAGAACATTCTCGGGCTTCACATCGCGGTGGACAACGCCCGCCTGGTGCGCGGCGTCAAGCGCGTCGGCGATCTCGCCGGTGATGCGAAGGACGTCGCGCAGCGGTAACTGTCGCTCGCGGTTGATGCGTTGGCGCAGTGACTCACCGGCGGCGAAAGGCGTGACGTAGTACAGCACATTGCCCAAGCGCCCCGAGTCCAACAGCGGAATAATGTTGGGGTGAATGAGCTTGGCGGTGACATGGATCTCGCGCAGGAAGCGCTCGGCGATGAACTCCTGGCTGACGTGGTGGTCGAGCACCTTGACCGCGACGTCGCGATCGTGCTGCACGTCTTTCGCGAGGTACACAACCGCCATGCCGCCGCGCCCAATCTCGCGTTCGATGATGTAACGTCCGCCCAATGCAGCGCGGATGTTGTCGAACGTCATGCCCATCATGGGGTCGCGCGTCGTCACGGCTTACTTCGTCCGGTCGAAGCGGAGATTCTTCGTGCGGCCGGCGTCCACGGTGAACGCACTCGGCTTGCCCTTCTCTCTCGTGAAGGCGAACTGAAGCCCGCGCGCCCGGAACGAATCCGCTGACGTTGGCATGAGCTGCACCGGCGCTTCACGACGCCGGACGAGCAGCAGCTTGCCGTTCTCGACCCTCAGCGTGTACGTCGTCTCCAATTCCGGGCTGTAGTACGTGCCGGCGAACGCTCCGAGCTCCGCGGCGGACGGCGACCACGAGGACGGCAGCGGCGTCACGCGGCCCTGGCCAGTGACGGTCGCGATCGGGATTTCCGTCATCTTGTCGCCGAGGAACACTTCGGCAACGCGGCGGGAGAGCAGCGTGGGATTGGTCCCGGCAAGGTTGCACAGCGTCGCGACCGAAAAATGCTGATCCGGGAAGCGCATCAACTCGGCGCGGTAGCCGGCCCAGGATCCGCCGTGGCTGACGGTGTGAAGCCCGCGATAGCTGTCCACGGTGAGGCCGAGGGCGTACGTCTGCTTCTTGCCGTCGTTGAGTACCGCGACCGTCTGCAACGCCGTGAGCAGCGCGTCGCCGCCGACTGTTGGATGATAGAAGTTCTCGTCCCACTTGATCAGATCTTCGATCGACGTCTGCACGGCGCCATCGCCGGTCTGCTCGAAGTTGGACATCGCCGTGGCAAAACCACCACCGGGACGCGAAGCGTAGCCCGTCGCGCGGTTCGGGATCACGGCCATGTGGTCGTCGTTGTAACGCGTGTGCGTCATGCCGAGTGGGCGAAATATCTGCTCCTCGGCAAACTGCGCGAGCGATTTGCCGCTCACACGCTTCACGATGACGGAGGCGAGGAAGAAGCCGGAGTTGCTGTACAGCCACTGTTCACCGGGCATGAAGTTCAGCTCCCGCTGATGCACGATGAGCTGGAGGGCGTCGTCCTCGGTCGTGAGGTCGGCATCGTCGACGCCAACGAGTCCCCAGAGCGTGAGATAATCGCGAATGCCGCTCGTGTGGGTGAGGATGTGCCGGATGGTGATCGTCTTGCCGTAATTCGGCAGCTCGGGGATGTACTTCCGGATGTCGTCGTCGAGCGAAAGCTTGCCTTGCTGCGCGAGCAGAACGACGCTCGTCGCCGTGAACTGTTTGGAGGTTGACCCGATGTCGAAGACAGACTGCGGCGAGAGCGCGACGTTGAGCTCGAGGTTCGCCATGCCGTAGCCGCGCGCCAGAACGGCGCGACCGTCGCGATAGACACCGACGGCGCATCCCGGCGAGTCGGTGCGATCGTAGGCGGCAAAGATCCGATCGACGCGGCTGTGGGTGCCGGTGTCCGCCGCGGGAGCTTGGGCCGGGGCGAACCGGACGGCGATGGGAATTACTGCAAGGGGCAGGAAACGTCGCAGCATGTGGGCGAGACTATCGGCGGCAAGGACGGCTCAGCTAATTAGGCGAAGCTACATCCGACCCCAACGCTGACAAGCCCGAATCCGGCATGCGTCGCTCGACCTACATTCTCGGCCTCGCGTTAGCGGCCCTTTCACGGCAGCCGGCGACGCTGGCAGCCCAGTCAACCACGTTGATTCGCAACGTGTTACTGCTCGACGGCACCGGCGGCGCTGCTCGGCAGGGCGCGGTAAGAATTGCCGGGGACCGGATCGCCGAGGTTGGCCCCCTGACGCCACGCGCCGGCGAGACGGTGGTGGATGGAGGCGGCCTGACGCTCGCGCCGGGCTTCATCGACACACACAGCCATGCCGACCGGGCCCTGGTCCGTGGCAATGACGGGCTTGGGGCGCTGAGCCAGGGCATCACGACGGTGGTCGTCGGCGAGGACGGCGGATCGCCATATCCGCTGACGGCGTTCTTCGACACACTGACCCGGCGCGGAATGCCGATGAACGTCGCGGCCTACGTCGGTCACGGGACTGTCCGAAGCCGCGTGATGGGCAGCGACTACAAGCGACACGCGACGGACGCCGAAGTCGATCGGATGAAGAAGCTACTGGCCACGGAATTGGAGTCGGGTGCACTCGGCCTGTCGTCCGGGCTGGAGTACGACCCCGGCATCTACTCGTCACGGTCGGAGGTCGTGGAGCTCGCGACGGTCGCCGCCGCCGCGGGCGGACGGTACATCTCGCACATGCGCAGTGAGGATCGCGCGGAGTGGGACGCGATCGACGAGATCATCGAGATTGGAAGACAGGCGAAACTTCCCGTCCAAATCTCGCACACGAAGCTGGCGATGAAGTCGCTCTGGGGTCAGGGCGACAGCTTGATCAACGTGCTGAATCGGGCGCGCGCGGCGGGTGTGAACATCACCGCCGACGTGTATCCCTACCGATACTGGCAGTCGGGGCTCTCGGTGCTCTTCCCCGAGCGGAACTTCACCGACCGCAAGGCCGCCGAGTTCGCGCTCGACCAGGTCGCGCCGCCCGACGAGATCACGCTGACGAGCTATGGGCCGCATCCCGAATACGCGGGGAAAACGGTCGCGCAGATAGCCACAATGCGCGGCACCGATCCGGCCACGACGTTGCTCGCGCTGGTCAAGGACGCCGACGATGCGCGCAAGGCAGGCCGTCCGTCGGGTGAGACGATCATCGCGGCGTCGATGGACGAACAGGACATCGAGAAGATCATGAGATGGCCGTTCACGAACATTTGCACGGACGGCGAGCTCGATGGGCGCCATCCGCGCGGCTTTGGGTCATTCACGCGGGTCCTCGGCCGCTATGTGCGCGACCGGAAGGTCGTCGCGCTTCCGGAGGCGATTCGGAAAATGACGTCGCTCGCGGCGGACAACGTCGGCATAGCCAATCGCGGGCGCATCGCGCCGGGGGCGTTCGCGGATCTCGTGCTATTCGATCCGGCGACGGTGATCGACAACGCGACACCGGCCGATCCGCGGGCCGTTTCGACGGGGATCGCCAAGGTCTGGGTGAACGGCAAGCTCGCGTATGAAAGTGGGAAGACGACGGGCACGCGCGGCGGAATGGTCGTTCGACGAAAGTGAGCGCGCTGGAGGGCTGGAATTGCGCCGCACGAAGGCATTCGGTTACGCGGCACGCGACGAGCGCTCGCATGGTGATTGGGACTTCACCTGCTACGAGCGCTCGATCGATTGACGCCGGCCGTCAGGGTGATAGTCGGTCGTCTGGTTCTTCCCTTCGTGGCTGCTCGTTGCCGATCGGTTCGGCGCGCTCGACATCGGCGGCAACTTGCGGCGTGTGCTTTTCCTTGTTGTGGCGCGCGAGATCCTGCTCGGAATCGAGGTGCGCGCCGCAGATGATGCAATCGAATTCGTGGGTGTGTTCCATTGGCTT
>DATMHK010000063.1:0-31631 GCA_035554995.1 Gemmatimonadaceae bacterium
GACCGACGCTCTTCTACGAGATCATCGAGCGAAAGGGCGCGCGAAGCTTCGGCAAGGGGAACTTCAAGGCGTTGTTCGAAGCAATCGAGCGCGAGCAGGCGGCGCGCGGGAACTTGTAGAACTGTCGCCCAACTGTCATCCTCAGCGCGCGAAGCGCGCTGAGGATCTACTTTCACGAGTTAGTGCCTTCGCAAGGACAATAGATCCTCCCCTTCGCTTGCGCTCCGGGGAGGATGACAACGGACTGCTATGCCGATCTACCACACGCTGGGCGAGATCCCGAAGAAGCGGCACACGGTATTCCGAAAGCCAAACGGCGGCATCTACGCCGAAGAGTTGATGGGCCACGAGGGCTTCACCGGAACGTCGGCGCTGCTCTACCACGTGCACCCACCGACGACGGTCAAATCGGTGCGGCGTCTGTGCGAGACGGCGTTCGAGCCCGATCCGGATCGAGCGCTTCGGCACCGGCACTTTCTTACCGCGCAAGCGAAGAAGGGCGGCAGCCCAACACTCGACCGCATTCCGATCCTGTTCAATCAGGACATCGCGATGCTGTACGTCGAACCCGACAAGGAAGACGAGCATTTCTACCGCAACGCCCAGGCAGATGAATTGGTCTACGTCGCCAAGGGCAAGGGTCTGCTCGAGACCGTGTTCGGCGAGCTGCCGTTCGGCGAAGGCGACTATCTCATCATCCACCGCGGCATCCTCCATCGCTATCGGTTTGATAAAAGCGGCGACGCAGCGAAGTTGTTGGTGTTCGAGAGCCGGGGTCACGTTCGCTGGCCGAAGCGATATCGAAACGAATTTGGACAGCTCAAGGAGGGTGCGCCCTACTCCGAGCGCGACATCCGCCTGCCGCTGAAGCTGAACACCCACGACGAGATGGGCGACTTCCGTCTGCTGGTCAAACAGTACGACGGGATCAACGAGCTCGTTCTCGACCACCATCCGTTCGACGTCATCGGATGGGATGGCTACTTCTACCCGTGGGCGTTCAACATCCGCGACTTCGAGCCGATCGTCGGCCGCGTTCACCAACCGCCGCCGGTGCACCAGACGTTCGAAGGAGACGGGTTCGTCGTCTGCTCGTTCTGCCCGCGGCCATACGACTTCGATCCCAACGCCGTGCCGGCTCCGTACAACCACTCGAACGTGGACTCGGACGAGGTGCTCTATTACGCGTCGAGTGAGTTCATGAGCCGCAAGGGAATCGAGTTCGGCTCGATCACGCATCATCCGGACGGCATTCCACATGGACCGCATCCGGGCCGAGCCGAAGCGTCGATCGGCGCCACGCACACGAACGAGCTGGCCGTGATGATGGACAGCTTCCGGCCGCTCAAGGTCGCGAAGCAGGCGCTATCGATCGAAGATCCGAACTACCACAAGAGCTGGATCGATCAGCAGCATGACGGCTTCAATCCGCCGACTAGCTGACTGAGAAACGGCGCAACGTCGCTGTCGGCGATGGTCGGCGGCGGCGGCTGGCGGCTGGCTAGCGGCTTGCAGCGGTGCGCACGGCTTGCGGCTCGTTGGCCATCGGCCGCGGCTTGCGGTGGTGCTTTCCGCTCTCGGCCAAACTCGGCGTCGTCCTGAGCAGCGAAGCGACGACGGACCTACTGTCCCGAGTTAGCTAGAAGAACGGGACAAGAGGTCCTTCGCTTCGCTCAGGATGACAGCAACTGCCGTTGAGCAGCCGAGAGCCGGCCGCATCGCCGGCAGCCGCCGCCGGCCGCCCAAAAGCCGCCAGCCGTGCGCACCGCCGCGAGCGGCCAGCCAGCCGCCAGCCGCCGCCGCCGACCATCGCCGACAGCGACGTTGCGCCGTTCTCTCACTTGGCAAATTTCGCGATTGCGGTCCGTGTGTACTCAGACAGCACCAGCGTTCCGCTCATCTCGGCGCGTTGATCGAGCAACGTTGGCCAGTGCTCGGTGCCCGACCAGGCGATCTGCTTGATCCGCTCAACGGCGGCGGGATTGGCCTGGCTCATGGCGAGCGCTGTCTTCGCGACGGCCTCGTCGAGGTCAGCGGGCGTTGCGCAGACACGAGAGTAAAGCCCGTGCCGCTCACCCCAAGCGGCGTCGCGCCAATCGGCGTCGAGTGCCATGGAGGCGAAGGGACCGGGGCCGACCTTCCGCTCGATCGCCGGACCCACCACGAACGGGCCAATCCCCACCGCCAATTCGCTCAGGCGGAGAGCGGCACTCTCCGTCGCGATCGCATAGTCTGACGCGGCCACGACGCCGACGCCGCCGCCGACGGTCTTTCCGTGCACGCGTGTGACGATCGGTTTCGCGCAGCGCGTCATGGCGAGGATCACGCGCGCGAAGCCGAGGAAGAATTCCTTGCCGACGTCCTTGTCGCGAATCGATGACAGCTCGTCGAATGAGGCGCCGGCGCAAAAGGCGCTGGTGCCATGGCTGCGAAGCACGATGACGCGCACGTCGTCGCGCAGGCCGATCGCCGCGATCTCGTCGGCGAGGCTGCGAAGCACGAGCGACGGCAGCGAATTGCTCTTCGGGTGACCGAAGCAAACGTCGGCGATCCCGTCTTCGACGAACGACGAGACGCTGCCCGTCGGCGCGAGCGGAGTGTGCGAACCCATTTCAGTGCGCGGGTCGACGACCTAACGCATCAGGCGAACACGCAGTCCGCCGCGGAGTGTCGTGACCGTCGTGTTGCGGGGGCCGCAGCTGTTCGTTGAGCAGACGCCCGTCGGCGTTCCGTAGCCGCCGCCCCACTGCGTCAGCCCGAAGACGTAGTTCGCCTCGCTGAAAACGGCGAAGCGGTCGTAGATGTGCTTGTCCAAGCCGAAGCCGAGCGCGACCTCGCCGCCGGAGAGATGCTGCTGCTTGGTCGTGCCACTTCCCGAGCTGCTGGTGTAGCGGATCCGGCCCGGCCGCCAGTCGATGAAGCCAAGCCCGATCGTGAAGTGCGGCATGATGTATGGCGACGGTACGCGAAAAATCAGATTCGTCACGACTTCCAGTACGCCGGCATTGCTCGCATTCAACGAAACCAGACTGCCGCCGTTTGGCGCGACGAACTCGGTGAGAAAACGACCCATGTTGAGCGGCAGCGAGCTATACGCGCCCGAGATCGCGAAACCCATGCGCGACACGCCGGACAGCCCGTTGTCCCAGCTTTCCCAGGCGACAGACACACCCGTGCCGGGTTTCCAGTCGCGCAGGGTGCCTTGCGCGTTCACTGGAGACATGGGGCCGCCCCCAATGCGAAGATAGGCGCCGGGAACGAGGCCGTCGGCGAAGCGATCGACCTCCTGGCCGCGAGCAACGTCAGCGAGACCAAAGAGCGGAATGGTGAGAACCAGGGCGAGCGACTGATAACGCATGCGACCGCTGAGGAGGAAGGGGATACTCGGAATCTATCCGCGCGCCTCGGGCGAGCACTAGATTTCCAAACATGTGGTGCACGTCAGACACACATAGAGACACGTGATGGCGACCAAACCCGTACAGAATGCCCCCACCCCTGCCGAGGATCCGGCGCGCACCGCCGAATTCGAGGCGCGCATTGCTCGCGGCGAATCGATCGAGCCGAAGGACTGGATGCCCGAGCGCTACCGCCGGCAGCTCATCCGGATGATGTCGCAGCACGCGCACTCCGAGGTCGTCGGCATGCTGCCCGAGGGCAACTGGATCACGCGCGCGCCGAGTCTTCGGCGCAAGATGTCGTTGCTCGCGAAAGTGCAGGATGAGGCAGGCCACGGCCTCTACATCTACTGCGGCACCGAGACGCTCGGCGTCGATCGGCAGGAGCTGATCGATCAGCTGCTCGAGGGCACCGCGAAATACTCCAGCATCTTCAACTACCCGACGCTCACCTGGGCGGACATCGGCACGATCGGTTGGTTCGTGGACGGCGCCGCGATCGTGAACCAGACGATGCTCGCGAAGGCCTCCTACGGACCATATGCGAGGGCTATGGTCCGCATCTGCAAGGAAGAGAACTTCCACAAACGACAGGGCTACGAGATCATGGCGACGCTCGCCGCGGGCACGCCCGCGCAGCGCGCGATGGCGCAGGACGCGGTGAACCGTTGGTGGTGGCCGTCGCTGATGATGTTCGGACCCTCGGACAAGGATTCGCCGAACTCCGAGGAGCTGATGCGCTGGGGCGTAAAGCGAAAGAGCAACGACGAGTTGCGCCAACGCTTCGTCAATCTCACGGTTGCCCAGGCAAAGGCCATCGACCTCGTCCTCCCCGATCCCGATCTTCGCTTCGACGAAGCAACGGAAAACTGGAATTTCGGCGCGATCGACTGGGACGAGTTCTGGCGCGTGGTGAAGGGCGACGGACCCTGCAACAAGGAACGATTGGCCGCGCGTCGCGCGGCGCACGCCGAAGGAGAATGGGTGCGTGCGGCGGCGACGGCCTATGCGGGCAAACAGGTAGGCGAGGCCGCGGCGTAAATGACTGACTCGCAGTGGCCGCTGTGGGAAGTCTTCGTCCAGCCGCCGAAAGGCGAAGCGCACGAGCATGCGGGCAGCGTACACGCGACGACCGCCGAACAGGCGCTGCAGAACGCGCGCGACGTGTACGCGCGTCGTGGTGAAGCGGTGAGCATTTGGGTCGTGCCGAGCGGGGAGATCACCGCGTCGACGCCGGAGGATATGGGCCCGTTCTTCGATCCGGGGAACGACAAGCCGTATCGCCATCCGCAGTTCTACAAGGTTCCGCGCGGCGTCCGCGTCTAATGAACCGCGCGATGTCCTCTCCCGCTTTCTTCGAATACCTGATTCGCCTGGGCGACGACCGACTCGTGCTCGGACACCGGTTGTCCGAGTGGTGCGGCCATGGACCGATCCTCGAGGAGGACATCGCCCTCGCCAACATCTCGCTCGACCTGATCGGCGAGGCGAGCCTGCTCCTCAAGCTCGCGGCGTCCGTGGAAGGGCAGGGACGAAACGAGGACACGCTCGCCTATTTCCGCGACGCGATCGACTTTCGCAACGCGTTGATGCTGGAGCTCCCCAAGGGTGATTTCGGCTTCACCGTCGTCCGGCAGTTTCTGTTCAGCGTCTACTCGCTGTTGCAGATGGATGCGCTGCAGAAGAGCCGCAACGCCGATCTCTCGGGGATTGCGGCCAAGGCGCTCAAGGAGACGCGGTACCATGTCCGCCACAGCGCGCAGTGGGTCGTGACGCTCGGCGGAGGGACCGACGAGAGCAACGCGCGGGCGCAGCAGGCGTTGAACGATCTGTGGCGGTACACGGGAGAGTTGTTCGTTGCCGACGACATCGACCGCGAAGTAGCCGCGAGTGGTGACGGCGTGGATCCGAGCACTCTCGAGGCGGCGTGGCGCGAACAGGTACTGCCGATCCTCCAGCGTGCCGGCCTTCGTGTTCCGGATGCCGGTTACATGCAGGGCGGCGGGCGCGGCGGTCGGCACACCGAACACCTCGGTCATATGCTGAGCGAGATGCAAATCCTCGCGCGGTCGCACCCGGGTGCGTCGTGGTAACGCGCGCCATCCCGAGCCGCGACGAGCTGTTCGCGATCCTGGATCGGGTAAAGGATCCCGAAGTGCCGGCGGTGAGCGTCGTCGAGCTCGGCATTGTGCGCGACGTCGCGGTGACGGAGGCAGGCGTCGAAGTAACCATCACGCCGACGTACTCCGGTTGTCCCGCGATGCGAGAGATCGAGAGCGATATTCGTGACGCGCTCGCCGAACACGGGTTGGGGCCGGTGGAAATTTCTGTAGTCTATTCCCCGGCGTGGACGACGGACTGGATTGGGCCGGCGGCGAAGGAGAAGTTGGAGGCGTACGGCATCGCGCCACCTGGGCGCGTGGAGCGCGACGAGCTCGTCTCGATCGATCGGCGGGCGCGTCCAGTTCGCTGTCCGTTTTGCAAATCCGGCGACACCGAGCGCAAGAGCGAGTTCGGATCGACGGCGTGCAAGTCGATTTGGTTTTGTCGCTCGTGTCGTCAGCCGTTCGAGGAATTCAAGGCGATCTGATCGGACCGTTGTGGAGATTTGTCGGGCGTGCTGTTGACAGTGTGTTGAAACGAACGTCGTGAGTGGGTTACACCCTTCGGAAAACTTTCTCGATTGACGCGCTTCGACTCGTATTGCACTTTAGTCCTACGTCAGTTGCGGATACGGTCTATCCCGCTGCTGAACGAGCTCGAGTGGGACGCTACTTGGGCACATTGTGAGGCGTCGGTTCGACGTCGCTTCACCGGTCACGAGGTCGCTGGACGTGACTCGTCGCTTTGCCGAATTCCAGAGCACCGGAGGGACCGAGACCTTCGGGAAAAGGGAAGTCGATCGGGCTCCGCACGTTGGAGCGTCGAACCGGTTGATCGAATCCCGCCAGCGAAGAGAAGCCCCTCAGGACGCGGCGTGCCGCCCCTGAGGGGCTCATCATTTTTATGTGCGATCGCGCTCGCCGCAATCGCCTTTCGGCAGGCCGACGCACAAGATTCGGTCGGCGCGAACGCGCGCTATGCCGGCGTCGCGCGCGCTCTCAGCACCTTCATCGAGCATGAGCGCGCGACGAAGGCCATTCCTGCCATCTCCATCGCGTTGGTCGACGGTCAACGGATCGTGTGGGCCCGCGGATTCGGATGGGCGGATTCGGCCAAGTCCGTTCCCGCGACAGCGAGTACCGTATATCGAGTCGGCTCGGTCTCGAAGCTGTTCACGGACATCGGGATCATGCAGCTCGTCGAGCGAGGCAAACTCGATCTCGACGCGCCGATCCAGCGGTACGTCCCGGATTTCCATCCTCGGAATTCGTTCGGCGGTTCGATAACGGCGCGCGAGCTGACGTCGCATCGCGCCGGCTTGGGACGCGAACCGCCGGTCGGCAACTATTTCGACGACACCGGACCGTCGCTCGCCGCGACGATCGCGAGCCTCAACCGCACGTCGCTCGTCTACGCGCCGGGTACGCACACCAAGTACTCGAACGCCGGCATCGCCGTGCTCGGCTATGTGCTCGAGAAGACGCAGCGCGAGTCGTTCTATCCCTATCTGAAACGCGCCGTTCTCGATTCGATGGGGCTCGAGAATAGCGCCTTTGAGCCGTTGCCCGCGCTTCGCGCCCGACTGGCAAAGGGCACGATGTGGACGATCGACGGCGCGCGGAGCGACGCGCCGACGTTCGAGCTCGGAATGGGTCCATGCGGCAGCATGTACAGTACGGTCACCGACCTCGGACGCTTTCTCGAGATCTTGTTCGCGCGCGGCGCGGTCGGCGACGGACGCCGCGTGCTCGCGGCGTCGACGATCGATTCCATGTGGACGCCGCAGTTTTCACCGCGTGGAGCAAAGACGGGTTACGGCATCGGGTTCCGAATCGGCGAGCAGAATGGCCACCGCGTCATCGGCCACGACGGCGCGATTTACGGATTCGCGACGACACTGCTCGGTATGCCCGACGACTCGCTCGGCGTCGTTGTCGTCGCTACGCTCGACGGCGCGAACGCCGTCACCGATCGCATTGCGTCGTCGGCACTGCGCCTCGCTCTCGATGCGCGCGGTGGCCAAACGATTGCGTCGGTGGACACAACGAGCGCATTGGCGCCCGGCTTCGCGCTTGGCGCGATGGGGCGGTACGCGAATGCCAAGAGCGCGTACGACCTGGAGGAGTATGAGGGTCGGTTATTCTTCGTGCCGGCTCGTGGCGGCTCGCGCGCCGAGTTGCGAAGTCCGGCAAATGGCGACTCGAGAGAACTCGTCACCGACGACGCGCTTTCTTACGGAACGCGCGTGCGTCTGCTCGACAGCACGCGCATCGTCGTCGACGCCGACACGCTCCGTCGTGTGCCGCGTCCCGTGGCCACGATACCGATCGCGACGCCCAAGCCGTCTGCTGCGCCTGACGAATTCACCCCGCTGATCGGCGAGTACGGTTGGAACCACGATGTTCTGTTTGTGCGAGAAAAGGATGGACAGCTCAACGCGCTTATCGAGTGGTTCTTCGAATATCCGCTGACGCGCGTATCGCAGACTGTCTATCGGTTCCCGGCGTATGGTCTGTACGACGGTGAGGAGATTGTGTTCCGCACGTCGGAGGTGGGACCCAGCGTCGCGGTGACGGCAAACGTCGACTTCAAACGCCGAGACCTTCCGGCCGACAACGATCGCGTCAATGCGAAGATCAAGCCGGTGCGAAAGCCGTCGGAGATGCGCGCGGAAGCCCTCGCGGCAACGCCGCCGCCGGAAAATCGGCCTCGCACGGCCGATCTCGTCGAGCTGCGGAGTCTCGACCCGACGATCGAGTATGACATCCGCTATGCGACGTCGAACAACTTCATGGGGACGCCGTTCTACAGCTCGGCGCACGCTTTCATGCAGCGGCCGGCCGCCGAGGCGGTCGCGCGGGCGTCGGCCGAGTTGCGAAAGCTCGGCTACGGGCTGCTCATCCACGATGCGTATCGCCCGTGGTACGTGACGAAGATGTTCTGGGACGGAACGCCGCCCGACAAGCACATCTTCGTCGCCGATCCGTCACAAGGCTCGCGACACAATCGCGGCGCGGCCGTCGACCTCACGCTCTACAACATCGCGACGGGCGCGCCGATCCGCATGACGGGCGGCTACGACGAGATGACGGACCGGTCGTTCCCGCTCTATCCTGGCGGGACATCGCTCCAGCGCTGGCATCGCGACCTGCTGCGCCATGCGCTGGAGGCACAGGGCTTCACCGTGTACGAAGCCGAGTGGTGGCACTTCGACTACAAGGATTGGCGGAGCTACCCGATCGGCAATCTCACCTTCGAGCAGCTCGCCGCACGGCCGCCGGTCAGACCATAGCGTCAGTCGTCGATCGAGCGCGCGGTCGCTTTCCGCTTGGCGAAGCTCACAGCTCCGACCATCTGCTCGGTCATCATCGGGATGTTGAAGTACGGTGGCCGTGGTGCGGGATTCCGGGTGCGTGCCGCCGCCTCGGCCTGCGCGTAACGGATCTTGTTCGCTTTCACCGTCTCCAACGCCTCGAGGAAATACGCGAGCGGCTCCCTCGTTTCGGTCTTTCGCGCGCGGTCGAAGGCGTAGAGCAGCTTGCCGTCGTCGACCAGCCGCTTGAGATCGGCGCCCGACAGCTGATCGGTGGCCGCGGCGAGTTGCGGGACGTCGAGTCTGCCGACGCTTTCCGGAAGCTTGTCACACAGATCGCGCAAGATCGCCTCGCGGGCCGCCTGGTCGGGCAGCCTGGTCTCGAGCCAGAGCTCAATGCGTCCCGACCGGACGAGGGCAGGAGGCAGACTGCCGACATCCATCGCCGTGAGAACGAGGCACACGCCGCCGGCGCTCTCGCTCTCCAAACCGTCGAGCATCGTGAGCAGATAGCGATAGAGTCCTGGGTCCTGTCCCTCGAAGATCACGTCGCTGTCGTCGATGAACACGACGGCCGGCGCGTTCCGCATCGCCGCCTCGAACACACCGTGCAATTGGTTATAGAACATCGGCGTTCCGGCGATCACCGTGCCGTCGATCAGGAAGAACTTCCCGCGAAGCCGGTGCGCGAGCGCGCGGCCGACAGTTGTCTTGCCCGTTCCCGGTGGACCGGCGAGCAGCACACCGCGTTTCGGCCGGAGCGAAAGCTCCTCGGCCAGCTCGCTGTGCTCGAGCGGCATGATGACGTTCGCTTCGAGCGCGCGAATGACGTCGTCCATCCCTTTGAGGTCGCGGAGCGAGACGGTCTGCACCTCGCCAAGGTCGACGTTGCTGATCAGCTGCGCGGCGCGCAGGTACTCGATGAACGTGTCTGTCGCCGTCGAGCCGCTCAGCTTCGCGCGCGTCGACTCGCAGGCGCGGCGAAGCTGGCGAGCGTTCATTCGTCGCGCGAATCGGAAGATCTTCGGAAAATCGAGCGCCGCGACCTGATCCTCGGCCAAGTACGAGCCGCACACCGCCCGGTAGTCGTCCACCGTCAGCTCTCGAATGGTGACGCGGGCGCCTGCTCGCATCAGTGACGGCGTCAAACCTTCCGACGCGATGACAAGCGTGCAGCCTCGCTCGGCGACGCGCTCGCTGAGCGCGGTCGTCGCGACGGAGATGAAACCACCGCGCGGATAGGAGCGACAGCCTTCGATGGTCTGCGCCAGATACTGAAAGTCGTCGACCAACACGACGCGGTTGGCGTCGAGCGCAGTGCCGATCAGGTCATAGAACGCGTCTTCGATCGCCAGTGGATGGTGACCACTCACCGCCGTCTCGAGCGCCGGGGCGCCAAGCACCGTTCCGTCCAGTTGCTCTCCGAGGCCCTTTAGCAGAGTGGTCCGCCCCGTCCCTTGGTTGCCAACGAGAACGACGACTTGACCAGGGACCGCCGCGCGAACGAGCTCGTCGAAGGCGATCTGCTGCGTGGGCGTGAGAGCGTGGCGTTCCGGCATGACCCTTCTCCGAGAAATGGGACGACGACCGCGAGAATTAACTATGCGACGGTCTACCCCTTCCGGAAAGTTTTAGTTGCCGGTCCGACTCAGGCCGCGAGTAGCCCTTCGATGCGCGAAGTGATGAGCTCGACGCTCGGCAGCACGGCGTCGAGGAGCACGGGGTGATACGGCATCGGCACGTCCTCGACCGCGACCCGATCCACGGGGGCATCGAGCTGCCAAAACGCCTCCTTGGCCACCGTCGCGGCGATCTCGGCCCCGAACCCGGCCGTGATATTGTCCTCATGAGCGATCAGGCATCGCCCGGTCTTGCGGACCGACTCGAGGACGGCGTCGCGGTCCCAGGGAGCGATCGTCCGCAAGTCGATCAACTCGACGCGATCGCCGAAATGCTCGGCTGCCGCGGCGCATCGGTGCACGAGCGCGCCCCAGCTCACGACCGTGATGTCCGTGCCGGCACGAACGACGTACGCGGTGCCAAACGGTACCACATAGTCATCACCGGGATAACGCGCGCTTCCGTCGCTGGTCATGAGTAGCGAACGGTGCTCGAAGAAAATCGTCGGGTTCGCGCCGCGCATCGCGCTTCGCAGCAAGCCGACCGCGTCGGCGGCGTTGGAGGGCATCGCGACCTGCCAGCCGTAGGCGTGCGCGAATCGCACCTCGTCGCTCAAGCTGTGCCACGGGTCGCCGACGTCCTTGCCGAAACCGCCGGGCATGCGAACGACGATGGGCGCCGCGAACCGATTGGCGGTCCGCCACCGCAGCGTGCCGCAGTTGTTGAGTTGCTCGGCCGCGGGATCGGCGTACTTGCGGAACTGAATCTCGGCGACGGGCATCAACCCGGCGATCGCCATGCCGACCGACCGGCCGATGATTCCTTCCTCGGACAGGCTCGTGTCGAAGACGCGCCGGTCGCCGAACTGCTTTTGCAGTCCTTCGGTGACGAGGTGCACACCGCCCTTGCGACCGACATCCTCGCCGAAGACGAGAACCTTTTTGTTGACCTCGAGCTCTCGGCGCAGTGTACGCCGAATGGCTTCGGCGAAGCGAACCATGTCCGCGCCCTCGGCCGGCTGGGTCGTTCCGTCGAGCGTCGCCCGTTCGGCGCGCGACAGTCCGCCAACTGCCTCCGGTGATCCCGGCGCGTCGTCGGCGTACACCCAACGCGCCACCGACGCCGGATCGGGATTCGGCCGGGCGCGCGCCGCTTCGAGGCCTGCTTGCACGTCGCGGTGGACCTCCGACTCCAGCTCGGCCCAATCGTCGTCGGACAAGTGTGAGGGAATGAGGAACTCGCGCAAACGCGGCAGCGGATCACGCTGTGCATCGGCGTTGATCTCGGCGTCGGTCCGATAGCCGCGCTGGTTGTCGGGACCGGAGTGGCTACAGAGGCGCGGAACTGTCAGGCGAACGAGGGCAGGGCCGTTGCCGGAGCGCACGTGAGCCACGCACTCGGCGAGCAACGCGGCGCTCTGCTCGGGATTGGTTCCGTCGCCGTCGCGGGTGAGCAGATTCGTGAACGAGGCGAGGTTGCGGGCGATGTTGCTTCCCGGCGTCTGCATGTCCCCGCGCACCGAGATCCCGAGGTCGTTGTCTTCGATGTAGAAGAGCATCGGCAGCGAGAGCGTCGTGGCGATCGTGAGCGCCGACCAAAAGCCGTTCGTCGCGACGGAGGCTTCACCGCCGAGCACGACCCCGATGGCGCCGTTCCATGAATCGTCGCCGAGCACGTCGGCGTGATAGCGAATCGCCTGTGCCCACCCGGCGCACGGCGTGTATTGCGACCCGACGTCGCCCGACATCGGCAAGACCATCGGGCCGTCGCGGTTCGGCAGATTGCAGACGACGCCAATGTCGCGACCGTCGCTGAAGCCGCCGGCGCGTCCAAGCGGACTCGCGAACGCCTCCTCGATGCTCAGCCCGAGCGAAAGGAGGAGGGGACGCGAGCGATAGTATGCGCTTGCCCCGTCGTGCGGATGAGTGATCAACGATCCGAGAATCGCCTGCGCCACGTCATGGCCGCGGGCGGAGAACTGATAGAGCACGACGTGCTCGCGCGGGACGTTCGCGCGATTCTTGTTCGTCGTCTCTTCGATGTCGTCAAGCGCCCGCGATACGAGGGCATGATACGCGATGCGCCGCCAGTCAAAGCGCGACTCCGGGAGGGGCGCGGCGTCGGCTTTGGGCGTCTTGGACGCGGACTTGGAACGCCCTCCTCGCGGGACCGGCGGCGGCAATGTAGTCACGTGCTGTAATCTGTCGTTGGGGACTCGACCACGTCTACTGCCGAGTACGACGGGTAAGAGTATCTTTGGGACACAAATGCCCGACATCCTCTCGAGCAGCGCCGACGGCGTATCGACAATCACGCTCAATCGGCCGGAGGTTCTCAACAGTTTCACCCGGTCGATGGCGCGCGACCTGTGCGACGCGCTTGCACAGGCAGGCGCCGACAACACGATCCGTGCCGTCGTACTCACGGGTGCCGGCCGAGGCTTTTGTGCCGGACAGGACCTCGCCGAAGCGGCGCCGCGCGATCGCGAGATGCCCGACCTGGGCGACATCGTTCGCGACAGCTACAACCCCGTGATTCGCGCCATTCGCAAGCTGGAGAAACCCGTCGTCTGTGCCGTGAACGGCGTCGCCGCCGGCGCGGGCGCGAACCTGGCCTTCGCGTGCGACATCGTGTTCGCGTCCTCGAGCGCGAACTTCGTGCAGTCGTTCGCCAGGATCGGCGTCATCCCCGACAGCGGCGGAACATTCATCCTGCCGCGGATCGTCGGACTTCATCGCGCGACGGTGATGACGATGCTCGCCGAAAGAATGTCCGCGGAGCAGGCGAAGGACTGGGGCCTCGTCTATATGGTAGTCGAGCCCGACGCCCTGTTGGCGACCGCGACGGGCACGGCACGCCAGCTCGCGACGCAACCGACGCGCGCGCTCGGCTTGATCAAGCGCGGCTTCAACAGATCGCTCGGCATCGACCTCGATGCGCAGCTCGACTTCGAGGAAGAGCTTCAGCGGGAAGCGGGGCAAACCGCGGACTACGCGGAGGGCGTCCATGCCTTCCTCGAGAAGCGAAAGCCCGTGTTCACCGGCCGGTGACGAACCAGCGCACGGAAGGGGGGGGCATGCTCGTCGGCGTCGTCGGCGCCGGAGCGATGGGGACCGGGATCGCGCAGGTCGCCGCGACCGCGGGCGACCGGGTGATCATTGCCGACGCGACGCCGAACGCCACCGAGAAGGCCCGCGCGAGTATTGCGAAGACGTTGGACCGCGAGGTCGAGAAGCAAAGGCTCTCGCGCGATGACGCCGACGCCGTGCTGTCGCGCATCGAGTTCCAGGAGCAAGCGCTGCACGGCGACGCCGGCGCATATCGCGATTGCGATCTCGTCGTCGAAGCGATCGTCGAACGCGCCGACATCAAGCAATCGCTCTTCAAGGCGCTCGATGCGGTTGTCGCGCCTGACGTGATCCTCGCGACGAACACATCGTCGCTTTCCGTCGCCGCCATCGCCGCGTCGTGCTCGACGCCGGATCGCGTCGTCGGAATGCATTTCTTCAATCCGGCGCCGGTGATGCCGCTGGTGGAAGTCGTGCCCTGGTTGGCCAGCGATCGCGAGATAGTGCAACGCACCTGCGACACGGCGCGTCGCTGGAAGAAGCACCCGGTCGTCGCTTCGGATACGCCGGGATTCATCGTGAATCGCGTCGCTCGCCCGTTCTACGGGGAAGCTCTTCGCCTGCACGACGAAGGGGTCGCCGACTGCGCGACGATCGATTGGGCGATGAAGGAGCTGGGCGGCTTCCGTATGGGTCCGTTCGAGCTCATGGATTTCATCGGCAACGACGTGAATTACGCCGTGACGCGCTCGGTGTTCGAGAGCCTGTTCAACGACCCTCGGTACAAGCCGTCGTTGACGCAGCAGCGACTCGTCGACGCGGGCTTTCTCGGGCGGAAGAGCGGCCGGGGCTACTACGACTATCGCGACGGCGCGTCGCGCCCGGAGCCCCACAAAGACCCCGCGCTCGGCCTGCTCGTCTTCGAGCGGATTCTCGCGATGCTGATCAACGAGGCGGCCGACGCCGTCCTCATGCGCGTGGCGTCGCCGGAAGACATCGATCTCGCGATGACGAAAGGGGTAAATTATCCCAAAGGTTTGCTCGCTTGGGCAAACGAGGTGGGACTGCCTCGCGTGCTTGGCTGGCTCGAGCGTCTGCATGCGGAGTACGGCGAGGATCGGTATCGGCCCAGCGCGCTCCTCCGACGGATGGTTCGCGACGAGCGGCGCTTTTTCGAATGAGCGACGAGCAACGGCTGGCCGAGCGCGTCGTGTCGGCCATGATGGCGAAGGACGCGTTCAGCCAATGGCTCGGCATCGAGGTGCTCGATGTCCGGCCGAGCGGCGCGACGGTGCGAATGGAGGTTCGACCCGAGATGCAGAATGGTTTCGGCGTCTGCCACGGCGCGATTCCGTTCGCGCTCGCCGACAGCGCGCTGGCGTTCGCGTCGAACACGCACGGCAACATCACCCTGAGCATCGAGAACAGCATCACGTACCCGAAACCGATCGCCGTGGGCGACGTGCTCGTCGCGACGGCCGATGAGGAAAGCGCGACGAAACGGCTGGCGTTCTATCGTGTATCGGTTGAACGAGGGACCGAGGTTGTCGCGCTCTTTCGCGGAACGGTGTACCGGACGAATCAACCACTGATCGCGGACTCGGAATGAAGAACGCATACATCGTCGACGGTGTACGCACGGCGATCGGCAACTTGTCGGGCGGGTTGAGCGAGGTGCGCGCCGACGACCTGGCGGCGCACGCGATCTCCCGGCTCGTGGCGCGGCATCCCACGCTCGATCCCGCCGATGTCACCGACGTGATCCTCGGCTGCGCGAACCAGGCCGGCGAAGACAATCGCAACGTTGCCCGCATGGCCTCGCTCCTCGCCGGACTTCCGGTGACGGTTCCGGGAGAGACCGTCAATCGGCTCTGCGCTTCGGGAATGAGCGCCGTGGCGAGCGCCGCCCGTAGTGTGAAAATCGGCGAGGGCGAGGTCTATATCGCCGGCGGCGTCGAGAGCATGACGCGGGCGCCATACGTGATGTCGAAGGCGAGCAAACCGTTCGCGCGCGACATCGAGCTGTTCGACACGAGTCTCGGGTGGCGTTTTGTGAACCCGAAGATGAAGGCGAAGTACGGCACAGACTCGATGGGCGAGACGGCGGAGAACGTGGCGGAACAGTACAAGATCACGCGCGGTGACCAGGACGCGTTCGCGCTCCGGTCGCAGCAGAAGGCGGCGGAGGCGCGCGCGACAGGCAGGCTGGCGCGCGAGATCGTTGCCGTCGAGATCCCGCAGCGAAAGGGGGGGGGTGACCCGAAATGCTTCGATCAGGACGAGTTTCTGCGGCCTGATTCGACGCTCGAGATCCTGGCGAAACTCAAGCCGGCGTTTCGCGCCAGCGGCGGCAGCGTGACGGCCGGCAATTCTTCGGGCTTGAACGACGGCGCCGCCGCATTGCTCATTGCCTCGGAGGCGGGAGTGAAACGGCTCGGCGCCACGCCGCTCGCGCGCGTCGTGGCGACGGCGGTGGCCGGGGTCGAGCCGCGCATCATGGGGATGGGGCCCGTGCCCTCGACGCGGAAGGTGCTCGCCCAGGCGAAACTCGATCTCGCGGCGATGGACGTCATCGAGCTCAACGAAGCGTTCGCGGCGCAATCGCTGGCCTGTCTTCGCGAGCTCGGCCTTCGTGACGACGATCCGCGCGTCAACCCCAACGGCGGAGCGATCGCCCTCGGCCATCCCTTGGGCATGTCGGGCGCGCGGCTGTTGCTGACGGCGGCGCGCGAGCTCGAACTGCGGGGCGGGCGCTACGCGCTGTGCACGATGTGTATCGGAGTGGGGCAGGGCATGGCGACGATCATCGAGAGGCCGTCATCCTGAGCGAGCGAAGCGAGCGAGGGACCTACTGTGCACTACTTTTGACCGGCCACCAGCAAGGGACGATAGATCCCTCGTCGCTGCGCTCCTCAGGATGACAACGATGACAGTCTTCTCCTTCGAAGGAATCATCCCCGTGGTACACGAAACCGCGTTCGTTCACCCGAACGCCACCGTGACCGGCGACGTCATGATCGGGCAAGACGTGTACGTCGGACCCGGCGCGGCGATTCGCGGAGATTGGGGACGCGTGGTGATCGAGGACGGGTGCAACGTGCAGGAGAATTGTGTCATCCACATGTTCCCCGGCGTCACGGTCGTGCTCGAGGCGGGCGCGCATGTCGGCCACGGCGCCGTCGTGCACGGCGCGCGCATCGGACGGAACACCCTGATCGGCATGAACGCGGTGATCATGGACAACGCGTTCGTCGGCGCGGAGTGCGTCGTTGGAGCGTTGACGTTCGTGCCGGCCGACATGCAGATCCCCGCGCGAAAAGTCGTCGTCGGCAGCCCGGCCAAGATCGTTCGCGACGTGACCGACGACATGCTCCACTGGAAGACGGAAGGCACGCGGCTCTATCAGTCGCTGCCGGCGCGACTCCAGGCGTCGCTGACGCCCTGCGAGCCGCTGAGACGAATCGAAGATCGGACGGCCGCGGCGGCGAGCGATCGCGCGGACGACGGACGATATCGCACCTGGCATCAAACGAGAGAATCATGACAACGAGTATCGCGAGCGCACGGCTCGTCGGCGTCGCCGGCAGCGAACCTCGCCGTCTCGAGAACTATGTGCGCGGCGCGTGGGTCACGGGCGGCGGGCGTGGAACGGATTTGTTTCACGCCGTGACGGGCGCGAAGATCGCCGAGGCGTCGACCGAAGGCGTCGATTTCGGCGGGATGGCCGACTACGCGCGCGAAGTTGGCGGCCCGGCGTTGCGGCGGATGACGTTCCACGAGCGCGCGCTGATGCTCAAGGCGATAGCGCAGTATCTGATGTCGCGAAAGGACGAGTTCTACGTCGTGTCCGCCGCGACGGGCGCGACGAAATCCGACTCGTGGGTGGACATCGAGGGCGGGATCGGAACGTTCTTCGCCTATGCATCGCGCGGCCGGCGGGAGTTCCCAAACGAGACGTTCTTCGTCGACGGCTTGACCGAGATGCTGTCGAAAGGCGGCACGTTTGTCGGGCGGCACATCTGCGTGCCGCTCGAGGGCGTCGCGGTGCACATCAACGCGTTCAACTTCCCGGTGTGGGGTATGTTGGAGAAGCTCGCGCCAACGCTGCTCGCCGGGGTGCCGGCCATCGTCAAGCCGGCGACGGTAACGTCATATCTCACCGAAGCCGTGTTCCACGCCATGATCGAATCGGGACTGTTTCCCGCCGGAGCGGTTCAATTGCTCTGCGGCAGCAGCGGCGATCTCCTCGATCATCTCGACGGCCAATCGGCGGTCGCGTTCACCGGGTCGGCGGCGACGGGCAAGATGCTCAAGTCGTCGCGTTCGATCGTCGAGAATAACGTTCGCTTCAATATGGAGGCGGATTCGCTCAATTACTCCATGTTGGGGCCTGACTCTGTTCCGGGCACGCCCGAGTTCGACCTCTTCGTCAAAGAGGTCGTGCGTGAGATGACGACGAAGGCCGGACAGAAGTGCACGGCCATCCGCCGCACGCTCGTCCCGGAAGGGATGATCGAAGAGGTCATGCGCGCGCTGGTGAAGCGACTGGAGACGACGACGGTCGGCGATCCGGCGGTGGATGGCGTTCGCATGGGACCGCTCGCCGCGCGCGGCCAGGTCGACGAGGTGAGAAAGAGCGTCGATGCGCTCCGGCGCGTCACGGACGTGGTATATGGAAACCTCGACGACTTCTCCGTGGTCGGCGCCGACCGCGAGCGCGGCGCGTTTTTCCCGCCGCTCTTGCTCTACGCCAAGGACCCGTTCTCGGCGAACGAGCCGCACGACGTCGAGGCGTTCGGCCCGGTGAACACGCTCATGCCGTACAAACACACCGAGGATGCGATCGAGCTCGCAAAGAAAGGAAAGGGGAGTCTCGTCGGCTCATTGTTTACCGCGGACGACACCATTGCGCGCCAAGTCGTCCTCGGCACCGCGGCGTATCACGGCCGGTTGATGGTCGTGAATCGCGACAGCGCGAAGGAATCGACGGGGCACGGCTCTCCATTGCCGCATCTCGTCCACGGCGGCCCCGGTCGCGCCGGCGGCGGCGAAGAGATGGGCGGCGTCCGCGGCGTGCTCCACTACATGCAGCGCACCGCAGTGCAAGGCTCGCCGACGACGCTGATGCACGTGACGCACGAATACACGCCGGGCGCCGCTCGCCGCGAAGACAGTGTACATCCCTTCCGAAAGTATTTCGAGGAACTGGAGGTCGGTGACGCGCTGGTCACGCCGCGCCGCACGGTGACCGACGCGGACATCGTCAACTTCGCGGGCATCAGCGGCGACTTCTTCTACGCCCACATGGACGACATCGCCGCTCGCGACTCCATCTTCGAACGCCGCGTCGCGCACGGTTATTTCGTGCTATCCGCGGCTGCCGGGCTGTTCGTCGATCCGGCTCCCGGGCCGGTTTTGGCGAATTACGGATTGGACACGCTGCGATTCATAAAGCCCGTGTACCCGGGCGATACGATTCAGGCGACGCTCACGGTCAAGCAGAAGACGGCCAAGGAGAAGAAAGAAGGCCAAGTACCGCAGGGCGTTGTGGCGTGGGACGTCGAGGTTCGGAATCAGACTGCGGATGTCGTGGCTGCTTATACCATTCTCACGCTCGTGCGCCGGAAAGATGTACCTGTTGATGGAACGGCGAACGGCGGCTTGTGAAACACAGAGATCACAGAGATCACAGAGAAAGCACCCCCCATCACCGTCAATTCGAACGAGCTCAGTTCACAAAGCGCTTAATACCATTCCGAAGTTGAAAGACCTGAAAATTGATAAGCAAGCCCACGCGTCGATTACTCAACCGCAGGTAGGACATCAATTGTGCGTCGTGTACGGGCAGCAACTTGACGACCGTTTTCAACTCCACGACGACCTCGTCCGCGACCAGCAAGTCCATTCGGAATCCTGCCTCGATCAAGACGCCGTCGTACTCGATGGGTACCTCTACTTGCGCGCGAACGCCCAGTCTTCGACTTCCGAGCTCGTAAACCAGGCACGCTTGGTACGCACTCTCTAAGAGTCCAGGGCCAAGCCTCCGGTGAACTTTGATCGCGCTGTCCACGACGGTTCCGGTGATTGCATTCAATTCTTCGCGAGTCTTCTTACTTGCGGGCATTGGCTGAACTCTGTGATCTCTGTGATCTCCGTGGTTCAATAAGCAGTTTCGCAGTTAGCCGTCATGCGCCCGTCATGAACACAAAAGCGAAGAGGGGCGCGCGATTGCTATCGCGCGCCCCTCTGCTCAGTCACTCTTAGCTATGGGACGATCTTCGTACTATCGCGCACCATCGGATACTTGATGCCGAGCTGCTCGAGATACGTTTTGTGCTTCGTCGGGTCGAAATAGAACTTCCTCATCTCCGGACGCACGCGATCCATCATGACCTTGTTCATCCAGATGGGCGGCTTGTCTTCCGGACGCATCAGCGGATAGTACTTGATGTCCTTCGTCTGCACGTTGTGGAAGTAGTCCCAAGCTTGCGTGATGAGGGTCGGCTTGGTCATCAGATCGAGCGTCGTCAGCGCCTGAACTTTCGCGCCCGCGGTTGCGCCCTTGTGCGCGATGGGCGTCGCCATCGAGATCGCGTTCGCCCAGTTATGTCCCGGCAGGCCGGGAATGTTGCCCGGGAAGCGGAGCGTCACGGTCGGGACGTTCCACGAGACGTCGCCGATGTCGTCAGAGCCGCCACCCTGGAAGCTCGACGGAAGTGGCGGAGGAGGAAGCTCGCCCGTTCCGCCGCCGCCGCCGCCGCCTCGCCCACCACGCCCGCCGCCGAGTCCGCGCGGGGTCTGGCCGAGTTCCTTCTGAATGCCGCGCGCGAGCGTCTGGTCGGCCTCCGAGTACTCCGGCATGCCGACCGTCTTGATGTTCTCGTTCATCTGATACGCGATCACTTTATTGAAATGACCTGACCAGCCGCCGCCGACGATGTCGACGCCCACGAGCTTCGTGCTCGTCATCATCGCCGCGGCGCGCGCGAGCGTATCGCCGAGCGCGAACAGCGCCTGTACCTTCGGCGCGTCCTGCTCGCGGAAGTAATACCACACCGTCGCCGTCGGCGGCACGACGTTCGGTTGATCGCCGCCGTCCGTGATCACGTAGTGCGACCGCTGGGTCAGCGGCAGATGCTCGCGGCGAAAGTTCCACGCGACATCCATCAATTCGACCGCGTCGAGCGCTGAGCGTCCTGCCCACGGCGCGCCGGCGGCGTGCGAGCTCGAGCCCTGAAAGTGGAACTGCGCGCTGATCAGCGCGGCTTGATTGCTCTGGCCATACGACACACCCATGTCGTTGCTGATGTGCGCGAAGAGCACCGCGTCGACGTCCTTGAACATTCCCGCGCGCACGAAATACATCTTGCCCGCCATCAGCTCTTCGGCGACGCCCGGCCACAGTTGAATCGTGCCGGCCATGTGCTCACGCTCCATGATCTTCTTCACCGCGATCGCCGCCGTGATGTTCATGGGAACACCGGCGTTGTGTCCTTCGCCATGTCCCGGCGCGGTCGCGACGATCGGATCCTTGTAGCCGACGCCCGGCTTCTGGCTCGCCTGCGGGATGTCGTCGATGTCGGAGCCGAGCGAGATGACTGGCTTGCCCGAGCCCCACGTTGCGGTCCACGCGGTAGGAATGCCGGCAACGCCGCGCGTCACCTTGAAGCCGTTCTTCTCGAGAATGCCGGTGAGATAGGCGCTGGTCTCGATCTCCTGGAAGCCGGGCTCGCCGAAGCTGAACACCTGATCGACCATTTGCTGCGTGAAGGTCGACATGCTGTCGACGAGACGCATCGCTTCCTTTTTCATGGCTTGGAGCTTTGCGTCGTCGGGCGGGATATTGACCGGGAAGGTGACCTCGGGGCGGTTGTCCGGGCCGCCCTGGCCGCCGCGTCCCTGCGCGGCGAGCGTGGCCGGGAGCATCGATCCACCGGCGAATGCCGTAAGGATGAGGGCGTGTGACGTGAGTCGCATTGGGTATGGTCGAGGAAGGCGATGGTCGTCGTAGGAGCGCGTACTCGCGCGCCCGAACATATTCTTCACGGTGGACTCTCCCGCCGCAACCGCCTGAATTGCCCGACGCTCGAAGTCCCCTCACCCTCGCCGCGATGCGCTGCCGTTCGGCTCTGCTCAGTCTGACCCTGCTTGCCGCGACGGCGGCATGCGGCGGCGATCAGTCCGCGTCGCCGGGCGACTCGCCGTCCACGGGGACCGGCGGAGGTAGCTTCGATCAAATCCAGCGCACGGTGCTCACCCCGACCTGCGCCGTCTCCGGATGTCATGCGTCGGCGCTCCCGACGAGCGGCAACCTCGCGCTCACGCCGGCGGTCGCGTACGACAACCTCGTGAACGTGCGTCCGGCCAGTCTCGCGGCGGATCGCGATGGGTTGAGGCGCGTCGTTCCGTTCAAGCCGGACAGTAGCCTGCTGTTCCAGAAAATCGTCCTCGCGCTGGCGGCCCACAACGGCGAATACGGCAACATCATGCCGGTCGGTTCGCCTTCGTTGGCGCAGGGACAAGTCGACTTCATCAGGAAGTGGATCGAAGCGGGCGCCCCGCGAAGTGGCGTCGTGGCGGACACGACGCTCCTCGCGAGCAAGACGCCGCAGGCCGGATCGACATTCGCCCCGCCGGCGGCACCGCCCACGGGCCAAGGATTCCAGATTCACGTCGACTCGTTCGGCGTCAAGGCGAACTTCGAGCGAGAGCTGTTCGTCTACCGCCCACTCGGCAACGCCGCCGACGTGTATGTGCGCCGCATCCAGACCGCGATGCGACCGCTCAGCCACCACTTCATTCTGTACAGCATCGATCAATCGATGGCGCCGGGCTGGCCGTGTACGCCGCAAGCCAACGTGGTCCGCGACATCCGGAACTCCGACGGATCGATGAATCTGCTCAACATGATCCCGATGGCCTGCCACGTGTTCATCGCCGGCGCGATGAGTCCGACGATGGACTATTCGTTCCCGACGGGAGTCGCGCTGCAACTGCCGGCGTCGATGAGCATCGACATGAACGTGCACTACGTGAATCGCACGAGCGCGGAAATTCCGGGCGAAGCCGTCGCGAATCTCTTCACCGTGCCTGCATCCCAGGTGGCGAAGGTCGCGCACTCGCTCAACATGTCCAATACGTCGATCTCACTCCCCGCGGGGAAAGAGACGACGATCGAGAAGACGTTCCTCGTTTCGCAGACGACGACGGTGTTCATGCTCACGTCGCACATGCACCAGCTCGGAACGCGGTTTCAGATCAAGATCGTCGGCGGTGCGCGCGATGGGGAGCTCGTCTACGAGAATCTCGACTGGGAACATCCCTCGCAGATTCCCTTCCCGACGCCCATCGTGCTCGAAAAAGGACAGGGGCTCAAGTCCGTCATCACCTGGAACAACACGACGAGCCGCACCGTCACGTTCGGTCTGCAGAGCACGGACGAGATGGGGATCATCTTCGGGTACTACTACTAGTTGTCATCCTGAGCGAGCAACGCGAGCGACGGATCTATTGTCCCTGACTGGTTACTAGCACGCGAAAGTAGATCCTTCGCTTCGCTCAGGATGACTACGGTGACCGCAGCACACGCTCGACGTCGGCGAGCGTTGGGTCGATCTCGATCGGACGATTGGCGCGTTCAGGACGTGGCTCCGTGTCCTGGTGGTACGCGACGACCGCGCCCGGGTCCTTGAGCAAGTGTCCCGTGAGCACCGCGACAACGGTGTCGTTCTCTCGAATCGTTCCGGCGCGCCGCAGCTTCGCGACGCCGGCCACGCTCGCCGCGCTCGCCGGCTCGCAGCCGATGCCGGATGCATCGACGACCGCTTTCGCTTCGAGGATTTCGTCGTCGGTCACCGATTCGACGACGCCCTTCGTCTCACGAATGGAGCGCACGGCGCGATTCCACGACGCCGGCGCGCCGATCCGGATCGCCGTCGCGATCGTCTCCGGGTCGACGCGCAACCGCTCGGCAAACCCGGCGGCGAAGCTTTGCGCGAACGGCGCGGCGCCCGCCGCCTGAATTGCCGCGATGCGCGGCACATGGGAGATAAGACCGAGCGCTCGCGCCTCGCGAAGCGCTTTGCCGAACGCCGCGGTGTTGCCGAGGTTGCCCGCCGGCAGCGCGATCCAATCCGGCGGCGCCCAGTCGAGCTGCTCGAGTAGCTCGAAGACGATCGTCTTCTGACCCTCTAGGCGGAACGGATTCACCGAGTTGAGGAGCTGCACGCCGAGTGCGTCGCGCGCTTCGACGGCGAGCGCGAGACACGCGTCGAAGTTGCCGCGCACGACGAGCGTTCGCGCGCCGTAGGCGATCGTCTGCGCGAGTTTGCCGAGTGCCACACGGCCCGCCGGGACGAAGACGAGTGCCGGGAGTCCCGCGTGCGCGGCATACGACGCGAGCGACGCCGACGTGTTGCCCGTCGATGCGCACGCGACGGCGCTCGCTCCGGTGCGACGCGCCTGAGTCATGGCGACCGTCATCCCGCGATCCTTGAATGACCCGGTTGGATTGTGTCCTTCGTGCTTGATCCAGAGATCGTCGACGCCGGTCCACTCGGCCAACCGTTGCCGCTGCATGAGCGGCGTGTTGCCTTCCGGGTGAGTCACGACGTCGACATCGGCGGCGGTCGGCAACACGAGCTCGCGGTAACGCCACACGCCCGATTGCTCGACGCCGGCGACACACGCGCGCCGCTCCGCGAAACCTTCCTTGAGCGACGACGGATCGGTGGAGACGTCGTGCACGATCTCGAGCAGCCCGCCGCACGAGGGGCAATCGCCGCGGGCGTCGGTTTCCGGGATGCGCGTGCCGCAGTCTTCGCAAACTTGAGCAGAACGCGGTTCGATCACTGGCTGTCCTCGATCACCCGAGCGCCGAGCTGATCGACCTCCGCGACTCGGCCGGAAGCGGACACGCCGGCGTCGCGATAGGCCGCGACCATTGCGTCGCACACGGCGCGCGCCATGCCGTCGCCGTCGGCGAATGCGAACGACGACGGGCCGGCGCCGGAAATCGAGCAGCCGAGCGCACCGGCGGCGAGCGCGGCCCGCTTCGCGGCGTCGAAGCCGGGCAGGAGAGGGGCACGCGCCGGTTCGGCGATTCGGTCGTCGACGGCGCCGCGGAGACGCGAGAGATCTCCAGTGCAGAACGCCGCGACCATCGCGGCGACCGCGCCGGCTTGGGCAAGCGCAACCTGGAGATCGATGGTGCTGGGAAGCACGGCGCGCGCTTCAGCCGTCCGGAGCTGCATGGCGGGATGGACGAGCACGATGCGGAGGGCGGGAGGAACGGGCAGTCGATCACCAACGAATGGCTCGACGGAGCGAATCAGCACGATTCCACCGAAGAGCGCCGGGGCGATGTTGTCGATGTGTCGGCCCGACACCGTTCGCTCCGCGGCGAATGCCGACGCAAGGACGTCGAGTTGTCCGAGCTGGCCACCGAGCAGCGCGTTCACCGCGACGGCGCCGGCAACCGCGGACGCGGCGCTTCCCCCCTGACCTCCGGAAAGCGGCAGCCCCTTCCCAACTCGAATGGCGATTCCGATTGGTTTGCCCATCGCCCATCGCCCATCGCCCACCGCCGATGCACGACGGATGACCTCGCTTGCCGCGATCGTCGCGGCGTTGCGCGAAGGGTCCGTGGGCAGGTCTGGGTGACCCGCGTCTTCCAAATGAATGCCGGGTGCTTCGACAAACCGGGCGTCCACCGTGTCGCCCAGTCCAGTGACGGCGCAACCGAGGATGTCGAGCCCCGGCCCGAGGTTGCCGATCCCACCAGGGGCGAACGCGCGGACAATGCGAGTGGGCGGCGGCGAGTGGTCGCCGAGCGTGAACGGTCGGCTCGTCACAACGAGCGATTGGGAGCGCATACTCGCCCACGACGAAACACTTTACGCGTCACTTGACGAACCCTTACACAGCCGTGAGAATCCCCTCGAACTGTTGTGACGAAACGGCCCCTCGTCGGGTTGAACTCCCGAAAGGGTGAAAACCTGCGTAAGCGAAGTGTTCGCTGAATTTGCGCGACAGGTCGCCGTCGTCGGCACCACAATCTCTCCCCCCCGCTCTATCCCACTTTTCGGAGGCGTCTCCGTGCGTCGTCGAACCATCGCATCGCTCGCCGCGTTTCTCGCGTGCGCGCCAATCCCGCTCCTCGCGCAGACGCGCGAGATCACGGGAAAGGTCGTGCAGGCAGGAACGGGAACCCCAATCACCGAAGCAACGATCGGCATCGTCGGTGCGCAACTCGGTGTTCGCACCAATGAACGTGGTGAATATCGCCTCAAAGTGCCATCTGGGGACGCCCAAATCCTGGTGCGTGCGATCGGATTCAAGCGCCAACAAAAAGTGGTGGCGTCGTCGCAGTCGACGGTGGATTTCGAGCTCGAAAAGGACGTGCTCCAACTCGAAGGCGTGACGGTCACCGGTCAGGCAACGACGGTCGACAAGCGCAACGCCTCGACCGCGATCGCATCGGTATCCGCCGAAGACATCGTTGCGGTTCCCGCAAAGACGATCGACGGTGCCCTGCAGGGCAAGATCGTCGGTGCCACTGTGTCGGAGAACAGCGGCGTGCCCGGCGGCGGCTTCCAGATCCAGATTCGTGGCGCGACGTCGATCAATGCCTCCGGTGATCCGCTGTTCATCGTCGACGGCGTGATCTATTCCAACAACTCGATCAACGGCGGTTTGGCGTCGATCTCGCGCTCCAGCGGCTCGACGTCGTCGACGCAGGACCAGACCGTCAATCGGCTCGCCGACCTGAACCCGAACGACATCGAGAACATCGAGGTGCTGAAGTCGGCCGCGGCGACCGCCATCTATGGCTCGCGGGCGACCAACGGCGTCGTCGTGATCACGACGAAGCGAGGAAAGGCGGGACAGAACCGGTACAACATCACGCAGCGTCTCGGCACCCAGCAGCCGATCCGGCTGCTGGGTTCGCGCCACTTCGCGGACTATGCGACCGTCAAGCCCTATCTCGGTACGTCGCCCCACGCCGACTCGATCGCCAAGGCCAACTGCACGCCGGCTTGCCCATGGTACGATTGGCAGAGTGACCTCTACAACAACACGACTCCCGCGTTCGAGACGGTCATCTCGTCGTCGGGTGGCGTCAACGCCACGCGCTACTACGCGTCGCTGAACGATCGCCAGAATCACGGCATCGAGCAGAACACGGGCGCGCGTCGCACATCGGGCCGTCTGAATCTCGACCAGACGATGGGCGACAAGTGGACGATCAGTGCGGGACTCGATATCACGCACAACTTCGTCCAGGACGGCATCGGCAACAACGACAACGCCGGCATCAGCCCGAACTACACCTTCGGCTACGCGCCCGCGATCTACGACATCCAGAAGATCGATCCGGTCACCGGCCGGCTGGTCTACATGTGGATGAACGGCGGCGGCACGGCCACGTCGAATCCATTCGACGTCGTACATTCGGTCGAGAACAACGAGGACACCTGGCGACAGACGGGGAACGTCCGCCTCGGCTACTCGCTCATGTCCTCGGTGAAAAACCAGATCCAGCTCACCTATATCGGTGGTGTCGACCGGTTCCAGTTCCAGGGCGACCAGTACGCGCCGAACTTCCTCCAGTTCGAGGGTAACGACGGTTTCCTCGGCACGTCGCAGCAGAACACGACCGACAGCCGCTTCATCAACCAGAGTATCAACGCGGTGTGGACGTTCTCGCCGGGCTGGCGCTTCTTCAACTCGTTGCAGTCGTCGTTCGGCGGCACGTACGAGACGCAGCGGACGAACAACTACAACATCCGCGCGCGCGGCCTGTTGCCGACGCGCGTCATCGCGAACCAGACCGGTTCCACCGACTTCTCGTCGTCGCAGAGCATCAGCGACACTCGCGACCAGTCGAAGTATTTCAACGAACAGTTCATCGGCTTCGACGAAAAGCTCGCCCTGGGCGTCGGCGCGCGCGCCGACCGCGGGAGCAACAACGGCGACCGGAACAAGTTCTACTCGTACCCGAAGTACTCGGCGAGCTATCGCTTCGTCGAGCCGCTGTCGAAGATCACGTCGAAGGTCGACGAGCTGAAGCTCCGCGCCTCGTACGGCCAATCGGGCAATCGTCCCAACTTTGGCGTGCGCGACGTGACGATCGCCTCGGGCGGCGTCATCGGCGGTCTCGGATCGCTCTCGGCGTCGAGCACCCTCGGCAACCCGGCGATCAAGCCGGAAGTAATGAACGAGACCGAGTGGGGCGCTGACATCGCGTTGTTCCGCGGTCGCGTGTCGGGCGAGCTGAGTCGCTATCAGCGCGTCATCAAGGACCTGCTCGTCAGCTTCCCGCTCCCGCAGAGCTCCGGTCTCGGCAGCCAGACGATCAACGGCGGACAGCTGTCGTCCCTCGGCTTCGAGGCGGGAATCAACGTCGTGCCGATCAGCACTCGCGACATGGAGTGGACGCTCCGCACCACGTACCAGCACAACCGCCAGTACGTCGACAAGCTGCTGGTTCCCGCGTTCGGCGCGCCGGGCGGATCGTTCGCCGCGTCGTATGGCCGTAACCGCATCACGACCTGCGACATCCCGACGCTCGTCACGTCGAAGGGCGTGAAGTACGACAGCTGCGAGCCGGGCTCGAACATCTCGACGCTGATCTGGGGCAACGTCCCGTTCTCCTGCTTGAACTCGACGGACGCGACGACGGGCAAGCTCGTCGTGAACACCGGCACCGACGGTTTGCCCTGCCACCGCATCTTCCCGGGTGACAAGGCCGTCACGGGCCAGGTCGTTCGCGATTCGATCATCGCCGACGCGGCGCCGCTCGGTCAGACGTCGTTCCTCAACACGTTCCGGTACAAGAAGCTCACCGTCTCGGGCCTCATCGACTGGCGCATCGGCAGCCACACGTCGGACATGACGAAGAACCTGTTCGACGAGGGCGGCAATTCGCGCGACTACGATGATTCGTCGCCGGACGCCGCCAAGGGACTCGGCGCCTATCGCTACTCGATCTGGGCGGCCAACAACATCGCGCCCTACATCGATCTCGGAACGTTCGTGAAGCTGCGCGAAGTCAACGTGACGTTCGATGCGCCGGCGGCGTGGGCCCAAAAAGTTCGCGCGCGTGAGGTTCGCATCTCGGTGCAGGCACGAAACCTCGGCATGAAGTCGAACTATTGGAGCTTCGATCCGGAGTTCAACAACTTCGGCAACCAGAACTTCAACCGCTTCATCGATCTCGCGCCGTATCCCACCAATCGGCAGTTCTTCTTCAGCGTCGACCTGGGGTACTGAGCCATGATGACTACTCAACTTGCTCGCCGTAGCGAGCGTCGGAGAGGAGTACGGATGCACAAGAAGGCTCTGACTGCCGCCGTTCTGGCCGCGACGTTGGTCGCGTGCCAAGCCGGCGACCTGGAAGTGGCGAATCCGAACGTGGCGACGGCGGCTGGCGCGGCCGCCGATCCGACCGCGCTCCAGCTGCTGTTTACCGGTCTGTTCAGCGATATCCGCGGACAACGCTCGAACATGATCATGCAGAGCGCGGTGTTCGGGCGCGAGGGTTACACACTGTCGACGCAGGACGGCCGCTTCGCGACCGTTCCGCTGATCGGCGTTGTCGTGGGTGGTGTGACGAAGATCGACCCCGCGGTCGGCTTCGCGAACAACGCGTGGTCCGGCGAGTACGGCGTGCTCCGCGATCTGTACAACTTCAAGAAGGCAATCACCGCGAACGCTACGCTTTCAGCCGCGCAGAAGGCGGGCGCGCTCGGCATTGCGCAGACGTTCGACGCCTACATGATGGCCGATCTTGTTCAGTCGCACGACTCGCTCGGCGCGATCACCGAGATCAAGGACGACGCGTCGGCGCTCGCGCCGTTCGTGTCTCGCGACTCGGTGTACAAGTTCATCATCGGCTCGCTCAATTCGGCGGTCACGAACCTCAACGCTGCTGGTGGGACCTTCGCGTTCACGTTGCCACCGGGCTTCGCCGCCTTCAACACGCCGGCGACGTTCGTCAAGTTCACGCAGGCGCTGCTGGGGAAGGAACTGGCGCACTACGCGACGGCCGGCGGTGGTTCGGCGGCTTGGCAGCAAGCGGTGACGGCGCTCAATGCGTCCTTCCTCAATCTGTCCGCGACGACGCGCGTCGCGCTCGACGCCGGGCCGTTCAACACGCATGGTGTCGCGCCGGATTCGCCGAACGGGCTGACGCAAGCGACGAACACGAACCTGTACGCGCACATGTCGCTGCAGCGCGACGCGCAGCTCAAGGCGAACGGTCAACCCGATGACCGGTACCTCACCAAGGTCCGCACTGGGCTTCCGCCTCGCGCCGGCCCCGTCGTGAACGGTCAGCCCACGACGGAGACGACCACGCTCGGCTTCAGCATCTGGCCGGCGCAGAACTCGTCGATTCCGATCATCCGGAACGAAGAGCTCATCCTGTTGCACGCCGAAGCGATGTTGGCGACCGGCAACAAGGCGGGCGCCATCACGGACATCAACACGGTGCGCGTGAACTCGGGTGGTCTTCCGCCGACGACCCTGACGGCCTCGTCGTCGGACGCCCAGATCCTCGACGGTATTCTGTACGAGAAGCGCTACTCGACGCTGATGGAAGGCAATCGCTGGATCGATATGCGCCGCTACAACAAGCTCGGCGAGCTTCCGCTCGACGTGGCGTCGGGACCGAACAAGAACTTCGTCGCCAAAGTCAACCCGATTCCACAAGCCGAGTGCCTGGTGCGTCAGGGTCAGTCCGGCGACCTCCTCGGTCCGGGTGGACTGAACAACTGCGCGCCCTGACTAGGCTCGGAGTTGCTTAGTTGACGCGCGAGGCCGGAATCGAGGATCTCGATTCCGGCCTTTCGCTTCGCAAACCGCTTTTCATCCTGAGCCAAGCTCCTGTGTCCTTCTGAGCCCTTCGTCACTGCGTTCCTCGAGGGCAGGCTGCGCGAGGGATCTACTTTAGGATGTTGGGTACTAATTATGGTCAATAGATCCTTCGTCGCTGCGCTCCTCAGGATGACACCAAAATCCCGTTTACTGACATTCGTTCTCGTCGCGCTCGCTTTGAACAGCGTCGCCTCGGTTTCAGGCGCGCAGTATCCAGTCGGCTCCGCGCTCGCCCGCCGCGATAGCGCGCAGCGGACGCGCAGTTTCGGCACGATCGATGGTCTCGTGAGCGACACGAACCTCGTGCCGCTTCACGCCGCTTTCGTGTCGATCCTCGGAACGCCAATCCGCGTAGGCACGGGTCCGAACGGACGGTTCCGGATCGTGCGCGTGCCTGCGGGGCAGTACCTGTTGATCGTCAAACGCGTGGGCTATCGCCCGGTCTCGAGCGTGGTGGACGTCGCGACGTCGGACACGCTCCGCGTGTCATACACGATGGCTGAGGCGCCGCAGGTCACCACGTTGGGCACGGTCGTCGTTACCGAGCCTTCGAGGTCGGAGCGGCTGGCTGGTTTCGAGACAAGGCGCAAGGCCGGCGTCGGCGAGTTCCTCACCGGTGAGCAGATCGACCGGGCGAACACGGTCTACACGACCGAGCTGATACGAAAATTCAAATCGGTCAACGTGTCGCCGAGTCATACGAGCGTGATCACGGAGTACTACCCGTTGAGCGCTCGCGAGGGCGGGAACCCCACCGTCGGCGCCTGCCCAATGCAAGTGTATCTCGATCAGGTACCGCTGCAGACGCCGTTCAATCTCGATTTGCTGCCCACGCCCAAAGACCTGGCCGGTATCGAGGTGTACGCCGGCGCATCGACGACTCCGCCGCAATTCGCCGGTCCCAACCGCGGTTGCGGTGTGATTCTGGTCTGGACGAAAGCCGGCTCCTGATCGATCTTGACCGTCGCCTCACTCGGGGCAGGAGGCGACGGGACCATGACAATCATTACGCGGACTCTGCTGGCCGCGGCGATTGCCGCGACGGCGGCGCGCGGCCTCGCGGCGCAAGTCGTGTCGGGCATTGTGGTGCTGCGCGACAGCACGCCCGCGATCGGTGCGATCGTGGAAGCGAGCGACGCGCGCGGTAAGCCCGCCGGACGCGCGCTCACGAACTCTCGCGGTGAGTTTCGCCTTTCGACCGCCGGCGACGGTCGGTTCGACCTCAAGGTGCTGCGTATCGGCTACCGGCCT
>DATMHK010000064.1:0-18863 GCA_035554995.1 Gemmatimonadaceae bacterium
CTGGCGGAGCGATACGGACTCGACGACTGCTACCAGCTCGCGGCGCACGGCCGCTGGACGGAGACGCATCCGAATGTTCGCCGTGGATTGAAGCGTGGATTCACGTTCTATCGGCATCATCCCGGCGCGAAACCCGGCGACGCGCGGTTGGCCGATGAGCGGCTTCTCGTCGCCGCGAGTCCAACCGACTACGTCGCCGATTCGCACTGGCTACGCGCCGACGTCGATCATCACTTCGTTCGCCAAGCGATCGATGCCGGCGTCGATTACCGCGATCGCGTCGAGGTGACCGACGCCGACATCGGCGACGACGGCGTCGAACTTCGGGCGCGTCGTGACGGCGCGGAGGTCTCCGTCCACGCCGACTTCGTGATCGACGCGTCTGGCCCCGGCGGCTTCCTCGCGCGCCAGCTGTCGATTCCCTCCGGCTTGGGACGAACCCGGACACGGGCGGGGATCGTGTTCAGTCATTTCGAGGGGGTTCGACTGGCGAGCGAAGTGGCACCTCACTTTCCGCCAGGCCCGTACCCGGACGACGCGGCCGCGGTGCACCATCTGATCGACGAAGGTTGGATGTACAGCCTCCGCTTCGATCACGGCGTGACCAGCGCGGGCTTCGTGCTGTCGCCGCGCGGGGCGGCGTCGTTGCCCGCCGACGCCAAGTCAGCGGATGCAAAATGGGCGGCGCTTCTCCAGCGTTACCCGATGATTGCCGCCGCGTTCAGCGATGCGCGGGCCATCATGCCGATGATGCAGCGCGACCGTATTCAGCATCGGTTGACGCGCGCCGCTGGGAAACGGTGGGCGATGCTGCCGCATGCCTTTGCATTCGTCGATCCGCTGTTCTCGACCGGCATCGCGTGGAGCCTTCGTGCCGTCGAGCGTCTCGCGCTGAGCTTCGAGGCCGCTCGTGCTGGAGGCCGCGTGCCAGACGCAGACCACCTGATACGCTATGAGCAAATGCTCACACGGGAAGCGGATCAGATCGATCGGATGGTTGCCGGCGCGTACGAGGCGATGGCGCACTTCGAGCTCTTCGCGGCGCAGGCGATGATCTATTTCGGGACGGTGTCGTACGCCGAAGTTCGCCAGCGACTCGTCACGGACGGCCCGGAACATCCGGCGTGGGGGGGCTTCCTCGGCGTCGGGGACGAAGTTTGCGATTCGCTGCCCCGCGCCAGCCTGCGACGCCTGCTGCGCATCACGCACGGAACGGGACATGAGGGCACAGACGCGGAGCGCGAATCCTTCGCGGCCTGGGTGCGGCGATCGATCGAGCCGCGCAACATCGCCGGGTTGGCGGATCCGGCTCGGCACAATCTATATGCCGTCGATCTTGATTTGCTTGTTGATCGGCACGCGCTGCTCGGCCTGACGCGTGATCAGCTGATCGCCGGACTTCCCGCGCTTCGCGGTCTCGCGCCCGACCGTGTAAGGTCGATTGCTTTCGCGACCGGGCCGACGATGGCGAGCGCGAGGAATGCCGGCCCGACATTGAATGCGGTGGGCAGCGGCCAGCCCTGATCCGACGCGAAGCGGATCGTCGTCTCGACGACCGCGACGAGTACCGCGACGACCATCTGCCAGCGACGATCGCGTACGATCGTCCGCGGATCGGTGATCATGAAGAACACGAAGAGCTGATACATCGGGCCGGTGATCGGCGCGATTTCCGGTAGCACAGGCTGGTGCAGCAGCGTCGCTCGTAGACTGTTGAGCACCAGGAAGCTCACGACATAGGTGAGCGTGATGTGCACGACGCGAACGCGCGCGGCGATCACGAGCCCGAACGTCCAGATCACCAGATTGGTGGCGACGTCATTGCCCCACTGGTGGCTGAGCACCGAAATCCGATTCGGCGCCGCGAGCAACAAGCAGCTGATGGCGAAGTTTGTCGGATTCCAGAGATGGTTGCCGCGGTACTGCAACACGTACTTCGACGCGATGGCGAGGAAGCCGCCGAGCACGAACGGCCAGAGCGTTGCGCCCTGCGGCTTGAGCAGGAGCGTGAGGCTGATGCCGCTGATGTAGGCGCTCTGCAGATTCACCACGCGTCCGCGCACGAATGCCGAGAGCAGCGCTTCGGTGATCGTGCAGGTGAGCAATGCGACAGCGAGGCGCTCGTATCCGCCGACGACGTGGTACCGCAGCTGCGCGGCGAGGAGGACGAGTGTGATCAGGCCCGCGATCAAATACCGCGGGTCGAGCGTTCTCGTGCGCTGCCACCATCGGAGCGATGGCTGGGGAACGGCGCCGGCGTCGGTCATTGCGTTATGACTTGGGCTCGGTGATCGCGTGGACCTTGTCGACGGTGGGGTTGGTCAACACCTGCTGCGCCCCCGACGGCCAATGAATCACGATGCGATCCACCCACTCGGTGTGACCGAGCCCGAAGTGGAGGCGGCGATCGTTCTGGCTGGCGAAGCCCATGCCTCCATCGACGACGCGGCGCTGCTTGATCCCCGAGGTTTCGAGCACGACCTCGGCGCCGATCGCGCTGTGATTGCTCCGCGTTCCGGTGAGCGCGAGCTCAATCCAGTGATTGGTGCTATCCGGCTGATTGCGATAGAGCACCGCGGGCTGATTCTGGTTCGCGATGATCACGTCGAGCGCGCCGCGGTTCGACAGGTCGGCGAACGCCACCGCGCGACCGTCGTACAGGTCCGTCGCGCCGACGGACTTCGCCGCGTCTGCCCACCCGCTGAGGCCGCGGTTGAGATACACACGCGACGGCTCGAATCCGGACAAGCTCGCGCGGCCGAAGGCCGGCCAGGTCTTGGCGTCCTCGAACAGTCGCGCGTTGGCGCCGGCGATCTTCGACATCGAGTACCAGTAGTTCGTCTTCGGGTCGTCGGAGATGAAGCCGTTCACGACGAACAGCTCGTTGGTGCCGTCGTTGTTGAGATCACCAAATTGCGCCCCCCACGCCCACCCGGCGTCGGCGACCACGGGATCGGCGACGTTGTGAAAGCGACGCCGACCCGGATCGGTGAGCTCGTTCACCCGCAGATTGTTGTTCTGGAACAGGTATCCCTTCTCGGAGATGTTGGTCACGAACACGTCGAGGTGGCCGCGATTGAAGACGTCGCCCAACGCGACGGCCATTCCACTCTTCGATTCGCTCTCGAGTCCGGGAGTCTGCAGGGTGAAGCGCTTCCCGTGGTCGTTGATGTACAGCTCCTCGGGGCCGTAGTCGTTGGCGAGATAGATATCCGGCCAACCGTCCTCGTTCAGATCCGCGGCGGCGGCGGCGAGCGTCCACCGCGTGCTCCCCACGCCGAGTTTGTCGGTGACCTCCTCGAACTTGCCGTTGCCCAGGTTGTGGAACATCAGGTTCTTGCCGCCGTTCGTGGCGAACTCGAAGCTGTTGTGCATGATCCGCGTGGTCGACAGATGCCAGAGGTCGACGTCGTTGCGGAAGTAGGCCGTCACGTAGAGATCGAGCCGGCCGTCGCGATCGTAATCGACCCAGATTGCGCCGTTGCTGTTGACCCAGCGGCGCAAACCGGCGGCTTCGGTCACGTCCTGGAAATGGTGGCCGTCGACGTTTTTGAAGAGCGCGAGATAGCCGTAGCGATAGACGAGCACGTCCTCGCGTCCGTCGTTGTCGAAGTCACCCCATACGCTGCCCATCGAAACGCCTTCGCCCGGACGATTGAGATCCGCCAGCCCCGCGCTCGCGGCGACGTCCTCGAAGGTGCCGTCGCCGCGGTTCCGATACAGCGCGTTCGGCTCACCGAACTTGCTGTTCGTGAAGTAGAGGTCGGGCCAACCGTCGCCGTCGAAATCCGCCACGCTGACGGCCGCCCCCAGCGCCGCGACGTGCGGCTCGATGTTGGCGATCTTGGGGTCGAAGGTCGGACGATGGTGAACGAATCTGATTCCCGCCGCCGCGGTCTCGTCGTGAAGCACGAACCCGGGATGGCTGACGTCAGCGGGTGCCCGCGTGGGTGCGCCATCCATCCGAATCGCCGCGACGATCGCACCAACGAACGGAATCGCCACGAGGAGCCTTCTCAGTCCCTGATGGCTCAGCACGCGTGGCGCAGGTTTCACACTCATCACCCGTACGGTGACCCGCCACCCACCCCCAAGCAAGCCCTTACAACGGGGTCTGACCCCAGTTTGCCGGACGGGGTCTGACCCCCACTGCGCTTGCGGACCGCCGTTTAGGCCACTTAAGTCGCGGGGTCTGACCCCAAATGAGCGATTTGGGTACTAGTGGGGACGCGAAGATTCGGCACGCTTGAGGGCTCTTGTGTTGTACTCTCGGAGATAGCGCTGGTGCGCCGCGTCGGTGGGGTAGGATTCGCCCTTGGCGTAAGGGTATTCCTTGATCGCGTGGAACGGTAACGGCTCGACTGTCGTACCGAACGCGGTATTGAGATCGGAGTCCTTGATCCAGCCGTCGGTGTAGAGCAGGAAGTCGCGAGTCCAGCCGCGAGGCAACGTCTTCGCCGAGCTGGCGTCGAATTCCAACGTCATCTCGTCACCCGGCGCCATGATGACGTACATGTCGTCCGAACGATCGAGCAGGGGCTGGACGTTGCCGAAGCGCGTGAAGGCGCCTTCGATCGGACGCCATCGTGGTTCGCGACTCACGCTGTCGTAGTCGAACCACCATGGGCCGTATCGCCCACCTTTGCGATAGGTGCGCGAGTAGCCGCGCGCGTGGAGATCGGCCGATACCGAAGGCAGCGGCGTGATTCGCCCGCCGGCGTTCGCGTGGCTCACCGCGACGAACGCCTCGTCCCAGTAAATCTGAAGATTCGTACGAATGCGGACGTGGTGGTCGGCGGTCGGAAAGACGCGCGCCAGATCCACGACGAGCATTTTGTCTTTCCCGGACGGGAAGCTGAGATTCGGATTCACAATTCTCCACGCGCCGTGCGCGTCGCGCACCTCGAGCGACGGCATCATCGTCTTGCCTCGCGTCTGCTGCGACAGGGCGACGTTGATGCTGGCGTCGGTCGGATAGATCCAACCGCGGAGGAACAGGAACGAGCTGTCGCGACCGGCATCGGCGCCGAGATCGAGAACGAGATCGTGGGTCTCGACCAGTCCTTGGTACCGAAGCGGCGTCAGGTTCGAGACATACTTGTCGTCGGTGGCGCGAAGCGCGTCGAGGACGTCGTTGCCGCGCTCGTCGATCGCGGACAAGGGAGTCTGCCGGTGCGTGATGTAGTACGGGCGCAGTGCTATCGGACCAGGCGGCACAAAGCGCTCGTCGACGAACACATCCACCGAATCAGGATGATCGACCGCCAGCAGCTTTAGATGATCGGCGTACGCCGTTTCCCACAACTCTTCCGTCAGCTGCAGCACATACCTGTCGTCCTTCGCCTTCAGTGCGCTCCCCGGAATGCGCAAATACTCCTGCGACGCGCCAGCCGGTGCGTACGCCGTGTTGCTGCCGAGGAGGCCGAGCGGCATGCCGAGCGCGCTGCGCCACATCACGTCGGTCACGAACCGGAAGTGCGCGCCGTCCCACGTGTAGAGAAAGGCGCACGAGCCTTTGAGCACTTCGTTCTCGAGCACGTCCTGGTCGCTGCCCGGGAAGTAGACCGTCTGCGGGACGCCGTTCGGCCACACGACGCGAATCACGTCGGCCTTGAGATGCGGCCCCAAACCGAATGACGTGACCCGCGACGTGATCACGCGCGTTTGATACAGATCGGCGGCCCGAACTTCGACCTTCGCGCCAATGCCGAAGTCGTTGTTCTTGCCGCTTCCAGTGCGCAAGCCGACGAGCTGCACCTGCATGGACAGACTGCCGTTCGCGCCCTGGTTGCGCAGGAGACGAATGCCCGTCGATCCGCCGATCAGGAGATCCTGATCGCCGTCGGCATCGATGTCGGCGGCGATGATCGACGTCGCCGATTGGGTGGTCGATGGAAGAATGTCCGATCGGTCGACGAACCGCCCCGTTCCATCATTGCGCAGCAGACGTACGCCCCGTCCCCCGCCCGTGACCGCATCCCCGGCGACGATCAGATCGAGCCAGCCATCGTTGTCGAAGTCGGCGAACACGACGCCGCGGACCCCGACATCGTCGAGGGATTTCAGCACGTCGTCGGAGCGGGGGTCGCGACGAAATTTTCCGGACCCATCGTTCAGCCAGAGTGTCGACGGGGCTGCTTTGGTGCCGGCGACGAACAGATCGAACGACCCGTCGTTGTTGTAGTCACCAACCATCACGGCCGAACCGCCTTTTACGTCGCTCCCACTCGCCGTAGTCGCGTCCACGAACTGACGGTTACCGGCGCTGTGATACAGCGTCGCGCCCTTTTCGCCGACGACGAACAGGTCCATCCGCCCGTCGTCGTCGAAGTCGGCAAAGACGGCATCGCGGGTAGCGCCGACCGCCGCATTCACCCCCACAGCCTGGGACACCTCGGTGAAGGTTGCGTCCGCGTTGTTGCGATAGACGAGGAGCAACGGACCGCCGACGAGCACGAGATCGAGATCTCCATCGTGATCCAGATCCACGAACATCGCTTTCCGGGCGCCGCCGAGATTGGTGATCCCCGAGGTCGCAATAACGTCCTGGAACTTTCCCCTGCCGTCGTTCCGAAAAAGGTGCGCGCGCTGATCGCCCCCGATCGCGAACAGGTCGAGGTGGCCGTCGTTGTCGAAATCGGCAAAGGTGGCGAACGTCGCACCTGTCGACAGCGCGAGTCCGGATTGCGCCGTCACGTCCGAGAACTCTCGGCCGCGAACCCGGTAGAGATGCGTCTCCATCCGCCGTTGCCGCGGCGACCAGATCGAAAGAAAGAGATCGTCGATGCCGTCGCCGTCGAAATCGCCGACGGCAATGGCACTCGAGCCGCTCGCGGTATCGAGCGACGGTTGAATCTCAGGCAGCTTTGCTTCCACCGTGACATCCGTGAAACGAATGAGATCAGGTCGCGGGGTGCCGCGCCCGCCACCCAAACCGCGCAACATCGCAATCGATTTCGGCGTGAAGCTCAATACCGGACGGCCGGTGAGCGGGCCGTCGAGCCATTTCACGTCGTCGAGCGACGCCTGATAGCCCGACGTCAGCTCCGTTGCATGGAGAAACCGGTCGAGCGGTTCCCGTGCTGCCGCCACGTTGCGCGTGCGGAGCAATCGCATCGTCTCGTCGAGCGACGCGCGTGCGTCGGCCGGCAATTCCGGTCCGATGCGGCGCACGTCTTCGAGGTGGCGCACCGCGCTGTCCGGCTGGTTGTGACGAACGAACGCGTCGATCAACTGCAGACGCACGGCGAGATTCGTCGGAGCCAGCGCGATGACGTCGCGCAGCTCGCCGACGTAGCGAGCCGAGGCGGATGAGTCGCTCTTGTCGAGCTCCGCGAGCGCATACGCCACGTGAGCGTTCCGCGGATCCGCGCGACGCAGCGCATCGAGCGTCGAGCGCGCGTCGCCGGCGCGGTTCGTCACCGCGTAGAGTTTGGCGATCGTCAGACCGATGTCGGCGCTGGCCGTATCCATCGTGCGGGCGCGATTCAGCTGGGTTTCGGCGTCCGAGAAGCGGGCGCCGCGCAGATACGTCACGCCGAGGTTCTCGTATCCCGCCGGATCCCGCGGCGCGAGCGCGATGACTTTTTTGAATGCGGTTTCGGCCGGCGCGAGCTGTCCGGTCTCGAGATACGCCAGACCAAGCGCCTGCGCCTGGAACAACTCTTCGGGACGAACTTCCTTCTGCTTGCAGGCGGTTCCTGAGAGGACGAGCGCGGCGCAGCCGGCGATGAGTACACGCATCAGAGGAAATTGCGGGTCTTGGGAGAGCGCGCAATGGCGCGTAAGTTGGCGCGCATGCGTCGTTCGATCCTCTTCCTGCTGGTTGGCGTTGGCTGTGATCCGCGCGGCCCCGCGCCGCGCTCGCCGACGCCCTCCGGCATCGTCGGCGCGCTCGCCGTCGACACCGTCGCCAAAGGTCTCGCGAATCCGTGGGCCTTGGAGTTCCTGCCGGATGGCCGAATGCTCGTCACTGAGAAGGCCGGACGGCTGCGCATTGTCGATACGTCCGGACACATATCGGGACCGATCGCCGGTGTGCCCGCGGTGGAGGCGTCGGGGCAGGGCGGGCTGCTTGACGTGGCGATCGATCCGTCATTCGCCTCCAACCGAACGATCTATCTCTCGTTTGCGCAGCCCGGACCGAACCGGACGGCGGGGACGGCTGTCGTGCGCGCCATCCTTCGCGATTCGACGCTCGACAGCGTGCGGGTGATCTACCAACAGTGGCCGCAGGTGATAGGCGGAAATCACTTCGGCTCGCGCATCGTGTTCGCGCCGGACAGCACGATGTGGATCACGCAGGGCGAACGCTTCGCGTATCGAGACCAGGCGCAGGATCTCTCGAGTGATCTCGGAAAAATTGTGCGCATCAACAAGGACGGTTCGGTGCCGCGCGACAACCCGTTCGTGAACCAAACCGGTCCGCGTCCTGAGATCTGGTCGTACGGCCATCGCAATGTGCAGGCGGCGGCGATGGATCCGTCTACGGGGCGACTCTGGACGGTGGAGCACGGCGCCATGGGAGGCGACGAGTTGAATCATCCCGAGGCCGGAAAGAACTATGGCTGGCCGGTGATCAGCTACGGCCGCAACTACAACGGCACGTCGATCGGCGAGGGTGCCGAGAAGAGTGGGATGGAGCAGCCGGTGTATTACTGGGATCCGGTGATCGCGCCGTCCGGAATGCTGTTCTATACGGGCGACAAGTTCCCCGATTGGAAGGGGAATATCCTCGTCGGCGGCCTCGCGTCGAACGCGCTCGTGAGACTCGTGCTGACCGGAGGCGTCGTCGCGACCGAAGAGCGGTATCTGCACGAGTTGCACGAGCGCATTCGCGATGTCCGTCAGGGAAACGACGGCTACATCTACCTGATCACCGACAGCGGCAACGGTCTGCTCCTGCGAATTCGACCGAAGCGCTGACCGTCGTCATTCGCGTCGCTCTGGACGATCCGTCGGATCCGGTCCGGGACGCGACGCCGGATTGTTGTCGACGCGGTCCTTCAAATCATCGGCGGCATTCGCAATCTTGCGTTCCGTGTCGCGTACGACACCCGCGGCGGATGCTCCCATCGCCGAGGCGCGACTCCTCGTGAACGCATCGCGAGCGTAGGGGCGCGCGGCATTCCAGTCGCCGTGTCGATCACGAACCTCGTCGGTCCAGCCGCGCTGCAGATCCGTTTCGACGGCCTCCCACTCGCGATCCTTGTAGTCCGGGTTCTTGCCGGCGATATGGCCGACCTGGTACGCCGGGCGGACGTCGTCGAACGAGCGATCGGCCGTACGCGTCGGTGAGCCTTCGTACTTGTCGCGGTAGTAACGATCGTCCTCGGCGGAGTAGTGCTTCGCCGATTCCGTGGCCGCCTTGCCCGCCCACCATCCGCCGACGATGCCGGCAAGCCCGCCGATAATCATCCCGGCCGGTCCAGCCAACGAGCCGAGAGCGGCACCAGCCGCACCGGCCGCGGCGCCACCGACGCCCTCCGCCGCGAGCTTGCCCGCGGTCGCGTGGTCATGATCGATCCGGGCGTCGTGCGTGTCCCGATTGTCCATGTCGAGCCTCCGAGTTGGGTTGAGGTCAGACCGAGGATGCGGGGCAAGGGCAGGACCAATCGTCATCGGGAGTGGCGACTTTCGTGAAGTCCGACCCTGGCGCTTCTTGGCGCTGTGGGTACCTTCGCCTGTCCGACTCAATTCGAGCCCGACGAGAATGAGGCAGGCGCCGGCGGAGTCACCGCTGCAGTGGGAGGACGCGACGACCGACGAGCTATTCCCGGTCGTCTACGACGAGCTCAAGCGAATGGCTCGGCGCCATCTGCGCATGGTGCGCGGCCGCGCGACGATCTGCACGACGGAGCTCGTTCACGAGACGTTCCTCCGACTCAGCCATCGCGAAGGCGTCTCGTGGGACGACCGCGCCCATTTTTTCGGCTCGGCGTCGCGGGCGATGCGACAGGTGCTCGTCGCGTTCGCCCGGCGACACCTCGCGCTCAAGCGGCGCGCTGACCACGTCAGCCTTTCCATCGGCGCCGGCGATGGGGAAGCGGCGCTCGACGCCCAGCTCGATCAGCTGCTCGGCATCGACGAAGCGCTGTCGCGGCTCGACGAGTTGAATCCGCGACTGCGACAGATCGTCGAGCTGCGTTTTTTCGGTGGCTTGCCGCATGAGGACGTCGCCGGCCTGCTCGGCGTGTCCGTTCGGACTGTGGAGCGCGACTGGTTGAAGGCGAAGCTCTTCCTACTGCGCGAGCTGGACGACGTCGCGTGACGAGTCGGAGATGACATCCGACCTTGGCGCGGAAGGCTGGCGTCGCGTCGAGGACGTTCTCGACGCCGCCCTGGCGCGGGCGCCGGGCGATTGGGACGCGGTGCTCGACGAGCACTGCGGAGACGACGCTCTGTTGCGCGCCGAGGTCAAGTCGCTCCTTCGCCGGAAAGAGCAAGCGGAAGCCTTTCTCTCAGAGCCGCCTTCCGCAGCGGCGGCAGCGGCCCTTCAGGATTCGGCTGGGAGACGCCGCGCCCGGCATGCCGATGGGGGTGGGCGTCGAGTCGGCGCCTACCGTCTCGTACGCGAGATCGGTCGTGGGGGAATGGCCCGTGTCTTCCTCGCGGAGCGCGCGGAGGGCGGCTTCGTCCACCACGTGGCGCTCAAGTTGTTGCGTCCCGGGCTCGACACGGACGTGGATCACGCGCGCTTTCGCGCCGAGCGACAGATCCTGGCGTCGCTGAGCCACCCGAATATCGCGCGCCTCCTCGATGGCGGCGCGACACCGGACGGGCTGCCGTACTTCGTGCTCGAGCACATCGACGGTCAGCCGATCGACGTTCACCTCGAGGAGCGCAACGCGACGGTCGAAGAGCGCGTGCGCCTGTTCCTCACGGTGTGCGAAGCGACCCAGTACGCCCATCGCAATCTCGTCGTCCATCGCGATTTGAAGCCATCGAACATTCTGGTGGATCGCGACGGCACGGTAAAGCTGCTCGACTTCGGGCTCGCCAAGCATCCGCCGCCGCCGGGCGCCGTAGGCCCCATCTCGCGAGCGACACGTCGGTGGATGACGCCTGAATACGCGGCTCCCGAGCAGATTCGCGGCGGACAGTCGACGACGCTTACCGATGTGTATCAGCTCGGCGCCGTCCTCTACGAGTTGCTCACGGGCGAGCCGCCGTTCGCCGGCTATTGCGTGACACTGCCCGCGTTCGAGCGCGCGATTCTCAAGGATCAACCCGAGGCGCCGTCGGCGATGGCGGCGCGAAAGGGCATGGGGGAACGCGCCAAGGCGCTGCGCGGCGATCTCGACGCCATCGTGCTCAAGGCACTGCGCAAGGAGCCCGACGAACGCTTCGACTCCGTAGATGCGTTCGAGCGCGACCTCCGCGCGGCGCTTGCCGGTGCCCCGGTTCAAGCGCGGCGGAACACGACCTCCTATCGGCTGCGACGGTTCGTTCATCGCCATCGCGTCGAAACGGTGGCCACGGTCTCCGTCGTATTGGCCGTACTCAGCGGGCTCGCGGTATCGATTTCGCTGGCGCGGCGCGCCGCCGCGGAGCGCGATCGCGCGTCAGCCGCATCGCGCGAAGCGACGGCGATTTCGAGTTTTCTCATCAATCTGTTCGATGCGTCGGACCCCGCTGAGACGGGAGGCGGCAAGATCACGGCGTCGGAGCTCGTTCGGCGCGCCGCGGACCGTGCCGGCGGCCTTCACGCTCCGCCGACCGTGCAGGCGGGCCTGCTCGAGGTCACCGCGCGGTTGTATCACAGCCTTGGCGAGTACCGCGCTGAGACGGAGACGCTCCATCGCGCGCTCGCGTTGCGACGGCGTCCCGGCGGCGGCTCGAGTCTCGAGATCGCGGGGGTCTATCAGCAGTTAGGTCGCGCCCTCGTCGCCGCGGGCCGGTTCGCGCCGGCGGATTCCGCCGTGCGACGAGCGCTGGCGCTTCAGGAAGCCGTGCTGGGTCCACGCGACAGAGTCGTCGCGTCGACGTTGCTGCAGCTCGCGGGCGTCACTGTCTTTCTCGGGGATTTGGGCACGGCCGAGCGCACGACCCTCCGTGCTCTGTCGATCAGCCGCGGTTCGAGCGGTCAGAATGACTCGGCGACCGCGCATGCCCATCTCATGCTCGGCTCGGTCCAACAGCGGCAGGGCCGTTTCACCGAGGCGGAAGGCGAGTACCGCCTGGCCAGGGACGGGTACGCCGGCAGCGTCGGGCCTGAGAATCCGGAGGTCGCGCAGTCGATCATGCACATCGGCTATGCCATCCAAAACGATCCGGCGCGGCTCGAGGAAGCGGATTCGTTGTTTCAGCGTGCGCTGGAGATCCGCCGGAAGGCGTTCGGCGAGAACCATCCGATCGTCGCGGCCACGCTCAATGACATCGCCGACCTCCGGCTCTCCCGCGGGGATACCGCGACGAGCCTTCCGCTCGCTCGGCAAAGCTTCGTCATCACGCAGAAGGTGTACGGTCCGGATCATCCGCTCGCCGCGAGCGCGATGCAGCAGATGGCGAACATTTACGCTCGTGCCGGACGACTCGATCTCGCCGAGCCGTTGATGCGCACCGCGGTTCCGATGATGCGCAGAATTCGGGGCGACGATCACGCGTCGGTCGCAAGCTCGGAGATCGATCTCGCGCGAATCATGATCGATCGCGGCGGGTACGTTGACGCGCAGCCGCTTGTCGACGACGCGCTGCGCATTCAGCGTCTCGCGTTCGGACACGATCATCCCGTGACGGCGCGCAGCGAGGCGGTCCTCGGCCGCCTTCGCGCCCGGACGGGAGATATCGCGGGCGGGGATTCACTCTTGCGTCGATCGCTCGCCATCATCGAGCGTCACAGTGGACGTGAGCAGCCGGACGCCCGAGAGATTTTCCGGTGGCTCGCCGAGCTCGAGACCGCACGCGGTCGGCCGGCGGAAGCCGCGAGGTACCGCCACTTCGCGGGACGGCGCTAGCGTCGCGTCAACGACGCGCGCCGGAGCAGGCGGCCGTGAGGCTCGGCAAACTCGCGCGCTGAGCGGCGCAGATCGCGTTAGCCCGACGGTTCTCCTTCTCGAGCTTCGCCGTGTCGGGAACGTCTCTCACGGTTGGCCGCGCTCCGCCCCTCGGCGCCGGAGCTCCGGGTGGGGCGGTGCGCGCGATCTGGAGCGACCGGCCGTTCCTCGCCACCGCGGGCCGCGCAAGTTGCTTCCGGATCTGCGCGACGCGACCCGCATCGAGTCCAGCAGTGAGCGTAAGGTCCTCGGTGCGGCCGCCGGCTGATTGACGTGGGGCCAGGCTGGTGCGAATCGATGGGCCAAACGTCGGTGAAGCGCCGCGTACCCGCGCTGATCCCATGGCCACGGCCGCGCCGCGCGGTGCCGGCGGCGACGGGGGAAGGACAGTCCATCGAATGCGAAGAGAGCCATCGGCAATCGCGCGCGACTCCGGCGCGCCGAGATCGAGGCTGAGAAGAAGGCCGCCATTGGTGAAGGAGGCGCCGATTTGAAGATCCCTATTGGACTTCACGTCGTGGTCGACCAGAGAAAAGCCCGTCGCTCCGTCCGGGCCGGGGATGAAGAGAGACAACGGCGACACGTCCCAATAATGCTGGTCGCTGCTGCAAAAGCCCTGGTTTCCCCAGTTGCGCGCAAAGAATGCCCAACGGTCTTCGCCGGGGCTGCTCGAGAGGTGAAGCGCCATGGCGTACACGGGGTGAAGCTGGGAGGCGGCGTCGTGGTCGGCGGAGATCCCGGCGAGCCCGGTAACGATTGCTTCGTGGTCGTCCACCATTTGCGATGCGGCGGAGGTCTCCCTCGCGGCGCCGTCGTCCTTGTCCACGGCGTCGTGAAACGTTCGCCACCACGCCGAACCAAAGCGATCGGCTGTCTCCTCCGAGTCGAACTCGACGTCGATCGCGTTGGGGTGAGCGGAGGTGAGCAATCCGCCGTTGGCTGGATAGAGGCGAAAGCTGTAGTCGTCGTCGCCCTTCTGAATCCAATCGCTGTGCCCCGCCCAGCTGACGCGTCCCCAGACAGTGGCCGGCTGCAGGTTCGCATGACCGTGAAGCCGGTCGGGCGCGCCGCTCGCTCGGCACAGAACGGCATTGAAACCCGAAGCGACGTCTATGCCGGTGAGCTCCTTTGTGCAGGGCGGGCTGCCAAGGGAAACTCCCCGGCTCTCATCAGAACGCGATTGATAAGGAAGACCGTCGCACAGGTCGTTGATGTCGGGGTGTCCGTCATGCCGAGTTTCCCAAAAGAAGCGCGGATTGAGCAACGCACCGTTCGCATCGAGGTCCGTCGCGACGAGATCGAGGGGCGCGAGGTCCAGTGGTTGCTCGAGGCTGTGCCGGATAGCGAGCGAAACCCAGGCCGGTCCGCCATCGCGGTCGAGGCGGCACTGGTCGCCTGGACCATTGTCGTGTCTCGAGTAGCCGTTGTCGCGATAATCGCTGTCCTCGTAGCCGACAGACAGGAAAGAATTGCCGGGCGGTAGGGGCGTTGGGATGGTGAGTGGGCGGCCCACGAGGGTCTGGACACGAACCAGACCACCGCCCGCGGGATGACCGGGCAGGCGTATCAATCCGTGAAATAAACGATTCGAATTTGGCCCCGAGGGATCGACGAATCGACGCCAACTGTCTGCCGAATGGCTGGTTGCGACGCAACCACCCGCGTCGATCGTGACGACGTCGCCGGGGCGGAACACGATCGCGCGGTACTGGAACGCGCGCTGCGTGACGACGGGTCGATCGATTCGGCAGGTCGTGACGGTGTGGCCCGGATTATCCCGGCAAGACGCGGATTGAGCCCGCGCAACCCTGGCGGAACCGCCGAGCAGCGCGACAACGAGAAAGAGAAAAACGCGTCGAGCTGCGATCATGCGGCGCCGTCGCCTCCGGACCAAGTTTGAGCCTCATATTTCACATAGGCAGTTTCCTGACAAAACCCGACAGCCTATGCGCAGAATGGCGCCAAATCCCTTCCCCGCGGCTCGTGCTGGCCGTTCCAGGGAGCCAGTCCTATCGTCGCGGGGCGCCCGACGCGAAGATTCGACGGTTTGAAGCGTCGGGAATCCCGTTCAGCCCAGTGAGGCCGGAAGCCGGATGAGCAGAGTGTTGGCGGATCGGTACGTCATCGAGCGAGAGATCGCGAGCGGCGGCATGGCGACCGTCTATCTCGCCAACGATCGCCGCCACAGCCGCACCGTGGCGGTCAAGATTCTGCGCCCCGAGCTCGTGTCGGCGATTGGCCCGGACCGTTTCTCGCGCGAGATCGAGATCGCCGCGCACCTGAGCCATCCGCATATCCTCTCGCTTTACGATTCGGGCGAGGCAGACGGCAGCCTGTTCTATGTCATGCCCTACATCCAGGGCGAGTCGCTGCGGCAGAAGATCGAGCGCGAGAAACAACTGCCGATCGACGAAGCGGTGACCATCGCGCGGCAAGTCGCCTCGGCGTTGGACTACGCTCACGCGCGGCGCCTGGTGCACCGGGACATCAAGCCCGAGAACGTGCTCTTGCATGAAGGTGTCCCGATGGTCATGGATTTTGGCATCGCGCTCACGCAAAGCGCCTCTGCCGACGATCGGCTGACGCTCGCCGGACACACGCTGGGTACGCCGCACTACATGAGTCCGGAACAGGCGTCGGGCGAGGTGAACCTCGATGCGCGGAGCGACGTCTACAGCCTCGCTTGCGTGCTGTTCGAGATGCTTACCGGTGCGCCGCCCTTCACCGGTCCCAATGCACAGGCGGTGATCGCCAAGCGGTTCACGGATACGGCTCCGTCCATCCGACGCTTTCGGCCGGCGATCCCCGAGGCGGTCGAGGCAGCGATTCGAAAAGCGCTCGCCCGCAACCCAGCGGATCGCTTTCCGTCGTGCGGCGCGTTCGCCGATGCGTTGGCCCGGCCGGTTCAGCGCGAGTCGCCGCTGCCCTCGGTCGCGGTGCTGCCTTTTCTCAACTTGAGTCCCGATCCGGAGAACGAATTCTTCGCCGACGGCGTGACCGAAGACGTGATCGCGCAATTGTCGAAGATCCGCGGTCTCAAGGTGATCTCGCGGACGTCTGTGATGCGCTACAAGAAGCGCGAGCAGGGATTGCGCGAGATCGCGGACACGCTCGGTGTGGCAACGCTGCTCGACGGCAGCGTCAGGCGCGCCGGCAACCGTGTCCGCATCGTGGCGCAGCTGGTGGACGCGAGCTCCGACCAACCGCTCTGGTCGGAGACCTACGATCGACAACTCACCGACATCTTCGCGATTCAGAGCGACGTCGCGCTGGAGATCGGGTCGGCGCTCGAAGCCGAAATGTCAGCCGCGGAGCGGCGGCGAATCCACCGCGAGCCGACCGCCAATCTGCAGGCGTACCAGGCATATCTCCAGGGTCGCTTTTGGTACAGCCGTTACACGGCCGACGGAATTCGAAAGGGAATCGACTACTTCAATCAGGCGATCGCGGCCGATCCTAAGTACGCACTCGCGTACGTCGGCCTGGCCATGGCGTACGCCGAGCTCGCGATCGGACAGGGGTGGGACGAGATCCCTCCCGAAGAACTGCACCGACGTGCCCGCGCCGCCGTGATGTCGGCGCTCGAGATCGACCCGGAGCTCGGCGAGGGGCACTCCGTGCTTGCCTTGCTGATGTTCATCCACGACTTCGATTGGGAAGGCGCGGAGGCGGAGTTCAAGCTCGCGCTCGAGTTGAATCCAGGAGCCGCCGACATCTACGACCACTATGGGTGGCTGTGCGGGTCCCTGGAGCGATGGGACGAGGCATTGACGCTCGTGAAGAGGGCGGAGGAGCTGGACCCGCTCATGCACCGGAGCGACGTCGCGTCCACGCTGCTCCGCGCCGGCCGCTATCACGAAGCGCTGGAGTCGGCGAAACAGGCAGTCGTGTTCGATCCGCAGCACGGCCGGTCCAACTCCACCCTCGGCTGGTCGCTCATCAAGCTTGGCCGCGTCGACGAAGGATTGAGCAGTCTCGAGCGGGCCGTGACGCTCAATCCGGGCAACACGATGTACCTCGCGCAGCTCGGCGAGGCGTACGCGCAGACCGGCAAGGCGTCACGCGCGCGCGACATCTTACGCGACCTGGAAGCGATGGCAAAGGAGCGTTACGTCTCGCCGTACCACGTCGCTTACGTGTACACAGGACTGGGCGAGGCCGACCATGCGATCGATCTCCTCGAGCGCTCGTTTGCCGAGCATGCCGGATCGATCTACGGCATCCGCGGGTCCTTTCTCTTCACTCCGCTCCGGTCGCATCCGCGCTTTCAGGCGCTGCTGGCGAAGATGAACCTCGCGTAAAGTCGACTGGGCCTAGACAGCCTCGCGTTTCATCGCACCGAAGAATGCGATGGCGTTGTTCAGCACACGGTCGCGTGCGGCTTCGTCCACGTCGAGCGACGCGTTGCCGCGTTGGCTGACGTGGCCGAGCACGATGCCGTCGCCGCGCGGCATCATGCCGGCGGCGGTGTAGGTCACCTCGGCCTGGGGCACGAGCACGACGAGTTGGCCTTTCACGGGCACGAGCTCGCGATCGTCGAACAGCGTTGCCGAGCCGAGGCCGGTGCAGTTGACGAGGACCGGTTCGGCGAGCGCGGCGAGATCGCGGGGCGTGTCGAACTTGCGCACCACGATGCGGCCGCCGAACGCGATCACTTCGCGCATCAGCGCGTCGAGGTAGATCGACGGCTCGAAGCGGAGAACCGGTAGCACCGACGCGTATGGCGTCGCGAACGGGTGCTCGCCGGGGCCGAGCGTCGTGCGACCCATGCCGATCGAATCCGGAATCAATGGCGGCCCGGAGACTTCGCCGGCCCCAATGACGCGACCGCCGCCGCCCCCGTTCGTGGCCATCGGAGAGTACTCGTCGATCCACGACACGCCGCGATTCGTCCCGACCAGGAGTTGGTGCTCGCGATACGCGATGACCGCGGCGCGGCGGAACTGGTCGTCCCACTGCGGCGTGCGCCGGTCGTTGGCGATCAGTCCCGAAACGGGGGTGAAGGCGGCCCACGCCATGTTGGACGTCGTGTCCGGCGGCAGCGACATCGCGTAGATCGTGACGTCGAAACCGTGCCGCTGAAGTTGCCGCGCCGTGGTGAGGCCGACGATCCCGCAGCCGATCACCGCGGCTCGACGCTCGGTCGCGGCGAGCGCGCACTCCGTGGCCAGAAACGCCGTTCCCCACGAGAGCGAGTAGCCGGCGCCCCCGTGCCCATAGTTGTGAATGAGCAACTTGTCATCGAGCTTGTCGGCGCGGACGACGAAACCCGAGTCGCGGTGCGGACGCAGCCCGACCGTCGTGCGAATGATGCGATCGCGCGAGACGTTCACCGGCACGAGTCTGACCCGTCGGCTCGGCGACGGATTCGTCCGACCGAACAGCGGCGCGCAGCCGCTCACCGCAACCGAGGCGGTGGCGAGGCCGGTCGTTCTCAGAAAGTCGCGGCGATCCACGAGCAGATTGTAGCCGCGGCGCGAGTGACCGGCTAGCTGTGCGCGATGGTGCTCGTGGTGCTCGCCCGCGCGTTTCGGCGGCGCGGGCGTGAAGTCCGACCCGGGTCGTAACCCGGCCTAGCGGGGTGCCGTGGCTCCGGCCAGGGGTGAATCGGCGAACGTCGGCGTCGAACGAAGGATCTCGCGCTCGTCTTCCGACATGTCGGGCGACACTTCGCCGAAGAGCGGCGTGCTGAGATAGCGCTCGCCGGTGTCGGGCAGCATCGCCAGAATCGTCGACCCTTTCGCCGCCTCCTTCGCGACGACGAGCGCCGCGGTAAACGTCGCGCCTGCCGACGTCCCGACGAAGATGCCTTCCTTCTGGGCGAGCTCGCGGCTCGAGCGCATCGCTTCCGCCCCGGCCACGGTGATC
>DATMHK010000065.1:0-9138 GCA_035554995.1 Gemmatimonadaceae bacterium
GCGAATGTCGCCTGAAAGATCAGCTCGTCCATCGTGCCATCGCCGTCGTTGTCCACGACCTGCGACACGACGGCGCGACCCGACGCGAAATCACGCACGCGTACTTGTGTGGCCGAGGCATTCGGCAGCTTCGCCTTCACGTCGTTCCAGGCGAGCCCAATCGTCTCGTCCGTCCGCGTCAGGGCGAGCGGATTTTCGGCTCGGACGACGAACGAGGGTTGTGCGCCGACTACGATCGGGATCGCCAATGCGGCAAGTCCAACACGAATCGATTTCATCGCAGGTCTCCCATGGCGACTTGCTGCATGTCTGTGTAATCCCTGTTCTCACCGCCCATCGCCCAACAGAACGTGTATGCCGACGTCCCGCACCCCGAGTGAATCGACCACGGCGGCGACAGGACGACTTCCTCGTTTCGGACGATCAGATGGCGCGTCTCGTTCGGCTCGCCCATCAGGTGCACCACGACGCCGTCGTCGGGAACGTCGAAGTACAGGTAGACCTCGGTGCGCCGGAAATGCGAATGCACCGGCATCGTGTTCCACACGCTTCCCGACGCAAGCTGCGTGACGCCCATGACCAGTTGCGCGCTCTGGGCGCCGTCGGCGTGGATGTACTTGGCGATCTTGCGCGCGTTCGCCCGCTCGGCGCTACCGATCGGACTCCCTGTCACCGACGCGCCATCGATGTAGCTCGTCGGATGCGACGCATGCGCCGGATAGCTGATCAGGTAGAACTTGGCTGTCTGGTCGACACTGTCGCTCTCAAAGCGAACGTCGCGGGCGCCCCGGCCGACGTAGAGAACGTCGAGCTTCTTGAGAGCGAACTTCTTCCCGTCGACCGACACGCTGCCCGGCGCGCCGATGTTGAGGACGCCCAGCTCGCGACGCTCGAGAAAGTACTCCGCGGCCAGCGAAGCCGGCACGGCGAGCGACAGCGTGTCGCAGCACGGCACCGCGCCGCCGAGCACGACCCGGTCGAGATCGACGTGCCGCAGCGTCACCGTGTCGGCCTTGAAGAGGCCCTGCAGCAGGAATGCGTCTCGGAGCTCTTGAGTCGAGAGCGTGCGCGCGCGAATCGAATCGGGGAGAAGGTGCATTCGAGAGATTGTTTTACCGCGCCATCCACCCGCCGTCGACGAGCAGGATATGGCCGTTGACGTAGTTGCTCGCCGCCGACGCCAGAAAAACCACGGCGCCTGCGAGCTCGTTGGGATTGCCCCAGCGACCCGCCGGGATTCGCGACGTGATCTCGGCGAAGCGCGTCGTGTCGTCGCGGAGGCGTTGGGTGTTGTCGGTGGCGAAATAGCCGGGAGCGATCGCATTCACCTGCACGTTGTGCCTGGCCCACTCGTTGGCGAGCGCCTTGGTCAGTCCCGCCACCGCATGCTTGCTCGCCGTATACGCCGGCACGGTGATTCCGCCGCTGAACGAAAGCACCGACGCGATGTTGATGATCTTCCCTGTCCGCCGCTCGACCATGCCGCGGCCGAAGTACTGCGAGAGAAACCACACCGAATCGAGATCGGTGTTGACGACCCGGTCCCACTCGGCTTCCGAGTAGTCGACCGCCGGCTGCCGCGCGATCGTGCCGCCATTGTTGACGAGAATGTCGATGGCGCCCGCCTGACTCTGCGCATCGTCAGCCATGCGCAGGACGGCTTGTCGATCGGCCAGATCGGCGCTGACTTGCCATGCCCGCCGGCCAAGGGACTCGACGCACTTTGCGGTTTCGTCGGCGCCGCCCGTCTTGGAGCTGGCGCATACGACGTCGGCGCCGGCCTCGGCGAGCGCGATTGCCATCGCCTTGCCGAGTCCGCGGCTCGATCCGGTGACGAGCGCGCGCTTTCCCTCGAGCGCAAACTGATCGAGGACGCTCATCGGCCGAGCTCCACGGCGGCGAGAAGGAACGCGCCCACGCCTTTGTAATCGTCGTCGACGATCGGCTCGGAAACGTAGTACTCATAGTTCACGCCGCGCACCGGTTCTCCGCCCAAGCCTGCCACCTTGCAAATGTTGGTGATCGAAACCGTACCGTCGGCGTTGGTTCGGACGAAGTTGGCGAGCATGCCGTCGAACGCACGGTTCGCGCGCGCGCGAAAACTCGCCGGAAGTATTCCGACGCGGGCACCCTTCGCGAACGCGTAGGCGAACATCGACGACCCCGACGCCTCGAGGTAGTTGCGCTCGCGATTCGGCTGGTCGAGCACTTGCCACCAGACCCCGCTCACCGGATCCTGCACCGCGGCGACGGCCTCGGCGAGCTCCTGCGTGATTCGCACGATCTCCGCACGATCGCGATGGCTCTTCGGCAAGTCGTCCAGCACATCCAGCGCAGCCATCAGGTACCAACCAACGGCACGTCCCCAGAAGACCCGCGAGACGCCGGTCTTGGGGTCGGCCCACGTCAGCGAGCGCGTCGCGTCCCAGCCGTGATAGAACAACCCCGTTGCGGGATCGCGCAGATGACGCGCGGCGAGTAGGAACTGTCGCGCCACGTCGCTGATCGCCGCGGTGTCGTTGTGGCGCACGGCGTAGCGCGCGTAAAACGGCTCGGCCATGTACAGGCCGTCCAGCCACATCTGCTGCGGATAGATCTTCTTATGCCAAAAGCCGCCTTCCGACGTGCGTGGGTGCGTGCGAAGCTGCTCGCGCAGCTTGTCGGTGGCGCGCGCATAGCGTGAGTCTTTCGTGCGATCGTACAGTCCGAAGAGCACGCGGCCTTCGTTGATCTGATCGAGATTGTATTCGCCGGCGGTGTACGTCGCGATCTCGCCGTTCGGCTTGACCAGCGAATCGACGCTTCGTTTGACGTACGCGGCGTATTTCGAATCAGCCGTAACCGCCCCGAGCCGTTCGAAGCCCAGCAGCATCAGGCCGGCCGTGTAATCCCACTTCTCGTACACCGCGTTCGGACTCCGCTTCATCACGGATTCCGCGACGCGCACGGACCAGGGCCGGCTCGATTGCGCGAGAGCCGGGGTGAGCGCGAGCACCGATACCAGTGCGGCTCGAAGGAAGCTCACGAGACCTCGACTCCATTGATCTTCGTCCGCACGAAGCGAACGTCGGTCGCATTCTCGAGCACGTTCCCTTTGGCCACGTTGTCGAATCGGCAGTCGACGACGCGCACGTGTTCGATCGGCGCGTTAGCGAATCCTTTGAGGTAAACACCATACGGGCTCTTCTGACTCGTCACGCGCAGCAGCTCGACGTCGCGCGCGACTGGAGTGAACGATCCCTTGGCCCCTTCTTCATACGTGAAATCAATCGAAAGAATCGAGTCCGAAACTTGGCCTACGGTCACGTCCCTCATATAGATGTCATGGAGAAGCCCGCCGCGCATCGCGTTGTTCTTCAATCTCAACGCGCGATCGAGCCGCGGGCTGTCCATGCGGCAGTCGTAGGCGAACACGTTCCAACACCCGCCCGAGATCTCACTGCCGACGGTGACGCCGCCATGCCCGTCGCGCATCTCGCAGTTTCGGACGATGATGTTCTCGCTCGCCACGTTCATCCGCCGGCCGTCGGCGTTCCGCCCGGATTTGATCGCGATGCAATCGTCGCCGGTGTCGAACGTACAATGCTCGATTAGGACATCGCGGCACGATTCGGGATCGCAGCCGTCGTTGTTCGGGCCGTGCGTCGAGATCTTCACGCCGCGGACGGTGACGTTCGTGCAGAGCACCGGGTGAATCTCCCACATCGGCGAGTTCACGATCGTCACGTTCTCGATCAGCACGTTCTTGCAGCGGTAGGGCTGTATGAACTGAGGACGAAAATAGGCGTCCGCGCCGAACACGCGCTGCGGCACGGGCGCGCCCTGTTCGGCCATGGCCAGCAGCCGCTGGCGCGCCGCGGTGTAGTTGGGCATTCCCTGCTTCCAACCGAAATCCGCGATTCCCTTCCACGGCCACCAGTACTGTTCGTTCGCCTGGCCGTCGAGGGTCCCCTCTCCGCTCACGCCGACATTTTCCTGCCCGAACGCGTAAATGAGCGGCGACAACCCCATGAGCTCCGTGCCCTCGAATCGCGTCAGCACGGCCGGCAGGTACTTGGCGACGTCGGGTGTGAACGCCAGCGTCGCGTCGCGCGCGATATGGAGGTTCACGTTGCTCACGAGGTGCACTGGGCCCGTCACAAAACGTCCCGCCGGAACGACGACGCGGCCACCACCCGCCGCGCTGCAGGCCTGGATCGCGCGATGAATGGCGTCGGTGTTGTCGAACGACGCGTCGGCTCTCGCGCCATATCGGGTGATGTCGAAGTCGCGGTCCCGAAATTTGGGCGCAACGATGCGCGACAGAATTCCGGGAACGAGGTCCCACCCCGCGGACTGCGGCGCGGTGTTCACCTGCGCTGCGGGCCTGCAGGCCAGCGGGCCGAGTGGAGACGCCAGTGCCGCGCCGGCGCCGAGGGTCCGCAGAAACTCGCGACGATTGCTCACGGGTTGAGCGGATGCTGTCGCGACCACTTTTCGAACGTCGCGAGGGTTTGCGCGGGTACGGTCGTGTACCAGCCGTACCCCGATCGCCGATCGGTCAGCTGGTTCCAGTCGTACTGCTTGACGCCGTCGCGGTTCGCCATGATGACGCGATTGGTCCCGATCTCATAAAGTCGGCCCCAGAGCGGCGGCGCCTTATCGTCGCGCGTCAGGACGTAGCCCTGGTAACGCAGACCGTGCAGCGGCCGATCGCGCAGCCACTCCGCTCCCGCGTACACTGCCTCGACGATCCGCTGGTTCGGCGTCGGCAACGTCATGAGGAAATCGAGCACGCCTGCGCTCTCGAGCGCCGACAGCGACGTCAGCTCGTACGTTCTCGCGGCTATGGGTGCGAGCGTCAGCGGATCGTGCTGCTGTCCCCAGATCGTTCGCTTCCCGCCGACGACGACTTGTGAGGCGAGCAGACAGGCCAAGCCCTTACTCACCGCCACGTTCGCGCGGCGCTGTTCGGCCGCCGTCGCCGCTGTCACTTTGCCGTCCGACACCTCGCGAAGCACGATCAACGCGTGCGTCATCGCGTCATCGTTGATTGTCACCGCGTCGTGATAGCTGCCCTGGAGCGGATAGACCTGCGGGAAGCATCCGTTGGGCATCTGCATGTCGAGCAGATAATCCAACCCGCGGCGGATCGCTTCGGCGTACTTGGCGTTCGGCTTCGCGCGATCGATCGCCTGCAGGAACCGGATCTCTTCGGTTGTCGACGCATTGTCGATCGTCGAGATGTATTCCCACTCCGCGCTTTCCGCGTAGTAGCTCTCCCCGGGCTGCCGTATGTGCTGCGAGAAATCGACGTGCTTGGACCAGCCGCCGTTCGGCGCCTGGAAGCTCAGGATGACGTCCGCCATCCGACGCGCCGAATCGGTCGCGAACCACTTGGCCGTCATCGCGACCCCGACTTCGAAACCGTGCGTGTACGGCGCGCGCGTCATTGCCGACTTGCCGGCCGCGCGAAGCTCCCGCTGCATGGCGACCGTATCTCGCACATACTGCGCTCGCGACCGCGCGACATATGCTGTCCAGAGCGGCCGCTCGATCGGTGCCACGAGCCGCTCGATACGGTCAGGAGCGAGATAGTGGATGGTGTCCGCGGCCGGCCGATAGCCGGGCAGCTTCCGAATCGAATCCATCGGATTCGGATTCTGCGCCACAACCATCGCCGACAGTCCGACAACCAGCTGAGTAGCCACGCGCCCGCAAGCGGGGACCCGGCCGAGCAGCCGAGCAGCCGAGCAGCCGAGCAGCCAGCTCACACCAGCTCTCCCTTCGTCAGGTCGACACGGTCCAGCTTTGGCGACAGCAGGTGAATCACGACCAACGCCGAGACGTAGGCAAAGCCGCAGACCAAGAACACCGGCGTGTAATTGCTGCCATTGTGCTGTAAGACCCAACCGGTGGCGCGCTGGAACAGGAACCCACCCATCGCCCCCGTGAACCCGCCGATGCCGACCACCGATCCCACGGCGTAACGCGGGAACATGTCGCTCGCCAGCGTGAAGATGTTCGCCGACCACCACTGGTGTGCCGCCGCGGCCACGCCGACGATCAGAACCGCCGTCCACATGCTCGGCATGTACGGTGCGAAGACCGTCGGCACGATGAGGAGCGCCGCGACGAGCATTGTCGTCTTCCGTCCGGCATTCACCTTCCATCCGCGCTTGATCAGCGCACCCGACAACCACCCGCCAAAGATCGAGCCGACGTCAGCGAGCAGATAGATCACGATCAACGGCGCCGCGACGTTCGCCAGCTTGATGCCGTACTTCGTGTCCAGGAACTTCGGCAGCCAGTAGAGATAGAACCACCAGATCGGATCGGTCATCAGCTTGCCGATCGCGAACGCCCACGTCTGCCGATAACGCAACAGGCGCATCCACTTCACCGGACGCGCGGCTTCGTCGCCGTCTCCGCAGATGTGCGCCAGCTCGGCCTTGCCACACTTCGGATGCTCCTGCGGCGGCCGATAAATCGCCAGCCAGAACGCCAGCCAAATAAAGCCGATCGCGCCGGTCGTAATGAACGCCGCACGCCAACCCCATGTCAGCGTGATCCACGGGACAAGGATCGGCGTGATGACCGCGCCAACGTTCGATCCGGCGTTGAAGATCCCGGTCGCCAGCGCGCGCTCCTTCGACGGGAACCACTCGGCGACGGTCTTGATCGATGCCGGGAAGTTGCCCGATTCGCCGAAGCCGAGCGCGAAGCGCGCGGCGCTGAAGCCGGCGGTCGTCTTGGCGAGCGCCGTCGACATCGCCGAGATGCTCCAGATCACGACCGACGCCGCAAAGCCGCGTCTCGTGCCGATCCGGTCCATCACTCTGCCCGCGAGGAGCAGTCCGAACGCGTACGAGATCGTAAACCAGGAGACGACATCGGCGAACTGCTGCTCGTTCCAGCTCATGTCGCGGGAAAGCGTCGGCCCGAGAATCCCGAGCACTTGCCGGTCGATGTAGTTGATCGTCGTCGCGAAGAAAAGCAGCGCGCAGATCGTCCACCGGTAGTGACCGACCTTGCCGAGCGCTCCTGAGGCGGCGAGCTCCGTCGCGCCGGCCGCCGCGGGTTTGGTCGCAACTGTCATATCTACCTCTGCACGCGACCGCTCGCGTCACCAGCCATGAGAGCCTCCACTTCGCCTACGCTTACCCGATTGATGTCGCCGAGGATCGAATGCTTGAGGCACGACGCCGCCGTCGCGAACTCGAGCCCACGTTGGTCGTCGCGATACGCGCGCAAACCGTAGATCAGCCCCGCGGCGAACGAATCGCCGCCGCCGACGCGATCGACGATGTCCGTGATGTCGTAGTGACGGCTGGTCAGGAACTGTTTTCGGTTGTGCAGCACAGCGCTCCAGCCGTTGTGATCGGCGCTATGGCTCTCGCGAAGCGTGATCACCTGCTTCTCGAGATTGGGGAACTGTTTCAGCACACACTCGGCGAGCACGCTGTACTGGGCGTGCTCCAGCTCACCCGACTCGACTTTTACGTCGGCCTCGATGCCGAGCGCTTTTTGGCAATCTTCCTCGTTCGCGATACCGACCGTCGCGTGGCTGACCAGCTCTCGCATGACGTCGGGCGCTCTCTTGCCGTACTTCCAGAGGTTCTTTCTGTAGTTGTAGTCGCAGGAGACGGTGAGCTTCCGCTCCCGCGCCGCCTTCGCCGCGGCGATCGACAGCTCGGCCGCCGTCTCGCTGATCGCGGGTGTGACGCCGCTGATGTGGAACCAGTCCGCGCCGGCGAACACGGCGTCCCAGTCGAAATCGGCCGCCTTCGTCGTCGAGATCGAGGAGCCGGCGCGGTCGTATGTCACGCGCGACGGGCGCTGGTTGGCGCCATTCTCCAGGAAGTAGACGCCGAGACGCTCGCCCTGTCGCTTGATACACGATGTGTCGATGCCGAAACCGCGCAGGGTGGCGACGCACGCATCGCCAACATTGTTGGCCGGTACGACGGACACGAAGCGCGCGTCCACACCGAACTGCGCGAGCGACGCCGCCACATTCGCCTCCGCGCCGCCGAACGTCGCCTCGAGCATCGGTGATTGAAATAGCCGCTCGAAGCCCGGCGATTTTAGCCGCAGCATGACCTCGCCGAGCGTCACGACGCGAGTCATACCGTGACTCCGGCGGCGACGGCCACACCGCCGCGCGCGATCTCGGTCGCGCGCGCGGCCGCGTCACGAATGCGGGGAAACTGCTTCGCCGCGATCCAGTCGCTCAGCACCATCCACGATCCGCCACAAGCGACAACCCGCTTGAACGCGAGATACTTCGCGACATTCTCGGCGTTGATGCCACCCGTCGGCATGAAGCTCACGTCGACGTACGGCGCGGCGATCGCTTTGAGGTACTCCAAGCCGCCCGACTGCTCGGCCGGAAAGAACTTGAGCGTGGTCAATCCCTTGTCGAGCGCGGCCTCGACCTCCGTTGGCGTGGCAACGCCCGGGAATACGGGGATCTCGTGCTCGAGGCAATACTCGACCATTCGCGGGCCGAAGCCCGGCGCGACGATGAACTGCGCGCCCGCCTGGCGCGCCCGCTTCGCCTGCTCCGGCGTCAGTACCGTCCCGGCGCCGACGAACATGTCCGGGACCTCGGCGGTGATCCGTTGCAGTGCCTCGGGAGCTCGGGGTGTACGGAAGGTGATCTCCGCGCACGCGAGGCCACCATCCATCAGCGCGCGCGCCAGGGGAATCGCGTCGTCCGGGTCGTCGATCGTGATCACCGGAACGATGCGCACGGCGCGCAGTCGGGCCAACACGTCGCCAGAAGAAGGAAAGTCGGTCATGTCAGATGGACGATGCTTGCCCTCGAGGAGCGAGAGCGACGAAGGGAGACGCCGAGATGCTGCTCGAGTGCCGGCCGCATTCCGGAGTCGACGATCCGCAGCAAGTTGTCGCTCACCAGCTCACACCAGCCGCGCAGCTTCGACAGGTCCGTGCCCCAGAGCTCGGCGTCACCGCACACACTTCGCACGAAGTCGCGCAGCGCCGATTCGGAGCCGATCTCCGCCGGCGCCCACGCGACGCGGATGCGATCACCCTCGTGATCCACGGGTACCGACAGCCCCGCGGCTCGTCGCTCAACCTGAATCTCTCCGCGCATGAACGCCAGATACGCGGCAAATCCGAACGCCAGCGCCT
>DATMHK010000066.1:0-10353 GCA_035554995.1 Gemmatimonadaceae bacterium
CGTCTTCATCCACTCGGGCGACGACGTGTAGTTATGAACGCCCGACGTATGGTTGAGCAGTTGGCGGATCTTCACGTTCTGCTCGTGCGCGGGCAGGTCGGGGACATACTTCGAGATTGGGTCGTCGAGCGAGACCTTGCCACGTTCGACCAGGCGCATGATGCCGGACGAAGTGAACTGCTTGGTAATCGACCCGATCTCGTAGACGGTCGACGCGTCCGCTTGCCGATTGGCCTCGCGGCTCGCCAGACCATAGCCGCGCATCAGCACCGTGTCCTGCCCGTGCAGGACCGCCACCGAAACGGACGGCGCCTTCTTCGACGTCATGTAGTCGTTTACGAGTGAGTCAATTCGCTTGATGAGCGGGGCGCCGGCTGGTTCTTGAGCGTGAAGGCGCGAGCCAGCGAACAGGAAAACTGCGAAAAGAGCACGACTACGCATGAGTACCACTCGGGTGGGATAGGGGGGGGGGGGGGAATCTTGGACAATAAGGAACGGCACGAACAACCGAAAGGCGCCGCCACACATCGCGGTTTACGGCACCGTTTCGGCCATCGGCTTTCCTTTCTCGACGAGATATACGGCCAGAATCTTCACCGGTTTCTTGCCGATGTTCTTCGCGTTATGTACGGCCGCCTCATTCTTGAGTGCGTCACCGGCCTTCAGTGTCACCGGCTGCTGTCCCTCGCGTTCGACGACGAGCGAGCCTTCCAGCACATACGCGAGCTCGATTCCCGGATGGCGGTGGCGTCCCGACGACGCGCCCGGAGCAATCTCCGCGATCGCCATGACGGCTTCGTAGTTCGGGGCACCCGGTTCGTCGGCGCGTTGAAGAATCGTGCGCTTGATGCCATTGCTGGGTTGCTGTGCAAACGCCGCCCGATCGACGGCGACGCCAACTCCGACACCGATCGCGATGAGGGCGGCGGCGAACGCGATAACACGACCGTTGGACGGCATCATTGAACCCAGCATGTATGACTCCGATGGAAGAGTGGTGTTCGGTTCAAGCAGCGAGGTGATCGGGGCGTTCGCTCGGCGCGATGCCGGCGGCGGTACGCCACGCCGAGAGTTGCCCAACATGATATGCCAAATGACCGCTCAACATGTACGCGACGAACTCGCCGGCCGTGTAAAATGGGTTGCGCGCCGGCTCGTACGGATTCACTGCCGCGAGCAGCGACGGGTCGGCCTCGACAACGGCGACGCACAAATCCGTATAGACCGCGTTGAATTTCTCGCGGAGCATCGCGATCGGCGGATAGGTCGATGGGTCGATCGACGGCTGGGTTCCCGGAGTAAACAGCGCACGCCATTCACGCGGACAGATCGCCTTGCGGCCGCACAAGTGCCGGCCGAAATCGGCGGTCGTGGCAAGATGGCCCACGAGCCACCCCACCGTCTTCAAGCCCGGTCGCGGCTCGATCGCGACATGTGCATCGTCGATTCCCTCGAGCAGCGAGTCGGCAAGCAGGATGAGATAGCGGCACTGCTGAATGCATGCGTCCATGAACCACTCCGTGACTATTTCGGCCAGAGCCAGGCGAGCGTAGCGCCGGTGATCAGTCCGTAGATCAACCCATCCACCGTCGACTTGAACGTCGTTCCCCATGAGCGGCGATACCAGATCGACATTGGCCACAAACCGACGCCGTACGCGACGAATGCGGTCGCCGCCGCCAACTGCACGACACGCATCGATGCCGCGCCGGCGCCGACGGTGCGGCTCGTGATGTACGCCGCGAACAAGCTGACGACGACGAGGAAGCCGAACCACTGCGCGAGATTGCCGGCCATGCTCATTCCGGCGGGCATGACCGTCATGACGACCATCGGGCCTTTTTTCACTTTCTCGGCGAATTCCGGCGACGCCATCTCAGCGCGGGTATCCGGGCGCGGCATCATGTAGTCACCCGGTGGAATGGAGAAGCCGCGCAGCGCCGCCGACACCGCGTCTTCATTCGGCACCTTGGAGTAGTCGGTGCGGTGCCAGGGCAGCACCATGTGCAGCAGCGAGCTCATTACGAAGACGAATACGGCCGACAGCAGAATCGGGAGCCACAGCGACGCGAGAGAAGTCATGACGCTCTCCGTTGAGGTGTGCGATCCGGCAACGACTCAGGGCCTTCGGGTTCCTTCTACCGGTGGAATGCCGCGCTGCGTGAACTGCGCCTTCGAGATCTTGCCTTTCTCGTTGATGAACGTGACCAACAACGAGCGATCGACCTCCGCGCCGAAGCGAAGGTTGCCGAGATGAACGAGCGGGAACTTGGGTTGGCCCGGGCCGTCCGGCTGCGCCATCACACGGCCATCTTCAACGGTCACGTGCAGGACGATCCGGCCGAAGTCGTAGACGCCGGGTATGCGATTGCGGAGCGAGTCGGCAAGCGCGACCGCGACGAGCGGCTTGGGCAGCGGCACGAGCGGCATGCCGATCATAGCGCGCGCGATGTTCTGCGCGAGCGGACCCGGACCGCCGTCGGAGTTCGTTAGCACGATGACGTTAAGGGATTGATCGGGCAGGTACATGCCGTAAGTCGTGAATCCGTTGATGCCGCCGGAATGACCGATCGTCCGCTCGCTGCCGAGCTGGCCCGGCACGAGACCGAATCCGTAGTTGATCCGCGAGCCGTTGTTGAGCGTGTCGGCGGTGGTCATCAGCGAATACGAACGCGCGCCGACAACGCGGCCGTCTTGCAGCGCGCGGTGCCACTTCACCAGATCCCGCACCGTCGAGCAGAGCGCGCCGGCGGAAAAGGGTTGCGTCATACTGAGCGGTTCCGCGGGCTTCACAGTCCCCGAGCTCGCCGCATAGCCCTCGGCGAATTGCGGGTCTGTCGGACGTTGGGGACAGTAGCTCGTTTGCGTCAGTCCGAGGGGCTTGAAGAATTCGCGCTCGAGGTACGCAGCGTACGGCCGACCCGTCACCTTTTCGAGGATCATGCCAAGCAGCACATAGCCGGTGTTGCTGTACGAGTACTTCGTCCCCGGCGCAAAATCGAGCGTATCCTTGTCGACGAACGCCACGATCTGGCGCGGCGTCATGTCTTCCGTCCAGTGCTTCACCCACTCGGGCGAGTCGGTGTAGTTGTGAACGCCCGACGTGTGAGTGAGCAGCTGTCGAACGGTGATTCGCTGGCCGTGCGTCGGAACATCGGGCAAGTACTTCGAGATGGGGTCGTTGAGCGAAACCTTACCCTGTTCGACCTCGCGGAGGATCCCGGCGGCGGTGAACTGCTTGGTGAGAGATCCGATGCGATAGATTGTCGACGCGGTCGCGGCGCGATTCGCCTCGCGGCTCGCCAAGCCGTACCCCCTCATCACCAGCGTGTCTTTGCCGCGGACAACGGCGATGGACACCGCGGGCGCCTTCCTCACCGTCATGTAATCCTTTGTCAGAGAATCGATGCGGGCGATGATCGCGCCGTCCGATTCCTGAGCGCGGGTCGGGCTCGCAAGCGCCGGCAGAGCGGCGGAGAGGGCAAACGAGAGCTGCGCGAACCGCATGGCGGATGTCTCTGGGGGGGGGGAATGACCAACTAGGACAATATGCCGCGTCGCGATCGCGCGAAAGCGCGGGCCGAGCTGCTCAGCAGATGTGAACCGCGGTCGCCTTGAATCCGGCGACGACTTCCTTGCCGATGCCCAACGACAGCTCGCGAACCGAGCGCGCCGTCACCGCCGAGACGATGGGCGTTCCGCTCGCATCGACAGTGATCTTCGTCAGCGCTCCCGCGGGCACGATCTCCGTGATTCGTCCGCGGAACTGGTTTTGCATCGACGACGTCGACGGCTCGGCCGACAGCGACACCTCCTCCGCGCGAATCACCGCGTGGGCCGGACCGGAGACGACATCGCCCAACGCATAGAACGTCAATGCACCGGTCGTGAACGCGACGGGCATCTCCGTCACCTGGTCCTCCGCGGTCTCGAGCCAATCGGGCGGCTCGGCCTTGATCGGTCGCGCGCTGCCGGCGAACACGTTCTCGGCGCCGAGGAAATCCGCGATGTACGGCGACGCGGGTTTTCGGAACACGTCTTCGGGCGTTCCCTTCTGCACCACGCGGCCCTTGTCGAGCATGATCGCGACGTCGCCGAGCAGCCCGGCTTCGGTGAAGTCGTGCGTCACCTGGAGCACGGTGAAGCGGCGCTCGTAGTACAGTGCGCGGAGCTGTCGCCGCGCGAACGTTCGCGTCCGCGGATCGAGCGCGCTGAACGGCTCGTCGAGGAGCAGCACTTCGGGACGCCGCGCGAGCGAACGTGCGATCGCCACCAGCTGACGTTCGCCGCCGCTCAACGACGCGACGGGCCGCTCGTACAAATCCATCACACCGAAGCGTTCGGCGACGTCGGCGGCGATGGATTCACTCAACGCGCCATACTCCACGTTTTGCTGAACGCTCAGATGCGGAAAGAGGAACGCGTGCTGATAGACAATGCCGAGGCGCCGGCGCTCGGGGGGCGCCGCCGTGAGATCCTCGCCGCCGAGCATGATCCGGCCGGACGTCGTCTTCACGACACCGGCGACCGTCTCGAGGAGCGTCGTCTTGCCAGAGCCGGCGGGGCCGATCACGACACCGTATGAGCCCTGTGGGACGTCGAAGGTGACGTCGCTCAGGCGGAAAGCGCCGGCCTTGGCGTTTACCTGCTGGAGCGAAATCATCCCTTTGTCGTCCTGAGCGAAGTGAAGGACCTACTATCACGAGATCGTAGTCCGTCAAGGACAGCAGGTCCTTCGTCGCTGCGCTCCTCAGGATGACGAGCGCTCATGGCCTCACCTCGCGACGGAGCATACGAAGCGCAGCAAGCGGCACGAGCGCGAATATGACGACGATCGCCGCGACGGGAAGTGCTTCACTGAGCCCGAAGCTCGTGAAGCGGTCGTAGCTCAACACGCTCGCGACCTTCGGGTTGTACGTCAGAATCACGATCGCGCCGAACTCGCTCACCGCCCTCGCCCACATGACGACCGCAGCCGCCGTCAGTCCGCGAGCGGCGAGCGGAAGAGTGATTCGACGGAATGCACGCCAGACGTCGTCGCCGAGCGTGCGGGCGACCGATTCGTAGCGCGCGTCGACTTGCGCGAACGCTTCGCGTGCCGCGCTCACATAGAGCGGTGCCGAAACGAAGAGCATCGCGCACACGATGCCCGTCGCCGAACCCGCGACGCGCAGGCCTGCCGCGTAGAGCGCGCCGCCCATGGGACTCCCGCGGCCGAGCACGAGGAGCAACGCGATGCCGGCCACGGGGTGCGGAATGACGAGTGGAAGCTCCATGGCCGCGGCGACGATCGAGCGGCCGCGGAAGTCGCGACGCGCGAGCAGGTAGGCGATCGGCGTTCCACCGACGACGCCGAGGAGCGTCGCGATCGTGGCGGTCAACGCCGTGAGCGCGAGCGATGCGCGCAACTCACCGTCGCGCGCGAGCGAAGACAGTCCGCGTCCACCGCCGGCCGCGACCAGTCCGACGACCGGCGCGAGAACAAAGAGCAGAAAGACCGACGCGATCAGCGCGACGACGACGGCGATCGCGGCGCGCAAGACCGCGCTCGGCTGCCGCGCGGGAGGGGTCGTCTCCAGAACGCTAGCGTCGAGCTCCACGCGTGAGCTCGGGCGGCGCTCCGGGGCCGACGACGATCGCATGATCGAGCATGTCCACGTGCGCGGCGCGGAGCTGGCGCAGCACGTCCGGCGTCATCAGGTATTCGAGGAACCGGCGCGCGGCCGCGGCGTGCGGCGCGGCCGTCGGTATGCTCATACCATATAGTATTGGTTCGCCGCGCACGGTCATCGACGTTCCCGGCGAGGAGCCGCGAACGGTCGTGGCGACGTCGTGATAGGCCGCCGCGCGATTCGGATCGCCGAGGTCGATCTCGCCGGGCAGCCGGACGAAGCGAAAGCCGTTCGATTCGGCGACGGACTGATATTCGTAGATGTAGTCCAACTCGCCCGCGGCGAGCAGTGCGGCGAGCTCGGCGGCGTTCGCGCGCATGTTGCGCTTCGGCGCGTTTTCCTCGAGCGCTTTCGCCAAACCCGGCCTGCGATAGTGGCGCTCCGCGAGCTGAAGCATCAGCACCGTTCGGTAGCCGACCGGCGCCGCATCCGGATCAGTGCGCCCGACTTCGACATCCTTGCCACGCAGCAGCTCGTACCAGTTCGCGGAGGTTATGTCGCTCGCGTGCTTCGACTTAGCGGTGTAGGCGACGACCATGCGGTTGCGCGCGAACTCGGCGAACCAGGTCGTGTAGCGAGGCGAAAGCAGCCGCGGAAAGACGTCGGCGTCGGCCAACAGTAAGAGATCCGGAATGCGTTGGAGCTCGGTCACTTTGCGAGCGTGCTCGAGCGAGCCGCCGCTTTCTCGTAGGACTACGATCCCGGTTCGAGCGGAGAAGGTGTCCAGCGCGGGCTGCATCGGCTTGGTGAGACTGGCGGCGATGAAGATGACCAACGTGTCAGCAAGCGCGGCAAGCATGAGGAAAAGAAAGCCCGCGGCCTTGCGCGGCGCCACACCGGAAACTTTCTCTTATGGGCCCCGTCATGTTGGCGGCGCCTTGCACGACAGACCGACTTGTACTAATCTATTAGTACAAGCAATCGAACATTCGCAAGGCGATTCCTTCCCAAGGTCCTTCGCGGGCCACACCTTCCAATCACATGTCTGACCTCGCCATCGACATTCGAAATGTCGTGAAGCGGTACGACCAGCACGTCGCGGTGCGCGATCTCTCGCTGCAGGTTCCGCGCGGCTCGGTCTATGGTCTCCTCGGCCCCAACGGCGCCGGCAAGACGACGACCATCCGCATGATTCTCGACATCATTCTTCCCGACGCCGGATCGATCTCGATCTTCGGGCGGCCGAACACGGATCCAGGAATCCTCAACAACGTCGGCTATCTGCCGGAAGAGCGCGGACTCTACAAGAAGATGCAGGTCCGGCGTGTCCTGCTCTTCCTCGCCGAGTTGAAAGGGATTGGCCCCTCGGAGGCGGCAAAACGGATTGACCAATGGCTCGAGCGTTTCAGCCTGACCACCGACCGCAACTGGGGCGACGCGCGCGTCGATGAGCTGTCGCGCGGCATGCAGCAGAAGGTGCAGTTCATCGCGACGCTGCTCCACGATCCTGACCTCGTGATTCTCGACGAGCCGTTCAGCGGCCTCGATCCGATCAATGCGCAGGCGCTCAAGGATGCCGTTCTCGAGCTCAAGCAGCGCGGGAAGACAGTCATCTTCAGCACGCATGTGATGGATAACGCAGAAAAAATGTGCGACTCGGTCTGCATCATCGCGCGCGGCGAGAAGGTGCTCGACGGCAGCGTCGCCTCCGTGAAGCACGCCGACGGCACGAGGAACGTCGCGCTCGTCCTCGGCGGCGGCGCGCGAAACGGCGTGACTGAGGTCTTGCGCGATCCGCAGTTCGTGCGAAAGTGCGACGACACCAACAACTACTTCGAGCTCGAGCTGGCGCCAAACGCCGACGCGCAACTGCTGCTGCGCCGGCTGATCGACGCCGGCGCGAACATCGAGAAGTTCGAGCTCATGCAGCCTTCGCTGCACCAGATCTTCATCAAGCGTGTCGGCGCGAGCGGCGTCGAGACCGGGATGTCCGGCCATGGCTAACAAGATTCTCATCGTCGCCAAACGTGAATACCTCGAGCGCGTGCGCTCACGCACGTTCCTGATCTTCACGCTCGTGATTCCGATCTTCATCACCGGCGTCACGCTGCTCCCGCTCTACATCGCGGCGAGGAGCGGCGCGTCGAACGACGTCCGGCACATCGCGATCCTCGATGCCACCGGCGCGGGCTTGGGTGATGCCGTCGCGCGCGCTCTGGTGAACGACAGCTCCGTCGCGCGAATTCCGGGCGACACCGTGGCGCCGCGTGTCGTGAACGTGACCCCGGCCGACCTGCCGGCACGCGAGCAGGCGACAGCCGACGAGGTGAAGCTGCCGAATCACATCACCGGCTACCTGGTACTGACCGACAGCACGCTCGCCGGAAAATCGGCGCGCTACGCGGGACGCAACGCCTCGACGATCGGCGACATGGACAAGCTTCGCTCGGTCGTGAGACAGGCAGTGATTGTGGAGCGTCTCCAGCGTGAGGGCGTGCGCGAGGACATTGTGAGCAACCTGTCGACTGGGAGTTTCCGTCTGTTATCGGAACGACTCACCGAGCGCGGACGCGGCGGCTCGGGTCAGGCAGGTTTCTTCGCGGGCCTCGGGATCGGTCTGCTGTTGTTCATGTCGATCGTCTTCCACGGCCAGAACATCATGCGCGGCGTGCTCGAGGAGAAAACGTCGCGGGTGGCGGAAGTAGTGATCTCGAGCATCAAGCCCGAGTCGCTGCTCGCCGGCAAGGTGATCGGCGTCGGCGGCGTGGGACTGACGCAACAGATCGCCTGGTTCGGGATCTCGGCGTATCTGATGAACTTCCTCGGGCCAATCATCCTCAAGGGCGCGACGAAGGGGGCGGCCGCCGCGGCAAACCCCGGAGCGTCCGCGGCGATCGGCAACTCGTTCGGCGGGATGGCGCTGAGCGTGATCGCGGTGGCGCTGATGTTCTTCGTGCTCGGGTTCGTGTTCTACGCGAGCCTTTACGCCGCGGTCGGGGCGATGGTCAACAGCGAGCAGGAAGCGCAACAGGCGGCGATTCCGGTGATGCTGCTTCTGATCAGCACCTGGATCATGGTGCAAACAATTCTCGTGAACCCGAACAGCAAGCTGGCGATCGCGCTGACGTGGCTACCGTGGTCGTCGCCGATCATCGTGCCGCTGCGCATGGGGCTGACGACGGTCTCGCCGATCGTCATTGCCGGATCGGCGCTGGTCGCGGCGTTGGGTTGTGTCTTCTCGGTCTGGCTCTCGGCGCGGATCTATCGCGTCGGGATGCTGATGTACGGGAAGAAGCCGAGCTTCGCCGAATTGGCGAAGTGGATCCGGTACGCGTGACCTGCCGTCATCCTGAGCGAGCGTAGCGAGCGAGGGATCTACTGTAACGGTTGAGAGGCCGGTCCCTCTATCGACACAATAGATCCTTCGCTTCGCTCAGGATGACAGTTCGACGGTCCGACCCTCGATTCGCCGATCCGGCACCAGCCAAGTCAGCGCCACGGCCACGAACAAGGCGTCCGAGATCCTGGCGTCGACCCACGCCATCGGAATCGCTGCGACATACAACCCGATCGATACTTTCCCCTTGAGATCGCCCCCGATCGCCGCTGCCAGCTGCGCCCCGTCGGCCTGGTGTGCGATGATCGTTCGTTGCAAAAGCGTATAGGAGATCGCGGCGAACACCATCACGGCGCCGTAGAGGGCGGTCGGCTTTGGGGCGTTGTGGCTGTCGCCCATCCAAGCCGTTACGAAAGGGACGAGAGAGAGCCAGAACAGCAGATGTAGATTTGCCCAAAGGATGCCACCCGTCACGCGCCGAGTGAGGTGCAGCATGTGGTGGTGGTTGTTCCAATAGATCCCGAGATACACGAAGCTCAGGACGTACGAGAGGAACGCGGGCAGTACCTCGCGAAGCGCGGTGAAGTCGGTGCCGTGCGGCGGCCGGAGCTCGAGCACCATGATCGTGATGAGGATCGCGATCACGCCGTCGCTGAACGCCTCCAATCGGGACTTGCTCATGCCGAAGATTCGAGCCGTCGACGTTCGTGGGCAAGCGCCGGAGCGCGGATGACGCCCGACGCGCTCCCGCTGCTACATCCCCTGCCCGACCGGATCGTGACATCGCGTCTCGTTCTTCGGCCATGGAGCGTTGCCGATGCGCCTGTCCTCAAGGCACTGATCGACGCAAACCTCGAGCACTTGCGGGCATGGATGCCATGGGCGATGAATGAGCCGTCGGCCGTGGAAGCGATCGCTGAGCGGATCGAGATGTTTGCGAACAACGTCCGCGAAGGCACGGACTTTATTGTCGGGATCCTTCTCGGCGACGAAGCGATCGGCGGCTCGGGGCTGCACCGTCGCGCCGGGCCGGACACGTTGGAGATCGGCTATTGGGTCGCATCGCCGCACACGAGGCGGGGATACGCGTCGGAAGCAGCCATGGCACTCATCCGCCTCGCCTTCGAGATGCCGCACGTCGAGTACGTCCAGATCCGGTGCGATCCGCGAAACACGCACAGCGCCTCGGTCCCGCGAAAGCTTGGGTTTACTCACATTGCCACGCTCGAAGCGGACACACTGACGCCGATCGGCGAGCCGCGAGCGACGATGGTCTGGCAGATCTCGCGGGCGACCTTTAACAGTTCGGAGGAACGAGCATTGACCACATCGACATCCGCCGACGCGGCCGTCGAATCATCGCGCGCGTTGCTGCGCCACACGCTAGCCACGCTCGCCTATCGC
>DATMHK010000067.1:0-35346 GCA_035554995.1 Gemmatimonadaceae bacterium
CAGGTGCTGCTCCAGGACGACCCGGTTGCCCCGCACTACGGCCCGTTCGACGACGCGTAAGGCGTCCGCGGCGCGAAGTTGAATAGCGGGCCGACGCTTGATCTCCTCGAACGCGTCGCGAACGCGATGGTCGCCGCGCAGTACCGCCGCGTCGAGCTCCAAATCGGCCCCAGGTATCTCGTCGGCTCGGGCCTGCCAGAACCCTCCGGTTGCACCGTCGGAGGCATCTCGGGCGAGTACCGCCGCTTGTCGCTGCAATTCGGTGAACATCGTCTGCTCGCGGCGCTCGTACAGATCGCGCGCGGCGCCGGACAGCGAGTCGTCAGCGAGCGCCGTGTTCACGACAATCGCCGCGAGCCACGCGGAAGCCAGTGCCTTCTTCACGCCAAACGACGACAGCGGATCGACGAACGACGCCGCGTCCCCGACGAGCAACAGTCCGTCGTCGCTCACGCGATGCGAGCGATAGGGCGAAGCGTCGCATCCCCACGACGATTCGACGAGCGACGCGCCGCGGATCAGGTCGGCGATGAGACTCGTCCGCCCCAGCTCCGCGCGATACGCCTGGTCGAGCGCGTCGCGCGTGGGAACGTCGCTGTGCCGCGGGTCGAGCATGACGGTGACGTATCGGCGTGTTGGAGAGACCGGCACAGACCACGCCCAGAAATCATCGTGGCTCTCGACGAGCGTGTGCGTCGCATACTCCTCGTTCGCCCACGCCTCGCTCTCCCAAACACCGACGACGGCGGTCGTCCGCGCGGCTTGTTCGCTGCGTCGATAGCCGGCGCGCGCGACGACGCCGGCGCGTCCGCTGCAGTCGAGCACCCACTGCGCGCGACAGGTCGGCGGCCCAGTGTCGGAATCATATTCGACGGTCCAGCCGTCGTCGCCGCGTTTCACCGCTCGCACGGTCGCGCCACGGACGACGAGCGCCCCGGCCGCCTGCGCGGCATCGTTGAGAAGCGCGTCGAGCCGCACGCGATCAACCTGGTAACCAGAGCCCCCGAGGAACGACTCCGAGCGTCGTTGCCCGCCGGTTCCCCACTGGACCGTGTTACCCGAGGCGCGCACGAAACCGGCGGCGTCGATCGCCGCGCGAACGCCGAGTGCGTCGAGCAGCTTGGTGCAGCTGGGCGGGAGCGATTCGGCGAGCGAACGCCGTGATGGCGCGCGGCCGATCGCCACCACCGATCGGTCCCACTGCGCGAGCAGCCGCGCGGCGGCCGCGCCCGCCGGACCACCCCCGATGACGACGACGTCGGCCGATAGCATGCTCGCGCATCATATCGCGCGGACAACTGATTGAGCAATGCGGATGACCAGCCGGCTGCGCCCGGCGCGCTTCTTGTACGTCCGCTCCGGATCACCCACCACCCAGGGGTCCAGATGACCACCAACGATCCAGACGACATCGAGGACCAGGCCGACGGCACGAAGACCGGAGCAGGCACCGAAGCAGTGCAGGGCACACCCGAGTCGTCCATCGGCTCGCCTGGCGTCGCCCACGACAAACCCGCGCCGGGCGCCTCGCGCGATCGCCAGCACGAAAGCGGCTACGGTGGCCGCGGCGGCGAATCGAAATCGAGCTCAGAGAACCGCGAGCCCAATCGCCCCGACTAGTATCGTCTCCTTCCCCGACTCTGACCCCATTTTCAAACCGGGGTCTGACCCCATTCCGTGAAACGGGGTCTGACCCCAATTCGCTAAACGGGGTCTGACCCCAATTGACCGGTTTTGATGCTAGCCGCGCTCGAAGGATTCGATTTTGGCCAGGCGTCGGCGGTGGCGCTCGGCGCCGGAGAACTGGGCACGCAGAAAGGCCCCCACTAATTCCACCGCGAGCGCCGGGCCGATAACCCGGGCGCCGAGCGCGAGGACGTTCATCGCGTCGTCCTCCACGCCCTGGCGCGCGGAGAACGTGTCGTGGCAAAGCGCCGAGCGAATGCCGACGAATTTGTTCGCCGCGACGGAGGCGCCCACGCCGCTTCCGCACAACAACACCCCGCGCTCGGCGCGCCCGTCGAGAATCGCCTGTGCGACGGCCGCCGCGAAATCCGGATAGTCGTCATCCGGATCGATCCGCATCGCGCCGCAGTCCACCACCGAATGACCGAGCGCGGTGATCGCCTCGACGACGGTCGCCTTGAGCGCGAACCCCGCGTGATCCGTCCCGAGCGCGACGTTCATTGACCCGTCGCGACGCGACCGGGCACCGCGTGCGCCCACACCATGCGCGACAAGTCGGCGATCAATCGCCGCGCGACTTTTTCATCCGGAATCTCTCGCGTGAGGACGACGAGGACGTACGGCTTTCGCCCCGGTGGATACACGACGGCCGCGTCGTGCAGCACGCCGGTGATCCATCCTGTCTTGTGCGCGACTCGCGTCCCCGCGGGTAAGCCCGCGGGAATTTCCTCATTGAACTCCTGGTGCAGCAGGATCTCGCGCATCGCATCGCAGCTCGATCGTGATGCGGCGCGTCCGGTTTCGATCGCCTCGAGCAGCACGGCGAGATCGCGCGCCGTGGTCGTGTTGTTCATGCCGGCGCGAAAGGCCTTTCCGTCCTCCACGCCACGAAGCACGCGAATGTTGCGCGCGCCGAGCATGTGTGCCGTCTCGTTCGCGTTCGAGGCTCGCACCAGCTCGATCAGCGCGTTGGTGGCGAGGTTGCTCGACCGGGTGATCATGCGGTCGATCAGTTCCTTGAGGGGCACGCGCGTGCCGGTGAGCTTGTAGGCCGAACTGTCCGAATCGTCGCCCGCGTCGAGCGAATACGGCGAGCCGTCGACGATCGAACCGAACTGGTTGACGAGGAGGATGCCCTGATCGAGGCGGAGGGCGCCCACGTCGATGCGCCGGAATAGCTCGATCATCACCGGCACCTTCATCGTGCTCGCGGCGTGAAAGCTGTCGTCGGCGTTCAGATAGAGGGAATCACCCGTTTGCAGGTCATGGAATGCGATCCCGACGATCGCCCCGTGTTGTTCCGCTATCCGGCGCTCGATTCGCGCCTTGAGCGAGTCGATCGGCGTCGCAGGGCGCGGAGGTGAAAAAATGTTCGCTGTCGAGATGCCGATAATAGCGGCGAAGATCGTGAGTGACATGGTGCGCGAATATGGGTTTCCGTGACGGTCGTTACAAGCAGCCTCGTGTTGCGCTCGCCATGATTCACTCGTTTTAAGACACGGGCGGTGCTGCCCGCGAGATCGGCCGGCCGAACAGGACTCCATGTCGTCATCCAACAACGAGCAGGACTCCCCGGATTTCAACGTCATCATCCCGGCGGGTCCGCAGCGAGAACGTCTTAAATTTGCGGACTTCGTCTTCGCCCGCACGCCCTCAGGGCAGTGCACGGCGGAAGTCCATTTGCAATTCGACGGAGTGCTCTACGTCGGCCGCGCCCTGGGACAATCGAGTCTCCTGGGCGATTTTCGTGTCGCTTCCGAAGCCGCGCTCCACGCGCTCGCCGACTACACCAAGGGTGCGATGACCTTCGATCTCCTGGGCGTCAAGCACCTGCGCGCGTTCGACGAAAACCTGATCATCGTCTCGATTTCCATGCGGGAGCCGTCGCGAGTCGTCAAACTCGTCGGCTGCGCCCTCGCTGAAACCGATACGCGGCGCTGTGCCGCGCTTGCCGTGCTCAACGCGACCAATCGCGTACTGGGCAACTACATTGCGGCCAAGTAAGCTCGCCGGATTCCGGTGCATCGGCCCGTTTGTGGCAACCGAGGCGCCGTTAGTGTTGTCAGACTAGTTAAGAATCGCCGCGCCGGTCCAGCGGCGATTCTCGTTAACTGTGCGATGAAGGAAGGTTTTCGTTAACTGTGCGGTGAAGATGGATAGTATGATTCGAAGAGCCTCGGCCATTGCCATCACGCTCGTCACCGCCGCCTGCGCGTCTTCTCAGCGCGGCGTCAGCCCGGTGGCACCTAGTCCGGTGCCGCAGGCCCCCCCGCCGGCTCCGGCGGCTCCAGCGCCGACACCAATTGCGCAACAGGCCTCGCCCTCGAAGCCGGTAGAGGCCAGTCCGGCTCCGTCACGGCCCACGAACGACTCGGCGCGTGTTTCGACCAACGACGTCGGCAAGCGGATAACGGACCTCTTTGGTGATACCGCCAAGACCGTCGTTCCGGAGACGACCGCGACCGCGCCGATGTGGGACATCGAGGTTCGCGCGTACGAATCGACGTCGCGTGTCGAGCGGTACCTCCGAATGTTCACCGGCTCGGCCAAAGACCGGATCGAATCGCGGCTGGAGCGAGGAACGCGGTACGAGCCCATGATCCGCTCGAAGTTCCGCGACGGTGGGCTGCCCGAGGATCTCTACTACCTGGCGCTCGTCGAGAGTGGGTTCGATCCGAACGCGTACTCGCGCGCCGCCGCTGTGGGCATGTGGCAGTTCATGACGTCGACCGGGCGCGACATGGGCCTGCGCGTCGATTGGTGGATCGACGAGCGTCGTGATCCCGTGAAATCGACCGGCGCCGCGGTGCGGTTCATCAAGGGATTGCGCGACCAATTCGGCTCGCTTTATTTGGCCGCCGCGGCGTACAACGGTGGTCCCGGGCGCATCGCCCGCGGCCTTACGCGCTACGCCGACGATCTCGAGGGGACGAGTGGCGAGGACCTCTTCTTCGCGCTCGCCGAAAAGAACTATCTCCGCAACGAGACGCGCGAATACGTGCCGCAGCTGATCGCGGCCGCGCTGATCGCCAAGGAACCGGCGCGCTACGGCATGACGATCACGCCGGAAGCTCCACTCACGTACGACTCGGTGCGCGTGGGCGCCGCGACGCCGCTCGCGGCGATCGCTCATGCTTCTGGCGCGACGGTCGCTCAGCTTCAGGAGCTCAATCCGCAGATCCTCCGCGGCATGACGCCGCCGCGCGACTCGGTGCTCGTGCGAATTCCCGCCGGGACCGCAGACAGCTTCGCCATCGCTCTTGCGGCGCTGCCCAGGAACGAACGGACGGCAACCTTCACGGTCGAGTCGAAGAAGGGTCAGAGCTTCACCACGATCGCGGGCAAGAACGGGATCACGACGCGGCAGCTCGCGGCGTTCAATCCGAAAGTCCGCACGCTGAAGAGCGGCAATCTCGCACCTGGTCAGACCATTCTGGTTCCGACGGTCGCGGTGGCGAGCGCCGCCACAGTCGTTCCCGATCCGGCGATCGAGCGATATTCGTCTTCCCGCGGCTCGGCGCTCCACGTCGTTCGCTCCGGCGAGACGCTGGGCGGTATCGCGAAGAAGTACGGCACAACCACCGCGGCGTTGATGCGGGCGAACGGGCTCCGTCGGGCCCTCATCTTCCCGGGGCAGTCGCTCGTGATCCGCCGCGGCTCGTCAAAAGCGCCGTCGAAGACGATTGCGGCCAAGCCGTCATCAAAGCGCGACGCCACCCCGGCACTGATGACCGTCGCCGCGGTGAAGCCGACGGCGAAGGCCTCCGCGCCGGCGACCAAGAAAAGCGCGAAGAAGCCAACGTCGGCCAAGGGCGGCAAGAAGAGCGGATCGCGGTCGAAGAGCTAATAGCTCACGGCTAACAGCTAAAGCGATCAGAGAATAGGAAAGGGGCAGCGACCTATGGTCGCTGCCCCTTCGCCCATTTTGCTGTCGGCTGTAGCTGTTAGCTGTCTAGCTGTTAGCTGTCTAGCTGTTGGCTCTCCCGATCAGTCGATCCGACCCTTCCCCTTATACCCCTGCAATACGCTCAGGTCGTACCCGTTGCCCGGATTGACCCCGGCGCGGATATCACGCCACACGGCGTCTTCACCACGGTTGTAGGCCAGCAGTGCGAGACGAACGTTGCCCTTGTACATGTCGAGCAGCGTTCGGAGGTACTTGAAGCCGACGCGCAGGTTCGTTTCGGGCACGAACAGCTTCTCCCGCGTGACCGTCGCGTCGTAGAGCTTCGCGGTGCTCGGCATCAGCTGGGTCAGCCCCAGGGCGCCCACCTTGCTGACGGCCCTCGGGTTGAACTCGCTCTCCAAGCGGACAAGCCGGAACGCCAGCTCAGGCTCCACGCCGGCGCGGATCGAGGCGTCGAACACCTTCGCCGCCAGACCGGCAGGAATGCCGTACTGGGTGGAGTACTGCATGATCTTATCAGCCCGCTCGAACTGCGCCTTGACCAGGGTAAGCTCCCCCTGGGCCGACGCGAGCTCGGCGCGCAGCGTCCGATTGTCGCCGATTGAGAACAAGGCTCGGCGGTCGGTCACCGCAGGTTCGGCGTTCGCCGTAGAGGATCGGCGGCTGGCAATGACGACTACCGTCAGTGCCACTGCCCCGGAAACGAAGAGCGCTCTTTGCGTGCGCTTCCGTCGCCTAACCGCGTCCCCCCGGTGGACGTACGTCCCACGCAGGTTGCGCATAAGTTTATGATTGGCAACAGTTTTTACAGCAAGGAGGCTAGTACGCCTTCGTACTGCCGGACTCAGGATAGGGGGCAGACTACATGCCATCCAGTCTTGAATATTTCCCGCTGAGTCCTCCAGATTTCTCGGCTAACGATATATCGGAGATCGTCATCCCCCGATCCAAGGCCTTGGCCATATCGTAGACCGTCAGGAGGGCGACGGACACGGCCGTCAGCGCCTCCATCTCCACTCCAGTGCGCCCCTTGGTGCTCACGGTCGCCTCGGCGCGAATCCCGGGCAGGGAGGCGTCGGGGGAGAGCTCCACGGCGATATGGGTCAGCGTCAGCGGGTGGCAAAGGGGGATCAAATCGGCAGTTTTTTTGGCCGCCATGACCCCCGCGATCCGGGCAACGCCGAGGACGTCTCCCTTTTTTATCTGGGCCGTCAAGATTGCTTCGAGCGTTTCGGGGCGCATCCGAATCGCCCCGGTCGCGCGGGCGGTCCTCGCCGTCTCGGCCTTGCCCGAAACGTCGACCATCTTGGCTTCGCCGGAGTCGTCGACGTGCGAGAGCTTGTCCGTCACGCGACCAAGGGGGCGATGCGCCGGAGCAGCGACGCTGTGAGCAGCTGTGGGTTCACGTTGCGCAGGGTCTGCTCCTTCACCTCCTCCACGATCTCCACGGCTCGCGCGGCGCCGCTGGCCCGCCGCCCGTCGCCCGCTGCCGCTGCGTCGCGCGACCGGTCGTGGAGCAGCACGGTGAGCGCGTCCAGGGTGTCGCTGAACCGGCCGCGGGCGCCGGCTGTACTCTGGCCCAACGCCACGCGCATTCGCGGCCCACGGTCCGGCGCGCGCGCGGCGTCGAGGAAACGCTTCGCCTCGGCGAGCGCCGCACGCCATGCGTCACTGTCCATCAAACGCCCCGGCGCGCCGCCCGCGACTTCGATCAGTTCGTCGCGTGTGCGCTCATCCGGTGAATCGAGCTGCTTGACCACGACGGGATCGGCGAGAAAATCCGCCATCTCCGAGCGGCTCAATGGCGGAACGCGAATGCTGACGACACGAGATCGAATCGTCGGCAGCAGCGCTCCAGGCTCGCTCGACGTGAGGATGATCGTGGTGTCGTCCGGTGGCTCCTCGAGCAGCTTGAGGAACGCATTCGCCGCCTGATCGGATCCTTCCTGCGCGACCATGCGCTCGGCGTCGCCGATGACGAACACTTTTCGACGCGACAGCGCCGGCGAGATGGCGGCGATCTGAACGATCGCCCGCACCGTAGCGACGTAGATCGCTTCGTCGCCGGCCGACGGCTCGTACAACCCGCCCGCGCGAAGGCGATCCTCGATGCCTTCGGCGACGTCTTCGCGGATGTCGTCGACGTCGGGGTCGCCGCCCTTCAAGCGCGGCCGCGGGAAGAACCAGTGCAGGTCGGGATGATGCCCTTGCAGCGCCATCCGGCAGGCTTTGCACTTCCCGCAGGGAGCGATCGAACGGTCGGCGTTCTCGCAGAGGAAAAGGCGGCCGAGCCAGAGCGCGAGCTGCTGCTTACCGATGCCTCGCGGCCCTTGTAGGAGCAGGCTGGCCGGCAGCGAGCCGCGCTCGATCGCGCGACGGAAGTGCTCGCGCGCGGCCGCGTGTCCGTACAACGAGAGGAGAGGCACGATCGCAAGATAGGCCGCCAAATCGTGCCGCTCAACTTGCTCTGGCCGCTTCGTCAACGTACGGTGATGCTTCGACACAACGCATCGACATCATGAGAAGCATCATCGGCCCTCTGGCGATCATCGCGATGGCGGCAACTTCGACACCACTCTCGGCGCAGCGGGCGCGCGCCCGCGACCTCGGCGTGAAGCCCGGGGTATTCACTCCCGGAGCGCTGAACGCGATCACCGACGTGGCCGGAGTTCGCGTGGGGCAGACGACCGTCGTGGAAGGCGCGAATGTGCGTACCGGCGTCACCGCGATCCTGCCGCATGGCGGAAACGTCTTCACCGATCGCGTGCCCGCGGCGCTCCACGTCGGCAACGGCTTCGGCAAGATCACCGGCGTGACGCAGCTTCGAGAGCTCGGCGAGCTCGAGACACCGATCCTGCTCACCTGCACGTTGTGCGTCTGGAAGGCGGCGGACGCGATGGTCGAGTGGCTGCTCGAGCGCCCCGACATGACAAACGTACGCTCGATCAATCCGCTCGTCGCGGAGACGAACGACGGAACGCTGAACGACATTCGCTCGCGGCCGATCAAGCCCGAGCACGTACGCGCCGCGCTGACGGGCGCCACATCGGGACCGGTCGCCGAGGGAAGCGTGGGAGCGGGGACGGGAACCGTGGCCTTCGGTTGGAAGGGCGGGATTGGAACGTCGTCGCGTGTGCTGCCAAAGTCGTTGGGCGGCTGGACTGTCGGCGTTCTCGTGCAGACGAACTTCGGCGGGATCCTTCAAGTGCTCGGCGCTCCCGTCGGGAAGGAACTGGGTCAATACGCGTTCAAGCGCGAAGCCGAATCGCCCGGCGACCGCGGCGATGGTTCGTGCGTCATCGTCGTCGCGACGGACGCACCGCTTTCCGATCGTAATCTCGAGCGACTCGCCGCGCGTGCGATCATGGGCCTCGCGCGCACGGGATCGTCGGCGTCGAACGGATCGGGCGACTATGCGCTGGCGTTCTCGACGAGTGACAAGGTTCGTCGCGCGTCCACTGCGACGCGGCTCACGACCGAGGAGCTGGCAAACGACCAGATGTCGGGACTGTTCGAGGGCGCCGTCGAAGCAACGGAAGAAGCGATTTACAACTCTCTCTTCCAGGCGACCACGACGACGAGCAACGGTCGCACGATCGAAGCGATTCCACTGGACAAGGTTCGCGCCGTGCTCACCAAGTACAACGTGACGGGTCGGTAGGCACGCTTCATGACCGTCCTCTTCTCGGAAAACTCATCCGAGGATCTCATGGCCGAAAAGCGACCTGACCAGCACCATACCGATCCCGGCGAAGCCGGCTCGAGTGACTACAAGATGCGCCGGGAAGGGCACACGGATAGCGAGCAGCCGACGGACAAAAAGAAGGGGCAGGGGCAGAAGCCCAACGACGACGACGCGCGCGTCGACGAGGCGTCCGAGGAGAGCTTCCCTGCTAGCGATCCGCCTGCGTATTAAGCCGGCGATGGGCGGTGGGCGGTCGGGGATGGGCGTACCAGCGCTTTACACCACAAAGTACTTGCCAACATAGCCGCCGCGCTGTACCATTCGTCCATGGCACCCGTACTTCCGCTTCGCCCCCGTAAAACCGACCCGCCGGAGATCTCGGCGCGCGCCATGGACAACCTGCGGTACATCCGCGGGATGATGGAGCGTGCCGGCACCTTTACCGCCGTTTCCGGGTGGGGACAGGTCATCATCGGCTTCACGGCGATCTTTGCCGCGCTCGTCGCCGCGCGCTTTAGTCTGCCCCTCGCACGCGTCGCGACATGGGTCGCCGAGGCGGGGATTGCCGCCGGGATCGCGGTGGCGTCGATGGCCGTCAAGGCGCACACGGCCAACATGCCGCTGCTCTCGGGACCGATGCGGAAGCTCGTGCTCAGCTTCTCGCCGGCGATGATCGTCGGCACCGTGCTCACCGCGTATCTCGTGAAGCACGGGGAGTTCGCCATGCTGCCCGGAATCTGGATGCTGCTCTACGGCGCCGCCGTCGTCAGCGCCGGTACCTACTCGGTCCGAAGCGTTCCCGTGATGGGGTCGGGCTTCATGGTGCTCGGTGCGATTGCACTCATCGCGCCCGAGGGCTGGACCACTCCATTGATGATCGCGGCGTTCGGCGGCTTGCACATCGTATTCGGCGTTTGGATCGCACGGAGGCACGGTGGCTAAAGCACAACGAGGTCGTCGCCCGGACCCGGTCGAGAAGACTGCGCCCCCCCCGGTGCCGCAGCCGCTCCAGTCGGTTCGTGGCAAGGCGCCGGCCGAAGGACCGCTCGCGTTGGATCGCCTCATTCACGAACGGCTGCGGCTCGGAATTCTTAGTGCGCTGGCCGTGAACGAGTCGTTGACGTTCCACGACCTGAAGGCTTTGATGCAGACCACCGACGGAAACCTCAGCGTGCACGCCCGCAAGCTCGAGGAAGCCGGTTACGTGAGCTGCACCAAGTCCTTCGAGCACCGGGTGCCAAAGACCGCTTACGCCATCACGCCGGTCGGCCGGCGCGCGCTGGAGCGTTACCTCGACCACATGGAAGCGCTCATTCGCACTACCCGCGAGCGTTAGCGTTTGCGAGTTCAATCGTCCAAATAGACATGCAGCGACCTACGCCCGGCGCTTCGCGCAGCTATAACGGAATCCACGTCGGCATCATCATGGACGGCAACGGCCGCTGGGCCGCCGCTCGCGGACTGCCGCGCACCGCCGGCCATCGCGCGGGTGTGCGTGCGGCGCGCAAGATCGTGGAAGCCGCGACCCGAGAGAGTGTCGGCACGGTGACGTTATACGCGTTCTCGTCGGACAACTGGAGTCGTCCGACGCCCGAAGTCGGCGCGTTGATGCGGCTGCTCCGTCGCTCGCTCCTCGTCGAATCGAAGCGTTGCGTTGAGAACGGTGTGCGATTGACGATCGTCGGACGACGCGATCGCTTGCCGGCGAGTCTCGTGATGACGATCCAGGAGGCCGAGGCGATGACGTCGCACGGCCGCAACCTGCACCTTCGTGTCGCAATCGATTACTCGGCGCGCGAGTCGATCATGCAGGCGGCGCGATTGGTGAACGGGGAATCCCTCACACGCGACGGATTCAATCGTTTGCTCGCGCAGGTGAACCACGATCCGTTCCCCGTGGCTGACGTCGACCTGCTCATTCGCACTGGCGGTGAACAGCGTCTAAGCGATTTCCTCCTCTGGGAATGCGCCTACGCCGAGCTCCATTTCACGCCGTGCATGTGGCCGGATTTCTCGGAGAACGAGTTCCGTCGTGCGCTCGACGAGTTCGAGTTGCGCGAGCGACGATTCGGCGGATTACCGGCGCAGGCGGCGAGCTAAGCGGACTGGACAGCCTAGCAAGAAGCGTTGCGATGAGGAAGATTACCCCTCCATGTCGCGTCGTATCCCGCCCAGCGAAGTCGCTGTACGCTCCCTTCACAATCGACGATCAACCTCTCCGCCCGCTCTCGTAGGCCGCGCGAGCGAGCTGCAGGCGCTCTCCAACGCGCTTGGCGCCGCGGACGAGGGGCATGGTCAGACGATCTTCGTCGTTGGTGAAAGTGGAATCGGAAAGACTCATCTCGTCACCGCGCTGAGCGAGCACGCCGCCGCGCGTGGCTTTACCGTCGCCACTGGTCGCGCCTATCCCGTCGAGACAGGCGTCCCGTACGCCGTCTTCTCCGACGCGCTCTTGCCGCTGTTGCGCACCGTGGAGCCTTCCGTGCTCACGCTGCTCACGCGTGGCGGAACGGCGGAGCTCGCGCAGCTCTTTCCGGCGCTCGACGGTACTGTCGCCGGACAGCGCGGCACGCTCGCGGCGCGCGGCGATCCGAGCGAGCTCAAAGCGCGGTTGCTGTGGACCTTCTCCCAGTTCCTTGCGCGGCTGGCGGCGAAGCGTCCGCTGCTCATCGTCCTCGAGAACTTGCAGTGGGCCGACAGCGCGTCGCTCGAGATGTTGCACTTCGTCGCGCGACAGATCGGGAACGAGCGTCTGCTCGTCATCGGCACCCATAACGACCCCGACCATCGCAGCAGTCCTGGACTGCGCGCCACGGAACAGTCGCTGCGCAACCTGGGCAACGGGTCGCGCCTTCGCTTGCAACCGCTGACCATCGACGAGACGGTCGAGCTGCTCGAGAAGCGTCTCGGCGCCGAACCTGAACGGACTCGCGGTTTCGCCGAACGCCTGCACCGCTGGACCGGCGGCAACCCGTTCTTCATCGACGAGACGATCAACGCGTTGATCGAGCGCGGCCAGCTGCGCGAATCGAATGGCCAGTGGACCGGCTGGGAGATCGACGAGCTTCACGTTCCGGCGACGATTCGCGAGGCGGTTCTCGCGCGCTTGAGCGAGCTGTCCGCGGACGCCCGGCGTCTCGCCGACGTCTCCGCGGTCTTCGGCACGCACGCGACGCACGATGAGCTGGCCGCGGTGAGCGGGCTCGATAGTGATACACTGATGGGGGCGATCGACGAGCTGCGCGCGAGCGACGTCCTCACCGAGCGGGTCGATGAGAGCGAGATCGTTTACGACTTCTCGCATCCGCTCATTCAGGAAACGCTCTACTCCGAGCTTGGTCTGGCGAGGACGCGGACACTTCACGGGACGATCGCCGAAACGCTCGAGCAGCTGTACGGCACTCGCGCGATGAGCCGCGCCGACGAGCTGGCGTTTCACTACGCGCGCGGCGACTCGCGGCGTCTGGCGTCGAAGGCGGTGCAATACCTTCGCGCGGCGGGTCGCAACGCGTCGGCCAAGTATGCGAACCGCGAGGCGGCGGACTATTTGACCCACGCGCTCACGATCGCCGAGGAGGACGACGCGTCGTCGGTCGTCGAGCTCGCGGGCGATCTCGGTCGCGTGCGGCAACGGCTCGGTGAATACCGCGAAGCGCTCGAGTTATCGAAGCGCGTGTTGGAATCGGCGCTCGCCGAGAACGATCTGGATCGGATCGCCGGCGTCGAACGCAGCATCGGGCTGACGCACTACTGGATGGGGGACTTCGACGAGGCGCTGTCGCACTACGACGCCGCGATCGACGCCGCCCGCCGGCTCGGCGCCGGTGCGCTGGAGGCGCGTGTCCTCATTCCGAAGGCGAGCTGTCTGCAAGCGATCGGGCGTCCGCTCGAAGCGCACGAAGCAATCGAGCGCGCACTTGCTATCGCGTCGACGCTCGGTGACGAGGCGCTGCTCGCGCGCGTGCACCGCGCGCTGCTGCTGCTGCACATGTGGACCGGACCCGCGGACAAGGCGCGCGAGCACGGGGCGCGAGCGATCGCGCTCGCCGAATCGAGCGGGCAGCGTGCCGTCGCCTGGCAGGCGCATTGGGCGTTGGCGATTCTCGCCGGGTTGACCGGCAACTCCGACGACACGCGCCGCCATCTCACGAGCGCCCAACGCCTCGCCGACGATTTGCGTTCGCCGTTGTTCCGTGTGTGGACGGCCGAAGTCGAGATCGAGTACGAGGCCGGTACCGGTGAATGGGATCACGCGGTGGATCTCGCCGAGCGCACGATCACGCTCGCCCGCACCCTCGCCAAACGCACGCTCGTGCCGCGGCTTCTCGTCTGGCTCGGGCTGCTCCGCTTCGCACGCGGCGAGATCGACAAAGGCAAAGCGTGCGTGGACGAGGCATGGGAGCTGGCGAACGCGGACGACGCGAAGAACCCGACGCGCGACGTCCACGTCATCGTGCCGGCACACATCGGTCGCGCCGCGTACCACCTGGCGATCGAGGACTACAAGGAGGCGATCAAGATCGGCGAGCGCGGGCTCGAGATCGCCGACCGCTCCGGTTATGTCGTGTGGGCGATCCACCGACTGATGCCGATCATCGCCGAAGCATCGCTTTGGGCCGACGTGCCGAAGGCGCGAATTCTCGGCGAGCGCATGCGCCGCGAATCGACCGCGATCGGCCAACGTCTCGGCCTTGCATGGGCCGACGCCTGCGACGCGATCGCCGAGCTTCTGCGCGGTGATCCCTCACGCTCTGTCGCCCAGCTGCGCGGCGCGACGGAAGCACTCGAGGCGATCCCGTTCATGCCCGACGCCAGCCGCGTGCGCCGTCAGCTCGCCCGCGCGCTCGTCGCAACGGGCGACCGGGACGGCGCGATGCGCGAGCTTCGCCGCGCCCACGAAACCTTCGCGCGACTCGGCGCCGAGCGAGAGCTCGACGGGACTCGCGAACAACTCCGCGAGCTCGGCGCCCGCCCCCCGACGCGATCGATGACGCAGGGCGTGGCGGGACTCACCGGCCGAGAGCTCGAGATCGTTCGGCTCGTGGCGGCGCGGCGGTCGAACAAGGAGATCGGTGCGGCGCTCGGCATCTCGGCGCGCACGGCGAGTACGCATCTCTCGAACATCTTCACGAAGTTGGGTGTCGAGTCGAGAGGAGAACTGGCGGATAGGGCGAGAGAAGCCGGACTCTTAGAATCTTGATACGGCGACACGTCGCTGTCGGCTATGGTCGGCGGCGGCGGCTGACGGCTGGCTGGCGGCTCGCGGCGGTGCGCACGGCTGGCGGCTCTGATGCTGTCGGCGGCGGCTAGCGGCAGTGCGCTCAGCCTCCGGTCGAACCCCGCGTGTCATCCTGAGGGCCGAAGCGACGAAGGAACTACTGTCCCTAGGGAGTCAGTAACTCGGAACAGTCCGTCCTTTCGCTTCGCTCACGACAACGCTTTATGCCGACAGCCGGGCGCACCGCCGTGAGCCGCGGCTGCGAGCCAAAAAGCCGACAGCCGTGCGCACCGCCGCGAGCCGCCAGCCAGCCGCTAGCCGAACCCGCCGACAATCCCCGACAGCGACGTTGCGCCTTTTCAAAGTCAGTGAATGTTCTCGATCGCCCATGTCCAGTACACCGCATCTTCTGGCGTCATGTTTCCGCGCGGCACCAAGCGGGCGTCCTCATAGCCGTAGCGACCGATGTCGATCAGGTATTGGGCGCGTGACATGAGGGTACCGCGGCAGACGCGGTCGGTGCTCGGTGGCGACGCCAGGTCCGCCTGAAGACGGCCCACGAGATCGTTCATCACCGTCGACGGGATGCGGTGGCGTTCCGACGGGTAGATGAAGCTGAACAGAACCAGATAGTTCAACAGCAGGTGCCAGTACGGATCGAAGCGCTGGAGGACGCGGTCCCAGTTCAGAGATTCGGCGCAGGCGCGCAGGATGTGCGCGACGTCGGCGCCGTCGTAGCGTTCGCGCTCCATCACGAACGCCTTCTGCCAGAGCAGCTCTTCAACGGGCGCGATCTTCACCGGCATACCGAGGACGTCCGCCTCGAGGGCGAACTCGAACCAGAGATCGTCCACGCGACAGATGCCGTTGCCGGAGCTGAATACGAGATCCACGACGTCGCTGCCCTGAAGCGCCTTGGCCAGCCAGTGCGGGAACGTGACTTCGGTGTGATATCCGGCTTCGCGCAGCGCATTGAGCGCCGCCTCGAGGTCGCGCTCGCGGACGAACAGGTCGAAGTCCTTCGTTTCGCGGACGATTCCCGTGTACGTCAGCAGCGCGTGAGACCCGCCGACGAGGAAGGGCACCCGGGCGTCGCTCAGAACGTGCAACGTGCGTCGGTAGAAGGCGTTAGTGTCGCGTGTCGCGTGTTCGAGCGTGGATTGATAGGCCATGGGCGTACGGTCGAGGCTTCTTGCGCCCGTAGAATGCAAGACCGGGGCTAGGGTTGGGGCGGGCGAGGTCCGGAGTTGTGGCCCGAAATGTTCTGTGTAATGGCCCAAAGGCTCACGCAACCCCGAACCCCCATGACCGGATCCGTCGTCCGCCTCGCGGCCATCGCCGACATTCACTACACGAAGACGTCTCACGGCGCCTTACTTCCGCTCTTCTCGCAGATCGCGGAAGCGGCGGATGTCCTCATGCTTTGTGGCGACCTGACGGACTATGGGCTCACCGAAGAAGCGCGGCTTCTCGCAAAGGACCTCGCGCCCGTGAAGATCCCGATGGTCGGCGTACTCGGAAACCACGATTTCGAGGCAGGGCAGGAGCAGGACATCGCACGGGTGCTCACCGACGTCGGCGTCCACATGCTCGACGGCGACACGTGGGAGTATCGCGGCGTCGGCTTCGCCGGCACGCGAGGGTTTTGCGGTGGTTTTGGCCGAGGCGCTCTCGGGCCGTGGGGCGAGAAGATCATCAAGGATTTCGTCCACGAGGCGGTACAGGAGGCGCTCAAGCTGGAGTCGGCGCTGGCGAGGCTCGGCGAGGAGCATCGCATCGTCCTGCTGCACTACTCACCGATTCGCGCCACCGTCGAGGGCGAGCCGCCTGAGATCTTCCCATTTCTCGGCTCCAGCCGTCTCGAGGATCCGATCTCGCGCTTCGACGTGACCGCAGTGTTTCACGGCCACGCGCACAAGGGCGCGCCGGAAGGGAAAACGCAGGGCGGCATTCCCGTCTACAACGTTGCGCACGCGGTGTTGAAGGCGAGCTATCCGGACCGGCCGCCGTTCCGGCTATTCGAGATCGACATGACCGATCACGGCGACAAAGGCGTCACACCGATCGCCGACCGTCGCAGCTACGGCCGGCGTGCGACCGACCGACCGTCTCCGGAACGCCACAACGCGGGCCCCGCCAACCCAGGCTGACCGTCTTGGCTCCCATTAGTCCATTTAGTCCAATTAGGGTCAGACCCCATTTCAAGAACTCTAAATGGGGTCTGACCCTAATTGACGGGGTCAACTAATCGACGCGGCGGGGGGTTGCTGATTCGACGCGCTCTTTGAACGTCTTTAAATCGCCGCGGATTTTCTGCTCGGGCGACTGGCCGAACAGTTTGGTGAAGGCGTTGACCAACGCGCCAAGGCGACCCCCGGGCGGCTCGTAGTCTACGACGACACGAACGTCAGTTGCCCCGGCCCCCGCGTCGCGGAAGTGCACAGAGCCCGCGTGCGCCACGTCCGGGTTGCCGACCGTCTTCCAGGCGATCAGCTCACCGGGGATCTCGTTCACCATCTCCGAATCCCACTCGACGCGCTTTCCGCCGGGAACGCGCGCCACCCAATGTGTGCGACCGTCGCCCACGGCGGTCACCGACTCGAGATCGTTGGCGTGTTTCGGGAGCTGCTCGAAGTTGCGCCAGATGCGAAACAGCTCATCGCGCGGGCGGTCGATCGTGATGTGCTCTTCGATCTTGATCGCCTTGCGCGCGTCCACCGTCGCGGCGGCGCTGACGATTTCGCCCGGCGCGCGCGGCTCGATGTGACCGTGATCCGATGCAGGCATGGCTGTGTTCTCCGACGTGTTCGAGGTTTCCGATGCGTCGGAGCAAGAGGCGTGCTGTGCGGCGCGCGCCGCTAGCGCCCGATGAAACTCTCCAGTCGCTCGAGCGCCGCCGGCATATCGGCCCGCCCGTAGCCGAGGCGAAAGTTGTTTCCGCTGAATCCGAACTGCGACGCCGGGAGGAGCAACACGCCTTCGCGCTCGACGAGCTCGGCCGCGAAGGCGTCGATGTCTCCGTCGAGCAGCCTCGGAAAGCAAACGCTGCCGGCCGCGGGCCTCACCCACGCGAACCGATTCGCGTGACGACCGAAGAATCCGTCGAGCAGCGACAGATTCGCATCAATGATCGCGCGGGCGCGCTCGATCAACCGGGTTCGCCCGCGCAACCCGATCAACGCGAGAATCTCGCTCGGCGCCGAGTTGCAGATCGTCGTGTAGTCCTTGAGTGCCGCGATGCGCTTGCGGATCGTCGCGTCGCGCATTGCCAGCCAGCCGATGCGAATCCCGGCGAGCCCGAACGCCTTGGACATCACGCCGAGGCTCATCGCGCGCTCCGAGCATTCCGCCGCGGGCGGCAAGGCCGGTGCGCCGTGCTCGAGAAAGCGATACACCTCGTCCGAGAACAACGTCGCGCCGTGCAGCTCGACGACCGAGATCAACCGCGCCAACTCGTCGCCCCGAAGCTGCGCGCCGGTGGGGCTGTGCGGCGAGTTGATCACCACCACGCGCGTGTTGGGACGCATGGCCCCCGCCACCGCGTCGACGTCGAGTGACCAGTTCTTTGGATCGAGCTGTACGAGCGTCACCGACGCTCCGATCGATCGCGCGACTTCATACAGGGATTGGTACGACGGCCAGACGACGACCGCATGATCGCCGGGAGAGAGCAGCGCGTGCATCGCGAGAAAGATTCCTTCCTCGGCGCCGGCGAAGGTGATTACGTCGTCGGTGGTCAGGCCGCGATACAACTTCGCGATCTCGTCGCGAAGCACGGGCAGCCCGAGCGACTCGGTGTAGCCAAGCGATAGCCGCTCCCAGCGCTGCCGCGCGTCGTCGTCGGCCAGGGCGAGCAATTCGGATAGCGTCAACGGCTGAACGTCAGACGCACACAACACGAACCGCACCGCGAACTCCCAGCGAGCGAAGAATCGCTCGAGGGTGAAGTCCGCGATCTGCATGCTATCGGGAGGCGGAGAGCGTGATGACGCCGCAGGCGGCGCGCGCGCCGGAGTCGCCCGCGGGATCCGTCACGTGGTCGTCGCGCGACGCGTGAATGATGATCGAGGCGCCGTCGCCGTCGACCAGCGCGTTCTTGCCGCGGAGCGTGACCCCGGTAAGCAGGAACTCGAACGTCAATCGGCCGGACGCGGGTGTGTCGAGGTTCGGCAGGTCACCGAGGTGCCAGCCTCTCGGGTTCTTGAAGCCGTGCTGGCGGTTATCGGGGTTGAAATGCGGACCCGCGGTCGTGAAGGGCGGCTCGCACCGGCCCACCGAGTGAATGTGAATCGCGTGCGCGCCGAGTCCGAGCTCGCTAATTGTGCCGCGAATGAGCAGTCCGGCGTACGTGTCGGTGAGCGTGATGGTGCCGACGCGACTGCCGACGAGATCGCGCATCATCGCCGTGGCCGTCGCGTTGTAGGCGGGAGCAGGAGGTTGCGTTCGGGCTGGCGGGGGCGCGGCGGTTACCGGGACGCGCGTCGTCGTCGTCGTCGATCCCGTAGAACACGCCATCACGCCAACGGCAGCGAAGAGCGCGGAGCGACCGGCGAAAGCTCGTGGCGCGGGCATGGGGGGCGACCTCTCAATCTTCCGTAGCTGTGATCGCGGCCGCGGCGGCGCGAACGCGCGCGAGCGCATCGTCGGGCGTCTCACCGACGGCGGAGAGATGTCCCATCTTGCGGCCCGGACGTGCTCCGGGCTTGCCGTAGAGATGCAGACGAATCCCGGGCTGCGCGAGCGCGACCTCGAACCTCGGCGTGCCATTCGACGCCAGCCAAACGTCTCCGAACAAATTGTAGATCGCGCCCGGCCGAAGGGCGTCGGTCGAACCGAGCGGCAGATCGCACACGGCGCGCACCAGCTGCTCGAACTGACTCGTCGAGCAGGCAATCTCCGTCTCGTGAAACGAATTGTGCGGACGCGGCGCGAGCTCGTTCACCAACAATGCTCCATCGGTCGTGAGAAACATCTCGACGGCAAGGATCCCCTCGAGAGCGAATGCGTCCCCGATTCGGCGCGCCAGCTCGATCGCTTGCGCCGTGATAGCGGACGGAAGTGGAGCTGGAAGCACGGACCAGGCCAGGATCTGTCGTTCGTGAACGTTGAGGGCCGGCGGGAAGACTTTCGTCTCGCCGGAAGGCCTCCGCGCCACCATCACAGATAGCTCGAGCTCCAGATCCAACGCCTGTTCGGCGACCGCGCCTCGCCCGGCGAGGGCCTCCCATGCAGCCGGCACGTCAGTCCGCGCCTCCACGCGTGCCTGGCTGCGACCGTCGTAGCCGCCGTGTCGGGCCTTCACGAAGAGTGGCCCAAGCGCGTCGAAGGCGGCGGCAAGATCGTCTGGCGTGTTCACCTCGCGATAAGCGCCGAGCGGCAATCCGTTGTCCGATAGCCAGCGTTTCTGTCGCGCGCGATCCTGAATGACTTCGACGATCGCTTTCGACGGGCGCAGCGGCGCGTGACGCGCGACGGCGTCCATCGCGGCAGGTGAGATCTGCTCGATCTCCAGCGTGACGACGTCGCAGTGCCGTGCCAGCTCGCTCGCCGCGTCGGCATCGTCGAAGCGCGCCGCGACGACGCGGTCGGCTACCGCGCCCGCCGCGCAATTCGCATCGGGATCGAGGATGTGGACGTTGTAGCCCAGCGTGCGCGCGGCCATCGCGGTCATGCGACCGAGCTGACCCCCGCCGAGAATTCCGATTGTCGCGCCGGGACGAATGATGCCGGTCACGTTCCCGAGAGGCTTCGGTTCGCGAGCACGTCGTTCGTTCGGCGTTCGCGCCAGGCGCGGAGACGCTCACGCACGTCCGCCCGATTGATTGAAACGATCGACGTCGCGAGTAACGCCGCGTTCACAGCTCCCGATTCGCCGATGGCGAGCGTACCAACGGGCACACCCTTCGGCATCTGCACGATCGAGAGGAGCGAATCCAACCCGTTGAGCGTCGTCGCCGGAACTGGAACGCCGAGCACCGGCACGACCGTCTTGGCGGCGACCATTCCCGGCAAATGCGCCGCGCCGCCCGCCGCGGCGATGATGACTTCGATGCCGCGCTTCTCCGCGCCGGACGCGTACTCGAACATCCAGTCGGGCGTTCGATGCGCCGAGACGATCATCGCTTCGTGCGGCACACCGAGCTCTTTCAGCACGTCGATGGCCGGCTGGAGATGCTTCAAGTCGGAGCTGCTTCCCATGATGACGCCGACCAAGGGTTTGACCGATTCCTGTTTGGCGGCGGGCGGCGTCGTTGAGCGGCGTGGCAATGGAGATGGGGAAGGGGAAGTAGTGTCGCGCGATGAATTATATCGCGGCCATGAACCGCTACGGCGACCGCGCCGCTGTCTTGTCGACCACGACCGTGCCGCCCTTCATGACCCACCGCACCTTGTCGATCGCGACGGTAATGTCGGCGAGCGGATCACCCTCCACCGCCGTGATGTCGGCGAAGTATCCCGGCGCGATACGTCCGAGCTTTTTTTCCTGGCCCAGGATGGCCGCGCCGTTCACGGTGGCCGTTGCCAGGGCCTGAGCCGGCGTCATTCCCGCTTTCACGTACCAGCCCAGCTCGCGCGTATTCTGCCCGAACCCATGGAACACGGCGTCCGATCCCATTCCGAGTCTCACGCCGGCGCGTATGGCGCGACGCGCGGTCTCGAAGTTGAGGACGCGAAACGAATCGAGCGCCGCCACCTGCTGCGGCGTATAGCGGAAATCCTTCGCGTACTCCGAGTAGTACCGATTGTGATCGATCGTCGGCACGTAGAACACGCCTTTGCTTTTCATCTCGGCGAGCGTCGCATCGTCGAGATCGATCGCGTGCTCGAGCGACGTGACGCCCGCGGCGACGGCGTCGTGGCCTCCGACCGGACCGTATGAGTGAATCGCGATTCGCTTGCCGAGCTTTTTGGCCGCATCGACGGCGGCTTTCATCTCGGCGGCGCTGAACGTCTCATTTCCAGTAACGTCCGCGCCGCTCCCGGTGGAGCCGTACATCTTGATGTAGTCGGCGCCGGCGTCGACCTGCTGCCTCACCGCTTCAGGGATTTGAGAAATGTCATAGACGCGACCGCGCGCCGTGCGGGTCGTGTCCGTGTTCGGACGGTAAGGCGGACGCGCGCGCTGCAGGCCATACCCCGCGACGAACATGCGCGGACCAGTCCAGCCTCCTTTGTTGATCGAGTCGCGCAGCGCGATGTCGGTGTAGTTCGATGCGCCCAGATCGCGAACGGTCGTGACTCCGGTCTCGAGCGTTCGCATCGCGTTCCAGCGTGCGAGCTGCACGGTCTGTTCGGGCGCGCGCGGCGGCTGACGCCAGGGATCGGTGCCCGACGTCGAGTCCCAGTAATACGTCATGTGGGTGTGGACGTCGATCATCCCGGGAATCGCCGTGTAGCGCGACATGTCGATGACTTGCGCCCCCGGTGGAATCGGATCGGTCGGCCGCGCGACGCGCAAGATCGTATCGCCGGAGATGATCACGACGCCGCGCTGGGTGACAGTTCCGGATCCGTCGACCACGGCAGCGAAGCGCACCGCCTTGAGTTGCGCACCAACGCTCGTGGCGCCCAGCAACAGGGCCGCGGCGGGCGAGAGCAGCATTCGAGTTCGCATCCCGCTAAGATGTTCGCGGAAATGCGACTCGGCTATTGGGGGGGGACGCGTTAGTCGTCGAGGATCGCCGTTGCGACGAGTGAGCTCCACGGGTGCCACTTGGGCCCGGCGGAATAGGTGCGCGTGTCGCTCTGCACCCGATACCCAACCGATAGTCCGCGATACCGAAGCTCGAATCCCGCCCTTCCATTGCCGATGTACGGCTCGTGTCCGACGCGGGGCCCGCCGTGAAAGGTGTTCCCGTCGAGGAACAGCGTTCGCGCGACGGCCTGCGTGGAGACCCCGCCGGTGACGGCGAAGCTGAAGCCATCGTTCGATGGGAGCCAGGGCGCGGCGAGGCGCCAGCCGAGTCGGACGTCGAAGCCGGCGTCCGCGGCGACGACCACGTTGCCGACAGATCCCGCGGCGTACGGCGTGACGTCGACGCCAACGCCATCGTTTGCGGATGAGGCAGCGCGCCGTCGCGCTTCATAGCGAACAATCACGCCAGGCTCGAAGTCGATCTGTTGCGACCAGTCCGTCGGACGATTGAACTCGGGTGCGGCGTGGTGCGCGAGCTGCTGCGTCAGACGAGCGAGCGAGGGCGGACCAGTGACGCCGAGCGTGAGGGCGAGCTCGTCGAATCGCGTCGGTGAAACGATGCGCGCTGCCTGCGTCAGGTAAAGCCATCCGGCGTTGGGCCGAGCCCCCGGGCTCGCGTGTGGATCGTCCAGCGACACCGACGGCGTGTAGATGTCCTGACCGATCTCCACGCGACTGCTGCGGCATGTCGCGGCTCCGCCGGCGCACGTCGGACGCCCCTGGAGGAATCGGCGCGCCCAACGCGGCGCGTCTCCGCCCTCATACGTGAGGTGGACGCCGCTCGTGTACTCCTCATCCGGCCGATTCCACGGCAGCATCCAGAAATCAAAGGCGTCGTTGTCCGCGCGAACGGTGAACGCGCGGGCGCCTTGCGCAACGGCCGTCCCGAATGGAACGGCCGCCAGTAAAAGAATTGAAACGCCGAGTCGCCGAGCGATCACTGGTATTGGATGTACAGAGGACGAGGAAGAAGCCGGAGGACTTCGTGCGGCGTGAGCAGCGCGTCGCCCTTTTTCACGTCGTTGTGAAAGAAAATCTTGAATCCCGTGTATTGGACGGGCTCCGCGACCTCGTAGTCACGGTACGAGTCGAATTTGAGCCAGGGCGGTCCCCAGCCGTCCATGTCCATGACGACCTGCACCTGCGGCGTCGGCTTAATCGCCGCGGCGTTGAGGACCATCTTCTGTGTGAAGCGATGGACGATGAGGACTTTGGGCGGCAGGTGCTTTTCTTTGACGAGCTGCGTCAGCGTGCGGATGGCGTAGTTGACGTCGTCACCGCTCATCTCGCCGATCTTCCTGCCGGGCGCCATGCCCTCGCGCTCGTAGTGCATCGAGAACTCGGGGTCCACGGCGAGGTGGACGTTCGGGCGTGAGAGGAAGGGAAGGAGACGCGGAATCTCCGCCTCGAGATTGCTTTTGCCGACCTGAATGTCGAGAAAGAGCAGCGCGTCCTTCTGCTGCGCCCATCGATAGACTTTTTCGATTAGCGAAGTGTCCATGCGCAAGCGATACATCCCGTCGCGTCCCGGCGCTCCCTGCGCGACGACCGCGATGAGGTGGAGGGCAGGCTGAACTGGCGTAGTGGGGTCTGCCTTCTTCCACTCGGCGACTGCTTGATCGAGCTTACCGAGCATCTGGTCGACCGGATACTCGCCGAGCACGCCCATTTTCTTCGAAAGCGGGTTGCCGTAAAAGGCGACGATTCGCTTCGCCGGCAGGATTGCGCCGGAGAGCGGATCCTTCTCGACGGGCCACTTGTCGAGCGACTTTTGGCCTCGTCGAATGGCGGAGAAGAAGGAGACGCTGTCGTGCGCGTTCCGGCCGGCGATCAGCTTGGGCCGCGCGGTGTCGCCCGCGAGGAACATCGCCGGCTTGCCGACGGTGGTCGCTGAGGTGGTCGGCGTCCCCTTTCGGGACACGTCCCCGCCTTCGGTGCCTTTGTGCGGCGGGACGGCTCCGGCATCATGCTTTTCGCTGCACGCGCCCGCTGAAATCGCCCAGGCGGCTATCGCGGAGACGATGTAAGTGCGCTTTGAAATCCAGAACATCATGGTCGAGGCTGCGATGACTGAAATACGTCGGGCGTAATCAACATACCGCACGGACTGTGCGAAAAACCGCGCGCAACGTCAGCCCGCCGGGGTCTGACCCCATCTTAAAAATGGGGTCTGACCCCATCCTAAAAATGGGGTCTGACCCCATTCGTGGCTGTTAACTTCGCGTAGAGCGAGCTAAGACGTGGGGTCTGACCCCAAATGAAAGAGTTTGATGCGGCGTAAAACAAAGAGGCCGCCGATGGCGGCCTCTTTGGGAAGGCTCCCGGGGAGGGATTTGAACCCCCGACCTAGTGATTAACAGTCACCCGCTCTGACCAACTGAGCTACCCGGGAATTGTGGTGCAACGAACATCGAAAGCTAGCGCCGACGGTCGCGAAGTCAACCGCGAGGTGTGCGCTCAAAACCCAAGCGCGGCAGCGACTTAAACCGCTTGCGACACCCGGGTTGGTCTCGGCGCCCGGGGCCGCCGTGCGTCGAATTCCTTGAAGCCGGGCAGCACGTTGCGCAGCCACTGACCGGTGTACGAGCCCGCCAGGCGCGCGATTTCCTCCGGCCGTCCGCTGCCGACGACCTCGCCGCCGCGCTCGCCGGCCTCGGGCCCCAGATCGATGACCCAATCGGCGAGCTTGATGACGTCCATGTTGTGCTCGATGAGCACGAGCGTGTGGCCCGCGTCAACGAGCCGGTCGAATACCTGGGCGAGCTTGCGGATGTCGTCCAAGTGCAAGCCCGTCGTCGGCTCGTCCATGATGTAGAGCTTCTTTCCAGATTTCTTATTACCGAGCGCGAGCTCGCGCGCCACTTTGAGGCGCTGCGCCTCGCCGCCGGAGAGCGTCGTCGCCGGCTGGCCGAGTCGGAGATATCCCAGCCCGACCTGCTGCAGCTGCCACAGTGCTTGGCCGAGCTTTTCCTCGCGCGGGAAAAATCGGATCGCTTCGTCGACGGTGAGCTCGAGGACGTCGTAGATGTTCTTGCCGTTGACGCGCACGTCGAGCACGGCAGGCTTGAAGCGCTTGCCGCCGCATTCGTCGCATGGCACGAACACGTCGGCCATGAAGACCATCTCGACCTGGAGATAGCCGGCGCCCTCGCACGTCTCGCAGCGGCCGCCGGCGACGTTGAAGCTGAAGGTCGCCGGCGTGTAGCGGCGCTCGCGGGCGAGGGGCGCGTCGGCGAAGATGCGGCGGATCTCGTCGAACGCTTTCACGTACGTCACCGGGTTCGAGCGCGGCGATTTGCCGATCGGACTCTGATCGATGCCGACGACGTCGTCGATCGCCTCGGCGCCGGTGATCGTGTCGAACGTGCCGACCTTCTCGCCGAGATAGGTCTTGGCGCTGTGCTCACCGTGCAGCCGTGTCTCGAGCGCCCGAAGGAGCACGTCGTGAATCAACGTGCTCTTACCCGAGCCCGACACGCCGGTCACCGCGGTCACCGCGCCGAGCGGAATCTTGATGTCAACGCCCTTGAGATTGTGTTCGCGCGCTCCGGTGAGTGTGATCCACCGGGGCCCGAGCCGGCGCCGCGTCTCCGGAACCGGGATCTCGCGCGCGCCGGTGATGTAAGCGCCGGTGAGCGGACTCTCGGCGATGCGCGAGATCGGTCCGGCGAAGACGAGCTGGCCACCGCGATCGCCGCTCGCCGGTCCGAGCTCCACCATGTAATCCGCCGCGCGGATCGCGTCGGGATCGTGCTCGACGACCAGCACCGTGTTGCCGGTGTCGCGCAGCCGATGCAGCAGGCGCAGCAAGCGGTCCATGTCGCGCGAGTGAAGACCGATCGACGGCTCGTCGAGCACGTAGAGCGTGTCGACGAGCTGCGAGCCGAGCGAGTTCGCCAGTCCGATGCGCTGCGCTTCGCCGCCGGAGAGCGTGCGAGTGGCGCGATTCATCGTGAGGTAATTGAGCCCGACGTCACACAGGAACTGCACGCGATCGTGCGCTTCCTTGAGGATGTGCGCGGCCACCTGCTGCTCGAACGCGGTCAGCTGAACGCTGTCGAGCCAGACGAGCAGCTGGTCGACGGGGAGCTCGCTGACTTCGGCGATGCTGCGACCGGCGATGCGGACACGCAGCGATTCAGGTTGGAGCTTGGCGCCGTGACAATCAGGGCATTCCTGCGCGGTCTGATACTGGCGCAGGAAGACGCGGATGTACTGCTTGTACTTCTTCTCCTCGAGATCCTCGAGGAAAGGAAAGATCCCTTTGTAGCCGCGCGCCTTCGATTTGAGGAGCTTGTTCTTTGCCGTGAGGGGAAGCTTTTCCCACGGCGTGTCCATAGAGATGCCTTCGCGCTTCGCGAATTCGGCGAGGGCGCGGCGTTTGTTGTCGTAGCGCGGCTTGGTCCACGGATCGATCGCGCCCTCGCGCAGAGTGCGTGTAGGGTAGGGGACGATCAGCGCTTCGTCGTACTCGAGGGTCGCGCCGAAGCCGTTACATCGTTTGCAGGCGCCGCGGGGGCTGTTGAAGGAGAAGAGCTGCGGCGTTGGCGCCGGCGCGCGAGTGCCATCATTGGGGCATTCGAAGCGTTCGGTGAATCGGAGGGCGACGGGCGACGGGCGATGGGCGGTGGGTGATGCCTCGCTCCGGATGACAACACAGTCGCCGTCGCCCTCACGGAACGCGGTGCTGACGGCGTCGGCGAGGCGGCCGCGCGCGTCGTCGCCAACAGCCAGGCGATCCACGACGACGAGCAGTTCCTTGGCGAACGTGACGTCGATCGCCTCCGTCAGCAGGTCGTCGAGGTGCTTGATGACACCGTCGACCGACACACGAACAAATCCCTGCGCGCGAAGGTTTTCGACGACGACTTCGTGAGTCACCTCTCCCGAGAGTGCCAGAGGAAAGGTCACGTAGAAGCGAGTGCCCGACGGTAGCGCGAGGACGGTGTCGGTCACCGACTGCACCGTGTCCGGACGCATCTCACGGCCACACAACGGGCAAAACGTGCGTCCAACGCGCGCCCAGAGCAGCCGGAGATAGTCGTAGATCTCCGTCGCCGTCCCGACCGTCGACCGCGACGTCTTCGTTGGGTTCTTCTGCTCGATCGCCACCGCCGGCGATAGCCCGTCGATCGAATCGACGTCCGGCTTCTCCATGCGCTCGAGGAACTGCCGCGCATACGCCGAGAGCGATTCCACGTACCGCCGCTGTCCCTCGGCGTAGATCGTATCGAAGGCGAGCGACGACTTGCCCGACCCGGACGGTCCCGTGACGACGGTGAAGGCGCGTCGCGGGATCTCGAGGTCGAAGCCTTTCAGGTTGTGCTGTCGGGCGCCGCGGACGACGATGCGATCCTTCATGGCGCCAAATCTAGCCGTCGCACTGCACCGAACAAACAGCGAAATAGGGTCAGACCCCATTTCCAAAATTCGAAATAGGGTCAGACCCCATTTCCAAAATGCGAAATAGGGTCAGACCCCATCTCGGTGGCTATTGGCGGGGGCGGCGAATCAGGCGGCCCAGGAGCAGCACCAGCAGCGCGCCGAAGGTCGCGATGGCGATGGAGCGAAGATCGAGATCACCGGCGGTCACGCGCCCCCAGCCGAGTCGCGTGCCGATCATTCCGCCGAAAACTGCTCCGAGGATGCCGAGTAGGATCGTGAAGATGCAGCCGGCCGGATCGCGGCCGGGCATGAGGAACTTCGCGAGCGTGCCCGCGATCAGTCCGAGGAGGATCCAGAACAACCAGAGTGGCATGCGAGAGAAGCCTAGGGCGAGCGGTCGGGTCCGAGGATAATGCCACACCACTCATCCTTGGACACCGGACCTCACGTCCCAGGCTTCCCCGCGACGGCCGACGTCGGCCGCCAATGGTTCGCCAGACGCGCGGTGACGCCTAAAGCGGCGTCGTGCCGCGCGACCTGGTCGTTGCCCGATAAATCCAGAGCAGAATGAGCGAGCCAACGATGGCGAGCAGGACGCTCCAAAGCGAGAAGCCGTTCAGGCCGCTGCCCGTCAGGAGGTTGCCCAAGAACCCGCCGAGGAACGCCCCCACGATGCCGATGAGGATCGTAACGATGATCCCACCCGGGTCGTTCCCTGGCATGATCGCCTTGGCGATCGCGCCCGCGATCAAGCCAAGAACGATCCACGCGATAATACCCATAACGATCGCCTCCGAAAAAGGGGGTCTACGTCGCTCGGTGATATCGCAACGCGTGTACCAGACAGGACTGACGACCACGGCTGTCGAGTGGGGCCGGCGATGGGGGATGGGCGTTGGGCGGTGTGAGGCAGCCGTACGCCGCCCATCGCCCACCGCCCACCGCCCACCGCCCATCGCCCTTCGCCGACCGCTCACCGCCGCGAGCGAAGCGAGCAGGATTTTAGCTTTCGCCGATGCAAGAAGACGACGTCGTCGGCAAGATCTACGACGCGCGGATCGTGCGCCGGCTCATGGGCTATGTCAGACCTCAAATGAGCCTCGTCGCCGCCGCGCTCGTATGCCTGATGATCGACGGGCTGATGCAGCTCGTCGGGCCCCTCATGACGCAACGGGTCATCGACGTCGCCCTCCCGACGCATTCATCGCGTCTCGTCTGGCAGTCGGCGGCGTTGTTCGGCGCGTCGCTCGCCGTGGGGTTCGTTTGTCAGTATGGCGAGACGATCCTCACGGGCCTCCTCGGCCAGCGCGTCATGCGCGACCTCCGGCGCGACATCTTCGCGCACGTCCAGCGGCTGCCCGTGGTGTTCTTCGACCGGAACCCGGTTGGACGTCTCGTGACACGCGTGACGTCCGATGTGGAATCTCTCAATGAATTGTTCGCGTCGGGCGTCGTAGCGGGGCTCGGCGACCTGTTCACGCTGCTGGCGATCAGCGCGCTCATGCTGTTCATCGACTGGCGACTCGCGCTCGCGGCGTTCGGCGTGATCCCGTTCGTCTACTGGGCGTCGCACGTCTTCCGCGCCAAGGTCCGCGAATCCTATCGCGACATTCGCACGCGGTTGGCGCGCATCAACGCGTATCTCCAGGAGCACATCACGGGGATGCGCGTCATTCAGCTGTTCGGCCGCGAGCGCGCCGAGGCGGACCGGTTCGACGCACTCAATCGCGACCACCTGAACTCGCATCTGCACTCGATCACCTACTACGCGCTCTACTTCCCGGTTATCGAAGTCCTGACGACGATTGCGCTGGCGAGCTTGATCGTGACCGGCGCGCATCGCGTGACCAACGCGTCGCTGACCATCGGGACGCTCGCGGCGTTCCTGCAGCTCGTCCGCCGCTTTTTCCAGCCACTCCAGGACCTGTCCGACAAGTTCAACACCCTTCAGCAGGCGATGGCGGCGAGTGAACGGGTGTTCCGCCTCCTCGACACACCCGCCGCCGAGTCGAGCAGCCACGCGCCCGCTCGCGGGCACCCGGCCGAGCAGCCGTCGGTAACCGACACCCAGCCACACGCCGATACTCAGCCAACTGCCGTCGAGGGAACGCGTACGCCGCCGGCGAAACGTGGGGTCACCGTCGAGTTCCGAGATGTCTGGTTCGCGTACGATACAGGCCATGTCGCCCGCGACGACGGCCAGCCGGTGTCACCGGAGTGGGTTCTCAAAGGCGTGTGCTTTAAAGTCGAGCCGGGCCGGACTCTCGCCCTGGTCGGCCACACTGGCGCCGGAAAGACGACAATCATCAACCTGCTGCTGCGCTTCTACGATCCGCAGCAGGGGGTCATCCTCCTCGATGGTGTCGACATTCGCACGATCCCCGTCAAAGAGCTCCGCTCGCGCATCGGCTACGTCCAGCAGGACATTTTTCTCTTCGCAGGCGACGTGTTGACGAACATTCGACTCTCCAGCCCGATCTCCGAGGAGGCGGTGGCAACCGCGGCCTCGCGCGTCGGCGCCGACCGGGTCATTCGCCGGCTCCCGCGCGGCTACGACCAGGTGCTCGGCGAGCGTGGGGCGTCGATCAGCGTCGGCGAGCGACAGCTCCTGTCGTTCGCACGGGCCGTCGCGGCGGACCCGGAGCTTCTCGTGTTGGACGAGGCGACGAGTGCCGTGGACAGCGAGATCGAAGCCGAGATCCAGCGCGCGCTCGGCGAGCTGACGCGCGGCCGGACCACGATCGCCATCGCGCATCGATTGAGTACAATTGTCGATGCCGACGAGATTCTGGTGCTGCACCACGGGACCGTTCGCGAGCGTGGAACGCATCGTCAGCTGCTCGCGAAGCGGGGCCTGTACGACCGATTGTATCGTCTGCAAGTAGGGGCAGCGCGCGATGCGCTGAAGGCGGGTGCGTGACGCTTGCCAGCCTGAGGGGCGAAAGGGTACTTTCTGCCGAACCATTCCCCGCCCGCACCGAGCGCGCCTAAGGACATGCCGGTCATAAAGCTCAATGAACAGCGATTCGCGCTACGTCCAGGCTCCAACCGGCTCGGAATGGGGGAAGTCGAGATTCCGGTCGACGGCGCCGGCGTCGTGGGCGCGATCGCTGTCATCGACGTGACTCCGACCGGAAGCTTCATTCGCCCGGGAACTGATGGCGGCGGCATTCGCGTCAACGGTATGCTGCTGACCAATCCGATGCCGTTGCTCCACGGCGACAAGATCGACGTCGCCGGACAAGAGCTGCGCTTCAGCGACGACTCGACGGACGGAAAGACGCAGTACGTGGCGGCGGACGAGGTGGCGCGGATCGCCGCCGACAAAGGCTCGCCGCCGCTTCGCACTGCGCCGACCGGCGGACGCCTCGTGTCGCTCGTAGACGGCAAGGAGTATCCCGTCGGACCCGCCGGCGTCACCATCGGCCGCGACGCCGCTTCGGACATCGTCGTCGCCGAGCGTCAGGTCTCGCGCAAGCACGCCGTCGTCGCGCCGACACAGCGCGGCTATGAAATTCAGGATCTCAGCTCGAACGGCGTCTACGTGAACGGCTCACGCGTGGCCAAGGCTCAAATCCTCAATCGCTCCGACGTCGTGCGCGTCGGCACCGAAGAATTCCGTTTTCACGCCGACGTCGTCGCGCTCGCGCCGACGATCGAGTTCTCCGCCATATCCGATCGAATTCGCGAAGGCGAACAAGGAGCCGCGGACGAACCAACCGAACCATTTCCGCTCTTACCGAGTCTTCGTCGGCCCGAGCCTCCGGCTCGCCGGCCGTCCGAGACGCCTCGTCGCTCCGAATCGATGCGCCGGACCGGAGAGACGCGTCGACCGGAGAGCGTGCAGATCGGGGCGAAGCGGCCGGCGGCCGCGAACGCGACCCCGTCCCGGTTGGCTCGTGCGGCTGCTACGGCCGAGCGTCAGATTCCACCAACACCCGCGCGCTCAACGGCTGTAACGAGCGCCAATTCGCGACCGCGCAGTGAAGGCAACCTGGCTTGGCTCTGGTTTGTCCTTCTGATTGGACTCGCGGTCAGTGCTTTCTACATGCTGACCAAGTGATGGTACGCCTGCTTCACGCGGCTCGGACCGACGTCGGCATGATTCGGTCCGGGAACGAAGACAACTTCTCCGTCAAAGCACCCGCCGGCGCAAGCCGCGGCTTGTTCATCGTCGCTGACGGCATGGGTGGTCACGCGGCGGGCGAAGTAGCGAGCGAGATGGCGGTGCAGACGATCGAGCGCGAGCTCGACACGTTGAAAGAGATCAGCGAGAACCTCGCCGCCGAACGGCTCACCGAAGCGCTTCGCAAGGCGAATCGGACCATCCACGACCGCACGATCGCCGAGGTCGACAAGCAGGGCATGGGCACCACGGCATCCGTGCTGTTGATCTGGGACACGCACTACATGATCGGCCAGGTCGGAGACTCGCGGGTGTATCTCCTCCGCGACGGCGCGCTCTCCCAGCTCACGAAGGACCACTCCTACGTTCAGGAGCAGGTGGACGCGGGATTCCTCACGCCGGAGCAGGCTCGCTACCATCCGTACAGCAACGTCATCACGCGCTGCGTCGGAGCGAGCCCGGACGTCGAGCCCGATATCTATCGCGGCGACGTCAAAATCGGCGACCTCTTCCTCGTCGCCAGCGACGGCCTCACCGGCATGGTGGACGACCGGCGACTTCAGATTCTGCTAATGTCGCGTGCCGAGCCCGAGCGAAAGGTGCACGCGCTCATTTCGGAGGCCAACGGCCGCGGCGGCCTCGACAACATCACAGCCATCGTCGTGCAGGTCGCCCAGGACGAAGACGGCGCAAACAACGCCAACAACTAGCCGTCTTCTGGCGTAACTCCATCAGCACGGCGATAGTAGAAACGCAGTTCGCTGACCCTTGCCCTCCGCCACCGGACGGTACCCCATGTCATTCACGGTTCCCGTGACCCGCCTTACCCGCGGCGTCGCTTGCGCTGCTCTCATCCTCCTTCCCAGCGCAGCTCGCGCCCAGGCAACGCCGAACAAGGCGAACTGGGAGCTCGCCGAGAAGTTCTCGGCCGCGAATCTCCGATCCAAGTTGTTCACCAACGCGGTGAATCCGCGCTGGCTCGGGCAGAGCGATTCGCTTTGCTACAACTGGAAGGATCACAGCGGCTCGACCTTCTTCCTCGTCGTTCCGACGAACAAGACGAAGAAGCCGTTGTTCGACCAGGGGAAGTTGGCGGCGCAGCTGTCCGAGCAGAGCCACCGCGCGCACGACCCGCAGAACCTTCCGTTCAACCAGATCACGTTCTCGAAGGATCGGAAGAATTTCACCTTCAACGCGGATAGCTCGCGCTGGGAGTGGGACATCGCGACGGAGATGCTCAAGCGGCTCGGACCGGCTACGGGTGCCGGCGGCGGCGCAGGGCGCGGTGGGCGCGGACAGGGCGGTGGTGGCGTCGTGCAGGGTGGTGAAGCTGCGGCGCCGGCTGCCGACTCGGTGAGCACCTGCGGCGGCGCGGGCGGTGGACGCGCGGGCGGAGGTGGTGGCGGCGGCGGCCAATTCGGCGGCGGCCGCGGTGGCGACTTCCGGAACTACTCGCCCGACAGCAGCATGTTCGCCTTCTCGCGCGAACACAACCTGTATGTCGTCAAGGTTTCGACGAAAGACACGGTTCAGCTGACGCGCGACGGCGTGAAGAACTACAGCTTCGGCGCGCGCGATACGCTGCAGGAGCGACAGCAGCAGGAGCTGCAGCAGCAACAGCAGCAGCAGGACGACAACCAGAACGACGACCAGGGCGGCGGTGGTGGACGCGGCGGCGTGAGTCGCGATCCTCGCGTGCGCGCGAACGTGATCTGGTCGCAGGATTCGAAGGCGTTCGCCGTGACGCGTATGGACAACCGCAAGGTCGGCGAGCTGTTCCTCGTGAACAACCTCGGCAACCCGCGTCCGACGCTGATGTCGTACACGTACGCGATGCCCGGCGAGACGAATGTCGGTCAGGAAGAGCTGTACATGTTCAAGGTCGGCGACACCAAGCTCACGCCGGTCTCGATCAAGAAATGGAAGGACCAGCGCCTCTTCGACATCCATTGGAATGGAACGTCGGAGCACCTGCGCATGGTCCGCCGCGACCGCACGCAGCGGCACTTCGAGCTGATCGACTTCGCGATGCCGTCGCAGACGGTGACGCAGCTGCTCAAGGAAGACATCGAGAACAACTCGAGCGAGCGCCAGAACGTCCGATACGTCAAAACGGGCGGCGATTTCATCTGGTGGTCGGAACGTTCGGGGTGGGGTCACTACTACCTGTATGACAATTCTGGAAAGCTGAAGCGCCAACTCACCAGCGGCGCGTGGCGCGCCGAGCGCATCGTCGATGTCGATTCGGTGAAGGGAGTGTTGTACGTCGCGGGGGTCGGACGAGAGGGAACGGAGAACCCCTATTACTCGCACCTGTATCGCGTGGGCCTCGACGGCACCGGGTTCGCGCTCCTCGACGCCGGCAACGCGACGCACGATTCGCGTCTCTCGCCGAACAAGAAGTGGATCGTCGACAACGCGTCGCGCATCGACATGGTTCCGGTGGCGACGCTGCGAGACGCGACCGGCAAGTCGGTGATGGATCTCGAGACGATGGACGTCTCACAGATCAAGGCACTGGGATGGAAGGCGCCGGAGACCTTCCATGTGAAAGCCGCGGACGGCACCACAGACATCTACGGCAACATGTGGAAGCCGTTCGATTTCGACTCGACGAAGAAATACCCGATCATCGCCAACGTCTATCCGGGCCCGCAGACGGAGTCGGTGACGTATCCGTTCTCGCCGAGCGCGGTGCCGCAGCAGTTGGCGCAGCTGGGCTTCATCGTCATCCAGATCGGCAACCGCGGCGGCAGCCCGCAGCGCTCGCAGGAGTACCAGGGCTTCAGCTACTACAACCTGCGCGATTACGCTCTCGCGGATAAGAAGGCCGGCATCGAACAGCTCGCGTCGATTCACAAGTGGATCGACATCGACCGCGTCGGCATCTACGGTCACTCAGGCGGCGGCTTCCTCACCGCCGCGGCGATGCTCCTCCCGCCGTTCAATGATTTCTTCAAGGTCGGCGTGAGCGAATCGGGCAACCACGACAACAACGTCTACAACCAGAACTGGAGCGAGCAGTATCACGGCCTGAAGGTGATCGCGGCGAAAAACAATGGGCGGACCGGCGTAGTGCAGGCCGGGCGCGCGGCGGGTGGCCCGTCGGGTCAAGGGAACGACGGCAACGGAGCTGAAGGCTCGAGAGTCGCGGCGGTTGCGGCGCTGCTCGACGGTTCGATCGCCGACGGCGACACGACCAACGCCTTCATGATCAAAGTCCCGACGACGGTCGACCTGGCAGCGAACCTCAAGGGCAACTTGCTGCTCGAGACGGGTGACATGGACAACAACGTGCATCCGGCGAATACGATTCGGCTCGTGAACGCGCTAATCAAGGCGAACAAGCGGTTCGACTTTATGATCCTGCCGGGCAAGCCGCACGGGTATGGCGACATGGTTCCGTACACGAACCGGTTGATGTTCGAGTATTTCGCCGAGCATCTACTTGGGGATTACTATCGCAAAGACGCAACGTACGACCACAAATAGTCACAGCTTACCGTCAAAATGGGGTCAGGCTCGTTGAGCCTGACCCCGTTCTTGTTGTAAGACCCTCTTCTCACGCCTCGAGGATGCGAGACGTGAGTGGAGAGAGTGTCTTCAGAGAAGATTGGCGTGCGCATCGAGTCGGGATTGGACG
>DATMHK010000068.1:0-7275 GCA_035554995.1 Gemmatimonadaceae bacterium
CCTAAGTATAATCGTTGGTGGCCCATTTATCACGCTGGGGCGATCATACCACCCGCTAGTCCGGTGCCAACGGGCTAGGCGCACACTAGTGAGATCCGCCGCCGCCAATTCAAATTGACCTACCCCCCACGGAGCTCAATCCGCTTGTCCCTCCGCAAACTGCTCTCGGGTGTTCTCGTGCTCGCGCCGACGATCTTGACCGCGCAGACGAGCCCCTTCGACGGTCTTCACTTCCGCTCCATCGGCCCAGCTGCCACGGGCGGCCGAATTCACGACATCCAGGTCGATCCGCGCGACCACTCGACGATCTACATCGGGTCGGCCACAGGCGGCATCTGGAAGACCACCAACAAGGGCACCTTCTGGACGCCGATCTTCGAGGGCCAGCCCGAAAATTCGTTCGGCTCGCTCGCGCTCTCGCCCTCGAACCCGAACATCATCTGGGCAGGCTCGGGCGAACAGCAGAACCGCCAGAGCTCTTCGTGGGGCAGTGGCGTCTATCGGTCGACCGACGCCGGTGCCACGTGGACACACGTTGGCCTCGAGCAGACGGCGAGCATCGCGCGCGTCATCGCTCACCCCACCGACGCGAACGTCGCCTACGTCGCCGCCGTCGGCAACCTGTGGAAGGCCAACGCCGAGCGCGGCGTCTTCAAGACGACCGACGCCGGCAAGACGTGGGCGAAGATTCTGTACGTCGACACGCTCACCGGCGCGACCGATCTCGTCATCGACCCGCGCGATCCGAACGTCCTCTACGCGGCCATGTACCAGCGTCTCCGCTCGGCGTTCGGCTTTAACGGCGGCGGCCCGGGTAGCGCGATCTACAAAACGACCGACGGCGGCGCGACGTGGAAGAAGCTCGAGAACGGCATCCCCAGCGGCGACAAGGGACGCATCGGCCTGTCGATCTCGCAATCGAAACCGGACGTGCTCATCGCGCTCGTCGAGCACGCGACCGAGAGCGGCACCTATCGCACCGACGACGCCGGCGCGACCTGGCGACGCACGAGCCGCACCAATCCGCGGCCGATGTACTACAGCCACCCGTTCATCGATCCAACCACCGACAAGCGCATCTGGATCCTCGGCACCAACATCGCCAAGAGCGAAGACGGCGGCACCACGTTCGAGGGCCAGCCGACGTCGCCGACATATGATGTCGGTCTCAAGACCGACCATCACACGATGTGGATCGACCCACGCGATCCGAAGCACATCATCATCGGCGGCGACGGCGGGTTGAACGAGAGCTTCGATTTAGGAAATACATATCGTCGCCTGAACGACATCCCCATCGGTCAGTTCTATCACATCGCGGTGGACGACCGCGATCCGTATTGGATCTACGGCGGCCTCCAGGACAACCATTCATGGACGGGCCCGAGCGCGACGCGCCATTGGCTCGGCATTCTGAATCAGGACTGGGTCGAGATCGGCTTCTCCGACGGAACGGGCCAAGCGGTGGACAAGGCCGACTGGCGCACCGTGTACACCTCGTCGAGCAGCGGCAACGTCCAGCGCTTCGACCCCATCACCGGCGACCGCCTCGACATCAAGCCGCAACCGCCCAAGGGCGACTCGGCGTACCGCTGGGATTGGGACTCACCGCTCTTCGCGTCGCGCCACACGCCGGGAACGGTGTACATCGCCGCCAACAAGCTCTTCATCTCGAAAGACCGCGGCTCGACGTGGACGGCCACGCCGGATCTCACGCGCCAGGTGAATCGCGACACCATCCCGATGATGGGTGTGCGCGGGCGCGACATCCGCATCTCGCGCAACGACGGCGAGTCCGGTTTCAGCGAGATCACGACCTTCGCCGAGTCGCCGCTCGATCCGAAAATCCTCTGGGTCGGCACCGACGACGGCAACGTCCAGCTCTCGATCGACGGCGGCAAGACGTGGAAGGAGCTGAGCGCGGCGATCGCATCCGGGGGGGGCGCGCAGATCGCCAGCGGCACGTACGTCGGCCGCATCGTCGCCAGCGCCGCGTCACGCGGTACCGCGTTCGTTGCCTTCGACGCGCATCGCGCCGGCGACTTCGCACCGCACTTGGCGCGCACCACCGACTTTGGTAGAACCTGGCGGCTGGTCACTGATGGTCTGCCGTGCGATGCGCCGGTGCGCAGCATCTATGAGTATCCTGGAAAGGCGAACGTCGTGTTCGCCGGCACGGAGCGCCATCTCTTCGTGAGCAACGACAGCGGCGCGCACTGGATGCAGCTCTCGGCGAACCTGCCGACGACGCGCTACGACGACATTCTCGTCCATCCGCGCACAAAAGATCTCGTCCTCGGCACGCACGGCCGCAGCATCTGGATCCTGGACGACGCGTCGCCAATCGCCGACTGGTCGAACGCGATCTCGTCGAAGCCGTCGTACCTGTTCCAGCCCGCGCGGGCGACACTCATGCTCTATTGGGAAGACGTGTCGAACATGGCGCAGGGGTTGTACATGGCCGAGAATCCGGCCGACGGCGCGGTGTTCACCTATTGGCTGTCAAAGCCGGCGCAGAAGGTGAAGCTCACCGTGCGCGGCGCAAATGGTAAAGTCATTCGCGAACTCGATGGGCCGAACAAGGCGGGCGCGGTGCAGCGCGCGGTCTGGGATCTTCGCCACATGCCACCGCCGGCTTCCGCGGGCGCGGGCAACTTTGGTGGGGAAGAAGGGGGCGGCGGCGGTGGTGGCGGAGCTCCGCCGGACAGCGCCGCGGGTGGCGGTCGTGGCGGAAGAGGCGGTGGCGGACGGGGCGCGGGTGGTGGCGGTCGCGGTCGCGCCGATGCACCGGTGCAACTCCCGATTCCGCCGCACGACATCGGCATGCGCGGTCCATACGTGGCGCCAGGCACATACAAAGTCACACTCGACGTCGACGGCGACACGACGACCCGCACCTTCGAGGTGCGCGGCGACCCGGGGCTCAACGTCACCACGCTGCAGCACAAAGCGCGCGAAGCATTCCTGCTCGACGTGCAGGCGACGCAGGTGAAGGTCGAGGAGATGGCGACTGACCTGCGCAATCGTCGCGCGTCGGCAACAGGCGACGCCGCGACGAAGCTTCAGGCGCTCGAGCGCCGACTCACCGCCGGTCGCGACGCACCGCGTGGACGACTCGGCGGGATTGCGCGCTCGTACAATGGAACGGGAGCGCAGCAGGGAAGCCTGATGCCGCCGACGAATGAGCAGCGGAAGATTCTCGCCGCCGCGAAGGCGGAGGTCGCGGCGGTGGAGAAAGAGATGAAATCGCGGTGACGCCGCTGGCAAGTCTCGCAACTGCCCTCTCCGACCGCTACCGCATCGATCGCGAGCTCGGGGCCGGCGGCATGGCCACCGTGTACCTCGCGCACGATCTCAAACACGACCGCGCCGTCGCGATCAAGATCCTGCGCGAGGAGCTCGCCGCGTCGATCGGCCCCGAACGCTTCCTGCTCGAGATCAAGACGACGGCGCGGCTCACGCATCCGCACATCCTGCCGCTCCATGACTCGGGCGAGGCCGACGGCCAGCTCTACTACGTGATGCCGTTCGTCGACGGTGAGACGCTACGTGCCCGCCTCGATCGCGAGCGCACCCTGCCGGTGACCGATGCGATCGCGATCACGAAGGCTGTGGCCGACGCGCTTCACTACGCGCACGCCCACGGCGTCGTCCACCGCGACATCAAGCCCGAAAACATCTTCCTGCAAGCGGGGCACGCCCTCGTCGCCGACTTTGGTATCGCCCGCGCTACGACGACGACCGGCACGCGGATGACCTCAGTTGGCGTTGCCATCGGCACGCCGACGTACATGAGCCCCGAGCAGTCCACCGGCGAAGACGTCGATTCGCGCAGCGATCAGTACGCGCTGGCGACGATGCTCTACGAGATGCTCACCGGCGTGCCGCCGTTCACCGGACCGACGCCCGAGTCGATTCTGGTGCAGCGTTTCACGAAGGCACCGCCCAAGGTGACCGCCAAGCAGCCCGCGGTGCCGCGCGCTGTGGAAGCGTCGATCATCAAGGCGATGGCGCGCGAGGTGAGTGATCGCTTCCCGACCATCGACAAGTTCGCCGAGAGTCTCTCGTCGCGCGCCGCGTCGAGTGTCGTCGATCAAGATCGGCGGTCCGTCGCGGTGCTGCCCTTCGCCAACATGAGCGGCGATCCGGAGAACGAGTACTTCTCGGACGGCATCTCCGAGGAGATCATCAGCGCGCTGGCGCAGATTCCTGGTCTGCACGTCCCGGCGCGGACGTCCGCGTTCTCGTACAAGGGCAAGAACGTCGACCTTCGCACGATCGGCGAAGAGCTCAGTGTCGCGACGATTCTCGAGGGAAGCGTTCGCAAGGCCGGCAATCGCATTCGCATCACGGCGCAGCTCGTGAACGTGGCGGACGGCTACCACCTCTGGTCGGAGCGCTACGATCGCGAGTTGGTGGACGTCTTCGCCATTCAGGACGAGATCGCGAGTGCCATCGTCGCGAAGCTCAACGTCACGTTGACCGGGCGCGCCGAATCACAGCTCGTCAAAGCGCCGACGCGCGACCTCGCGGCGTACGATCTGTTTCTGAAAGGACGCGCGTTGATGCGACAGCGCGGCGCGTCGCTCGCCGCCGCCGCCGAAACACTCGAGCAGGCGATCGCGCTCGACCCGGAGTTCAGCGCGGCACAGGCGTCGCTCGGTCAGGCGTTGGTCCTGTCGGCGATGTGGGGACTCGCGCCCATGGCGGCCATCCATCAGCGTGCGTCCGATGCGATCGAGGCCGCGCTTGCGCTCGAGCCGAACGCGATGACCGCGCAGATCGCGAGCGGAATCTTCTCGCTCTGCAACTTCGACCGCGAGAAGGCCTCCAGAGCCTTCACGCGCGCCGTGGAGCTCGACCCGATGGACCCTGAAGCGCGCGCGATCTACGCGCTGTATGACCGCGGCTACATTCGCGGCCGCTTCGATGAAGCCGTCGAGGAGATGGAAATGGCGCTGCGCGCCGATCCTCGCAGCGCGCACGTCGTCGCCCACACGGCGCTGTTACTCGCTTGGGCCGGGCGGTTCGACGAAGCGATTCCCACTGCTCGTCGCGCGCGTGAGCTTGACCCCGCGTCGTTTTATGCGGCGTGGTCCCTCGTCCACGCGCTCAACGTCGGCGGCGATCCCGAGTTGGCGAATAAGGAAACGGAGTCCGCGATGGCCCAATTCGGGCGCCATTCGTGGCTGATGATGGGTTGGTCGATCGGCCGCGCGCGTGCCGGTTGGCCCGAAGTCGCGGATGCGCTGTTTCAGGAGCTCGAGGCGAGAGCGCGAACGTCCTTCGTCCAGGCGATGCCGCGCGCCACCGCGGCGTTCGGCGCGAATCGATTCGACGACACCTTCCGACTGCTCAACGAAGCATACGAGACTCGGGATCCGCTGCTGGCCCTCATGGGCGGAAACTGGCCGCCGTTCGACGTGATCCGCTCGCGACCGGAATACAGAGCGGTCCTCGAGCGAATGGGTTGGACGACACCGCTTCCCGATGCACCGAGGCCGTCGGCGCGTCCGTCATAAATGCGGTTGGGCGCCGCGCGTCTTTACGACGCACGGCGCCCACACGTCAGCCGCTCCTGATGTTAGCCTGCCAGAGAATTGCCGCCGGAATCCTCGACGCCCCGTTCCGGGATCGACGCCGGCGTGGCGCTCGGCGCGTGATGGAGCGTGGCCATCACTGAGATGGGGTCTCCTGGCGTTCGCCCGCCGAAAATGTTGATCCAGTCCGTGTGGAGGGGTCGGCCCTGCGCGTCGCGGAGTTCGAGATGATTCGCAAGTTCTTGAGCAGCAGCGAGGGCAATGGCGCTCATCATCCTCTCACAGATTCTGTGGCAGGCTAACAGCTGCAACAAGTGTTAGCTAGCACGGTCGAGCACGCGAACTTCCTTCTCAAGGCGCGCGCCGAGCGCATCCCGTTGCACCTCGAGATCGTACCGGGCCTGCAGGTTGAGCCAGAAGCGCTCCGAGGTCCCGAAATAACGCGCCAGCCGAAGCGCCGTATCCGCGGTGATGGCGCGTACGCCATGAACAATCTCATTGATCCGGCGCGGAGGCACCGAGATATCTTGCGCCAGACGATACTGGGTGAGCTGAAGCGGCTCGAGGAAGTCCGCGAGCAAGACCTCGCCCGGATGAATTGGTGCCAGCTTGGTTGTGCGCTTACGAGCCGCCATAGCTCACCTCGCAACGATCAATGATAGTCAACGATCTCGACCTCGTACGCGTCACCATCAGCCCACCGAAAGCAGATCCGCCACTGATCGTTGACGCGAATACCGTGCTGCCCGACGCGATTGCCTTTGAGCTTCTCGAGGCGGTTCCCCGGCGGCACCCGGAGATCGTCCAGCGCTTCGGCCGCGTCCACGGCGACCAGTTTGCGCAGCATCGGCCGCGGGAGCTCAGCGGGATAGCGCCGAACGCGTTGGCGCTGGAACAGGGCTTCGGTATCCCGATCGGCGAAGCTCTTGATCACTTCAGAAGCTAGCCCATTGGGCTAATAACGTCAAGCGTTATTATGGGTGCTAGCTGACGCCCGAGTTCAGCTGCAGGCGGTCGGCGCAATATGCGCACTGCACTGGATGATGAGAAGATCCGAATAAGCGCTCAACCGCAATTAGAGCGCCCCGTCAGTTGCAACGCGTGTTAGCCTGCACGGTCGCAACATCTACTGACTTAGGCTGAAGGTGACCACCACGTTCCGGATAGCAACACGAACCGGGCGGCCACCGCGTCGGATGGGCTCGAACTGCGCCTGGCGCAACCAATCACAGACAGCGTCATCGAACTCTCGCCGCCAGGGCGGCGTTTCGATGCGTGCCGAGCTGCGGATGACGAAGCCCCCCGTATCGATGACGAAGCTCAGCACGGCGTACCCCATAGCATTGCTGGACTGGACGGCTTTGGGAAAACGCGGCGCTGAACGCGATACCATCTTGAATTCGGTTACGGGTCCAGGGCGCGCTCCGTAGTCGACGACGCTATCGACTGCGATGGGCGTGACTTCGCGACAATTCGTGTCTGCGGTAGGGCCGAGCGCCTGGCGTCCCGGCTCTGTGCAAGCGCCCAGGCCGAAAACAGCGATCCAACCGGCCGCCAAATATCGCATTACGCCGCGTCGATAGTGTGGTGCAGGCTAACGCCCGAGTTCAGCTGCGGGCGGTCGGCGCAATATGCGGATTGCAGCTGGTCATGAGAAGATATCAATAGGCGCTCAACCGCCACGCTTGGAGCGCCCGTCAGCTGCAACGCACGTTAGGCGGTGCGGCGCCTCGAA
>DATMHK010000069.1:0-33512 GCA_035554995.1 Gemmatimonadaceae bacterium
CACCGGCGACCTGGAATTCCTCGATGCGCGCTACAGCGACAGCACGCTCGTTCAAAGCACCGTGACGTCGATCCTCGAGCGCCTGCAGACCGCTCCGGGTGTGGCGAGTGCGTCGGCGCACGCCTTCCAGTTCGTCGCCGGGTTCGGTCGTGCCGACCGAAGCATTCGCGCCGAGGGAGCCGACACCTCCCTGGCGCGCAGCGTCTCGCCGCGTTTCGCCTTCGTCGTCACACCGGGCTACTTCGCGACCGAGCGACTTCCTGTTCGCGCGGGCCGCGCCTTCAACGCGCAGGACCGGATCGGGTCGCAGCCGGTAGTGATGATCAACCAGCGGATGGCCGACGTGCTCTGGCATGGCCAGTCGCCGCTCGGGCGACGAATCAAGCTTGGCTCGGCCGATTCGCTTCCCTGGCTCACCGTTGTCGGCGTCGCGGGCGATATCACGTCGCGGGACACCGTCGCGCACTACGCGTACGTGCCGTTCGCGCAATCAGCGAGGAACCAGCGCGTGACGCTGCTCGTTCGCGGTAGCGCCGATCCGTTGTCGCTCGTGGCGACGGTCCGTGCGGCGGTTCGCTCGGTCGACGAAGATTTGCCGATCCTCGCGCTCCAGACGGTTCGCCAGCAGCGGCGCTCGAACGTCGCACCATACCAGCTGTATGCGACGACGATGGGTTCGTTTGCCGCGTTCGCGATCCTGCTTGCCGCTATCGGGCTGTACGGCGTCGTGGCGTACAATGCCGCGCAGCGTACCCGCGAGATCGGCGTACGCATCGCGCTCGGCGCCGAACCGAAGCACGTGGTCGCTCTGATCGCGGGACAGGGCGGCCGCCTCGTGGTGCTCGGTATCGTGCTCGGGACGGCTGGATCGATGTTGCTGTTGCGTGTGCTGCGCGCGATGTTGTTTGGAGCGAGCCCGATCGACCTTCCGGTGTTCACGGCGGTGGCCCTGCTGTTGGTTTTCACGGCGGCACTGGCCATCTGGTTGCCCGCGCGTCGCGCCGCGCGCATCGACCCATTGGAGGCGCTGCGCGCCGAGTAAGTCCCCCCCTCCGCGTCACGTTAGGTTAGGAGTCATCATGGCATTCTTCACGAAGCCCCAGACCGTCAGCCGCGATACGCCGCCGACGCCGATCGTCGGTCCGCTCATTGCGATGCGCGGTATCGAGAAAGTGTTCGAGACGCCGGCCGGCCGTACCTACGTGCTGCGCCGCATCTCGGGCGAGATTCAGCCCGGCGAATTCGTCTCGATCATGGGGCCGTCGGGCGCGGGCAAGTCGACGCTGCTCGCCATCCTCGGCATGCTCGACAGCGCGTGGAGCGGCGAATTCTTCTTCGTCGGGCATCCTGTGCATGCGATGTCCCACAAACAGCGCGTCGCGTTGAACAAGGAGCACATCGGCTTCGTCTTTCAGCAGTACCACCTGATCGATGACCTGACCGTCGCCGAGAATCTCGACATCCCGTTGTCGTACCGGAACGTGAAGCGGTCGGAGCGCGAGGCGATCGTCGCCGACACGCTCGACAAGTTCGGCATGGTCGGAAAGAAGGATCTTTATCCGCGGCAACTTTCTGGTGGACAACAGCAGCTCGTGGGCGTGGCTCGGGCGGTGATCGCGCGGCCGAAGCTCATTCTCGCCGACGAGCCCACGGGCAACCTGCACTCGAGCCAGGGCCGTGAAATAATGGAATTGTTCAAGAAATTGAACAGCGAGGGCACGACGATCATTCAGGTGACGCACTCCGAGGAAAACGCGAAATACGGGCACCGGATCATCGAGCTCAAAGACGGCTGGATCACCGGATCCGAAGGACCGGTGGTCTGAGATTGGAAACGCGGCGCCGAGATGGCGCCGCGTTTCGTTTTCGGACGAGTCGTCCCACATCCGCGCAGCGCCCGCCAAGCGATGCGAGGCAGACAATGGCGTAACTGCTGTGGAGGATGGCATTTACGTCGCGCGGCGACTGGCATGAGGCTTCCTAAGTGCGGGAATCGAAAGCGGGTCAAGCGCGACTAGTTTCCCGCCCCCACCCGGGACCCAACCAATGGAAGCCCTTCTCCAAGACCTCAAGTACGCGACGCGACAACTGCTGCGCTCACCGGGATTCGCGATCGTCGCCACGCTGACGCTCGCGGTCGGGATCGGCGCGAACACGGCGCTCTTTACCCTCGCCAATGCAATTCTCGCGCGGCCCCTTCCCGAGATCGCGCGGCCGGAGGGACTGGTCTGGATCGCGCCGATCGATTCGCGCGCCGGTCGTCCGTTGATGTTGTCTTACCCGGACTTCCTCGACTACCGCGATTCCACGCAAGTGTTCTCGCAGGCGTCGGCGATCGCCCATGTCGATTTCGCGATCTCGTCCGGCGGTGAGCCCGCTCGCGTGCACGGCATGCTGGTGAACGCCGACTACTTCCGCATGCTCGGCGTCCGCTTCGCCCTCGGTCGCGGCTTTCTTCCCGAAGAAGACGCGGTCGGCGCGGCGAACAGCGCGGCGGTGATCAGCTATCGCCTGTGGCAGGAGCGGTTCGGGGGAAACCCGTCCGTGATCAGTCGTCGCATCACGATCGACGGCCAGCCGTTCACGATCGTCGGCGTGACGCCCGAACGCTTCAACGGCACCGAGCACTCCGAGCCGCGCGATGTCTGGGTGCCGATCTCTCTCGCCGGCACGCGCCTCCCCGGTTTTGAGAATTTTCTCAAGAGCCGCGGCACGTGGTGGCTGACGGCGGTCGGCCGCCTCACACCGGGAACATCGATCGAGCGGGCGAACACCGGGCTTTCCACGGTGGCGGCGCGCATCGCCAAGACCGATACCGTGGAGCACGCCTTCGTGACCGCGCGCGCCTTCCCCATGCGCGGCGGTCTTGGACCGACGGACGGCAACGACATCGCGCCGGTCGCCGCGCTCGCGTTTTCGGTAACACTGCTCATTCTGCTGATCGCCTGCGCCAACGTGAGCAATCTGCTGCTCGGACGGGCGGTGGCGCGGCGGCGCGAGATCGCGGTGCGGCTTTCGATCGGCGCCGCGCGAACGCGAATCATCCGCCAACTTCTCACCGAAAGCGTTCTGCTGGCGGCGTGCGGCACGGCGACCGGCTTCATATTCGCCAGCTGGGCGACGGACGTCCTCGCCTCGATCATCCCGGCGCCGATCGACATCTCGCCGGACGCTCGCGTCCTCTGGTTCACGATCGGGATCGCATTCGTGAGCGGCGTCGGCTTCGGCGTAGTACCGGCGCTGAGCGCGACTCGCGCCGACATCACGAGCGTGCTGAAGGAAGCGGCGATCGGCTTCGACCGGTCGCGCGCCCGGCTGCAGCGCGGTTTTGTCGTGGCGCAGGTCTCGCTGAGCCTCGTCCTGCTCGTCACGGCGGGAATGTTCCTCGGCGCATTGTACAAATCGACGCGAACCGACGTGCACTTCGACGCCAGCGATCGCGTGCTTGCGGCGTCGTTCAGCCTCGAGCTCAACGCATACACTCCGGAGCGCGGCTCCGCGTTCCTGGACGAGCTTCAGACGCGCGTCATGGCGCTGCCGGGCGTCGCATCGGCGACGTTCACGAACCAGGTCCCGATGGGCGAGCGCCACATCGGGACCGACGTCACGATTCAGGGCGATGCGACGGCGACACGGCGGTTCGGCGAGTCGGCCGGGCTCGAGGTGTACGAAAGCACCATCCGCCCGGACTATTTCAAAACGATTGGCATCCCGCTCGCGCGAGGGCGTGACTTCACGCGCGACGATCGCGTCGGGTCCGAGCCGGTCGCCCTGGTGAGCGAGGATTTCGCTCGCGCCGCGTGGCCGAACGAGGACGCCCTCGGCAAACGCGTCAGCACGAATGGCGAGAAAGGACCGTTCATGACCGTCGTCGGCGTCGCGCGCGAAGCGCAGACCTACGGCCTGACCGAGCGCCGACGCCCGATCATCTACGTGGCCCAAACGCAGCACCCGAAGGCTCTCGACGTGACGCTGCTCGTCCGTCATCCTGGCGGGGCGACCCAGCTTGCGCCGTCGCTTCGCAAGGTCATCGGCGAGATGGACCACAATCTCCCGGTGTACGACGTGCAGACGCTTGCCCGCTATCGCTACGACCGCGGCTCCGAGTCGCGCCTCGGATCGACTCTGCTCGCCATCTTTGGCGCGCTCGCGCTGCTGCTCGCGACGATCGGCGTCTACGCGGTGATGGCGTTCGCGGTCAACGAGCGAACGCGTGAGATCGGCGTTCGTGTCGCGCTCGGCGCGGCGCGCGCTCAGGTCGTTGCGATGTTCCTCCGCGAAGGGTTCAGGCTCGCCGCCATCGGGGTCGTGATCGGGGTCGCGCTGTCGGCCGGGGTCGCGAAAGTGCTGGCGTCGGTGTTTCTCGGCCTGCGGATCACGGACGCGGTCGTATTTGCACTGGGGGCGGGTCTCCTTTCGCTTGCCGTGCTCGCGGCGTGCTGGATTCCGGCGCGCCGCGCGGCCGGCGTCGACCCAATGATCGCGCTGCGCAGTGAATAGCACCGCGCCCAGCCGCGCCGTAACTTTCCGCTCGATGAGTACCGAGAACGGCCGCCCGCACATTCTCGTCGCCGACGACCAAAACGACGTCCTCGAGGCGCTTCGCCTGCTCCTCAAGGGAAACGGCTTCGACGTGGACACGACCACGTCGCCGAGTGCCGCGCTCGCCGCCCTGGAGCGTCGCGACTACGACGCGATGCTGCTCGACATGAACTACACGCGCGACACCACGTCGGGGAAGGAAGGTCTCGACATGTTGTCGACGTTGCAGTCGCTCGAGCCGCACATGCCGGTCGTCGTCATGACGGCGTGGGGAAGCATCGACAACGCCGTCGAAGCGATGCGGCGCGGTGCGCGCGACTACGTCGAGAAGCCGTGGGACAACGCCCGCCTCGTCTCCATTCTCACCACGCAGGTCGAGCTCGGCCGCGCGCTCCGGCGCGCGCAGCGTTTGGAGTCGGAGAACCGGCTGCTGCGCCGCGACCATTTGCCGAAGATGATCGCCGAGTCGCCGAAGATGAAACCGATCCTCCAGCTGCTCGAGCGGATCGGACCGTCCGACGCGAACGTGCTGATCACCGGCGAGCACGGAACGGGCAAGGAGCTCGTCGCGCAGTGGCTGCACGCGTCGTCTCCACGAAACGCGCGATCGTTCATCGCGGTGAACATGGGCGGCTTGTCGGAGGGCGTCTTCGAGAGCGAGTTGTTCGGCCACGTAAAGGGCGCGTTCACCGACGCCAAGACCGATCGGGTGGGGCGCTTCGAGCTGGCCGACGGCGGGACGATCTTTCTCGACGAGATCGGCACGGTGTCGCTCGCCCTCCAATCCAAGCTGCTGCGCGTGCTGCAGACGGGCGACGTCGAGCGCGTGGGGTCGTCCAAGTCGCGGCACGTGGACGTTCGCGTCGTCTCGGCGACGAACGCCAACCTCCAACTGGACGTCGCCGAAGGACGCTTTCGCGAGGACCTTCTCTTCCGGTTGAACACGATCGAGGTCCATCTGCCGCCGCTGCGCGACCGCCGCGAGGACATCCCGGCGCTGGCGATGCACTTTTTGCGTCGCCATGCGGCGCGCTATCGGAAGCCGCTCAACAGTTTCGACGCCGGCGGCATGCAGGCACTGCTCGCGCACTCCTGGCCGGGCAACATTCGCGAGCTGGACCACGCGATCGAGCGCGCCGTGCTGTTGGCCCACGCCGACCAGATTCGCGCCGGCGACCTCGGCTTGCGCGCGACGACGAGCGCTGCTCCGCGCCTCGAGGACTTGCCCCTCGAGGATGTTGAGAAGATGCTCATTCAGAAAGCCTTGGCTCGCTACGAAGGAAACGTGAGCCGCGCCGCGCAGGCGTTGGGGCTGTCGCGAAGCGCGCTGTACCGGCGCATCGCGAGCTATGGCCTCTGAGCGCCCGACACGGCGCCGGAGCGGTGATCACGCGGCCGTCTCCGCGCCGCGCGAGAATCCTGACCACGAGAAGCTGGTCCTTCGGCTCGCGCTGTTCACCGGGCTTCCGGGAGTCATCGGCACGGCGGTGCTCCTCTGGCGCGGCGGCTACAGCGCGAAGGTGCAATGGACGTTCGACCTGCTCGTCGCCGGGTCGTGGCTGATCGCCGCGTTCGTTCTGCGGGAGCGCGTCGTGCGGCCGCTCCAGACGCTGTCCAACATGCTCGCGGCTCTGCGCGAGGGGGATTACTCGATTCGCGCGCGCGGGGCCGATCGCGAGGATGCACTCGGCCTGGCCTTCCTCGAGTCCAACCTGCTCGGCGAGACGTTGCGTACGCAGCGCCTCGGCGCGATGGAGGCGACGGCGCTCCTGCGCACGGTGATGGCGGAGATCGACGTCGCCGTCTTCGCGTTCGACGACGCGAATCGCGTCCGGTTGGCCAACAAAGCCGCCGAGTCACTCCTCGCGCAACCGGCGGAGCGGCTGCTCGGACGGACCGCGGAGCAGGTGGGCCTCGTCGACATGCTCGAAGGCGCGTCGCCACGCACGATGGACGTGACATTCCCCGGCGGCGGCGGCCGTTGGGAAGTGAGACGCGGCGCGTTCCGTCAGGACGGTCGGCCGCACACACTGCTCGTGCTGGCCGACGTCAGCAAGGCGCTGCGCGAGGAGCAATTGCAAGCCTGGCAACGCCTCGTCCGCGTGTTGAGCCACGAGATCAACAACTCACTCGCGCCGATCAAGTCGATTGCGGGCACGCTGCTCGCCCTCGTCGACAGTCCGCACCGGCCCAGCGACGCCGACGCCGATCTGCGCCGCGGGCTGAACGTCATCAGCGGGCGATCGGAGGCGCTGGTGCGATTCATGTCGGCGTATGCGCGGCTTGCCAAGCTGCCGCCGCCGAACAAGGCCCCGCTCGACATCGCCGCGTGGGTCCGCCGGGTCGCGGCGCTCGAGACGCGAATCGCGGTCGAGGTCATTGGGGGACCGCCCACGACGATGAGCGCCGACGGCGACCAGCTCGACCAGCTCCTCATCAACCTCCTGCGCAACGCGGTCGACGCGTCGCTGGAGACGAGCGGCAACGTCGACGTCCGATGGACGCGTCAGAACGGCACGCTCTCCCTCATCGTCGAGGACGAGGGTCCGGGCCTCGCCAACGCGGCTAACCTCTTCGTTCCGTTCTTCACGACCAAGCCGGCCGGGTCGGGGATCGGGTTGGTGTTGTCGCGCCAGATCGCGGAGGCGCACGGAGGGACGCTCACTTTGGAGAACCGCGGCGACAGGCGTGGCTGCGTCGCTACAGTCCGCTTCGCTCTCGACGAGGACTAAGGAATTAAGGCCGGCTCGGCCTGTCGATTCGAGTGAAAGCCTCCGGCACATTGTATGCTTGAGCACGTCGGCGGTGCCGCGACGTTGTATGGTCGTTCGGGGGACGTATCTCTCCGCCCGGTTGTCGTCCGCGGGGGCAAGTCGAGGACGGAAACGGAGAAAGGACAAATCTCAATGCGAATTTCCGCGAAGTCTCTGGCGGGCGCCGTCGCAATGGTCACACTCGGTGCCTCGGTCGTGCTGTCGCAGGACAGCACTCGTACGCGTCCAACCTCGACGCGTCGCATTCCCATCACGAAGGAAGGCGGCGAGGTGGCGCGCAAGGTCGACACAGTTACGGTATATCGCACGGACACGCTTCGCGTGAACGTGAACACGCCGCCCACGATCGTTCACGACACGGTGACTCAGACTCGCACGGTGACGCGCGTCGACACCGTGACCACCACGTATTATCCGCCGGTTCGGCTTCCGAATGGATTGTATTTCGGCATGAACGGTGGTGTGAATGCACCGAACGGCGCGATCTACAACCCGAACGGCGCCGGCCCGACGGTAGGAGCGCAGCTCGGCTGGCAAGGCGCGAAGAACTTCCTCGGCATTCGCACCGATCTGAATTGGTCGACGCTGGGTGAGGACTCGCGGTTCTCGCAGCCTCAGGGCGATCCCGACATCTGGAATTGGAGCATCGACGCGAAGCTGCAGGTCCCGTGGCTCACGCACACGTTTGGCGCGATCCATCGTTTCTCGCTGTACGGGGTCGGCGGCTACACGCACACCTGGTTCAAGAATCTGCCGATGCGTGTCGATGCAACGGATCCCAATGCGGTCGTCTTTGTACAGGGCGTCCCCGACTGGACGAATCAGAACGGCTGGAACGCCGGCGGTGGTGCGTCGCTGATGTGGGGACGCTCCGAGCTGTTCTTCGAGACACGCGTGCTCGCGTTCAAACCCGAGAACGCGCCGCAGTCGCGCCAGATGCCATTCGTGCTCGGCATGAACTGGTACGGGTCGCGCTGATCACAAAACTTCGATCAATGGATCGGAAGCGGCCCGGACGTCAGTCCGGGCCGCTTCGTTTTTCCCGGCCGAGCTCGCGTCTCGCAGGGCCGCCTCAGACTCACGCCGGTCCGGTCGCGCGAAGGCAGCGTTTGCGGCACGGGGCCTGCTTTCCTCATGCGCCAGTGCCGCGACGAAGTACGTCGACCGAGGATGTCGGTTGTAATGCAGTTGTGTAGCGCAGTTAGTCGTGCAGCGCAGTCACTATGCAGTACGCTGAGATCCTCGCCCGGTAGCCGTCCGCGGGGGCAAGACGAGGACGGTGCAGAGGGAGGAGACCCATGTTGAATCGTAATGCCTTGTTACTCGTAGCCGGCGCGGCGTTCTTCGCTCTCGACGCATCGGCCGCTTCGGCGCAGGACAGCACAAGCACGAGACCGCGCTCGCAGCGGCGGATTCCCGTGAGCAAGGAATCACACGGCGAAGTCGTCGCGCCTCGCGTGGATACCGTGACTGTGTTCCGCACCGACACGCTCCGCATGGCGCCGCGCGTCGATACCGTGACTGTGACGAACACCGTGACCCGCGTCGATACCGTCGTGCAGACGGTGCCGGTCATCACCCGCGCCGTGAGCGGCTTCTATTTCGGGGCCGCCGGCGGAACGAACATGCCTGCGAGTGGTTTGAACACGGTGAACACAGCCGGTGGTACGGCGCAGTTGCAGGTTGGCTATCGGAACCTCATGCAGTACTGGGGTGTGCAGCTCGATGGACAGTACTCGCAGTACGGAAGAGCGAACGGCTTGGCGTTCCTCGGCGATCGCCCCTCCGTGTGGAACATCAATCTCGATGGCCGGCTCGACCTGCCCTGGGTCAATCGGATCTTCGGCAACAACACGTGGTTCACGCCATACGCCATCGGCGGCGGGAGCTGGGTGGACTATCACGACCTCCGTCAGAAGCTCGAAGGTGAATTCACGACGGCGTCGGGCGACGAGATCAACGCGGTCGTCAGCGACGGTGGTAGCCATTGGGGTTGGAACGCCGGCGGTGGTCTCGCCTGGCACATGGGCCGCACCGAGGTCTACGTCGAGGCCCGCGCGATTGGGTTCAGCCGTGGCAGCGACGACTTGAATGTCACCACGATCAGCGGCACAACCCGTAACGGCGTTGTCGTCAACAATATCAATATCGAGGGACGAGGCTTTAAGCATGCCATCCAAGTCCCGATCATGTTCGGCCTGAACTTCTTCTAGTCGCACGGCACCAAGGCACCAGAACCGAAGTTCAAGTCCGCGCGGCAGGTTGGGCCTAACCGCCCAGCCTGCCGCGGTATTGTGCGGTATGGCACTTTGGAACGGATTTAGCGTACGTTGTGGGCAGGAGCGCAGAGCGAATGGACGCCGCGCCGTCAGCAGAGCCCACCATGAGCCGTACCCGACTTTACACTTATCTGACCAGCCTCACCGCCGCCCTCGCCCTGAGCGTCGCGCCGCGCCTCGGCGCGCAGACGCTGCGGGAGACCGGCGACGGCCTGCGCCGCGCCGCGGATCAGGACGGCAGTGGCGATGAGGTCTCGTATTCGTTCAAGTCGCGCGCGGATAGCTTGGCCTGGTCCAAGAACCGCTCGCTTGCCGCGAAGTCCACTGGTTTCCGGTTGGTCGTGTCGCTGCAGGACCGTCACCTATGGGCGATCATCGGCCGCGATACGGTGCTGAGCGCGCCGGCCGCCGTTGCCAAGGGAACGACCCTCGAGTTCGGAAAGAAAGAGTGGACGTTCGATACGCCGCGCGGAATGCGAACGGTGCTCAGCAAGGAAGCCGACCCGATCTGGCAGCCACCGGAGTGGCTGTACGCGGAGACCGCGCTCGAGAACGGGCTGAAGCTCGGCCATCTCAACAGCGGCGAGAAGATCAAACTTCGCGACGGCCGCTACCTCACGGTGCGTGACGGCGTGGCCGGCGTGGTCGACGGTGGCATGTTCGCGGCGCTGCCGACGGACGAGCACATCGTGTTCGACAACACGCTGTTCGTGCCGCCCATGGGATCGAAGAATCGGAAGATCGAGGGCGAGCTCGGCAAGTATCGCCTCAACCTGGGCGACGGCTATCTGTTGCACGGGACCCCGTACAAGGAGTCGATCGGTCTCGCCGCGACGCACGGCTGCGTGCGCATGCGCGACGAAGACATCGAATGGCTCTACGACCACGTGCCGGTCGGAACACGAGTCTACATCTACTGATCAGGCGATCAGCCGACGGCATTTGACGAGAACGGCCGCGCAATCGCGCGGCCGTTCTCGTGTCCTGTGTGATCGCTCGCCCCGCTTCGCTCGCGCGAGGCTACCTACCAGCCGTCATGCGGCCGTCATGTGGTTGCGAGCGCGCTACTTCGTGAGCTGAGCGCGGATCTCGCCGCCGCCATTCTGAGTCGTGTGAATGTTCACGTACGTCAGTCCGCTGAGCAGCAGTTTTTTCAGCGAGTCGCCATTGACGGTCGCCGTGAGCTGATTGGCGGCGTTGAGCGTGGTGGACCCGTGCGCCGTACCCGAAAGACCGCCGATGGTGAACAACGCGCCCGGAAGCGTGCCGAAGTTGAGGATTGGGCTCGCGTTGGCCGTCGCCGCCGCCGGGCCGTGGATGTGTCCGAGCGTGACGTTCGACGTCATCCCCTGAAAGGTCACGTCATACGTGAACACGCCGGTTACCGTGTCCAGGGTGGCGAGGAAGGTGCCGGTGCCCTGAGACGTATTGGCGGGGTTTTCCTTGTTTCCTGCAAGACTCGCCGTGAATGTCACGACGTTGGAAGGGGGTGGCGACGTAGTGCTGCGGTCAGTGTCGCTGCCGCATGCGGCCACAAACCCGGCCAAGGCAGCGATTGCGAGTACTGGCATTCGGTTCGGCATGGTGACGCGCTCCTCAGTGGGTTGAGCCGGCGGCCCACCGGGTGTTGTGGACCGGGCGAGCGATGAATCCACCATCGCTCGGCCCGGTTCCACGTCGCGTCTTAACGCGGGGCGACCAGCCTGTCCCCGCCCGCGATGATCACGAATTCATCGCGCCGATTCTGCTTCCAGCAGCTTTCATCGTGCTCCTGACAGACGGGACGCTCTTCCCCGTTGCTCGAGATCTCTATACGCGCCGCGTCGATGCCATGATCGATCAGGTACTTCCGCGCCGTCTGCGCGCGCCGCATCCCGAGCGCGATGTTGTATTCGTCCGAGCCTCGCTCGTCCGCATTACCCTCGACGCGAATGCGAACCCCGGGGTTCGCGCGGAGCACCGGGAGCTTTTCGTCGAGGACCGCGCGCTGATCCTCGCGCAGCTCCGACCGATCGAAGTCGAAGTAGAGCTTGGCGAGCAGCGCCTCGCGCGCGCGATTCACGGCGTTGATCGAATCCGTATTGACGCGCGGTGGCGGCCGGGTGGTGTCGATTCTGGCCGGCGGTTGCTGCGGCGGCTCCTGGCGCGGTGGCGGCGGGGTGGGTCGCGTCTGCGCTACGACCGGCGGAGGCGCCGGCTGCCGATTGCCGAGCATGAAGCTCAACCCGGCGCGCAGTTCCACATTGGTCGATCGTGCGGCCTGTGAGTTGACCCCGATCACCGGCGGAAACCCGAAGGTCGCGGCGGTCGGATTCTCCACGTACTCGACGATGCCGTCGAATCGCAGCGCGAGCGCATTGTTCAGCGAGAACCGGAAACCGGCGCCGAGTGGGACCGAAAAGTCCGTGTGCGACGCAAATCTTTGTGCTCCCGCCCCGGCCTCCAGGAGGAAGTGATGCGTCCTGCCGCCCATCCCGAAGGGCAGATTGAAATTGATCTGACCATTGAAGGTCTGATTCGACGAGCTGCCGCTCGCGCGCGGCGCTTCGTTCGTGAACGTCGAGAAGGCCGCTGCCGCCTCCAGTTCCCAGTGAGAGGCGAGGAACACGCCCAGCCTTCCGCCGAGGCCCCAGCCGTTTTGTACGTGCCAGGCGTCATCCGCGACTGTGTATTGTCCGAACCCGCCAACCTCCACCGTCCCGCCCTTCTGCGCCGCAACTGGGACCGCCACGACTATGGCGGCGAGCGCGGCGGCGAACAGACGATGTTTCGCCATGCGTCTTCTCCGTTGCAATGAGTGAGGGCGGCTCGCGGACCGCCGAGACCGCCGTGGGAATTATATAGGCTCCGTAAATCTCTCGCTGCGGAGGCGAGCCATTTTCCGGCACTCTGGGTATTAGTGCGCGCCAATCAACCGGTCAGCGGAGCCATCCCTCCATGCCGATGAAACCCGAGCTGTACAAAGAGCTCCAGGTAAAGCGAGAGGCCGAGCATCGCGCGGCGGAGCGAGACCGGCAGTGGTCGATGGTGCGCAGTGGGATCGCGTGTCTCGCGTGGGCCACACTGGGACTGGTCTGCTACGCTTTCGCCTTCCACACAACCGATGCTGGGATGGCGGACATCTACAAGTGGGGCGCGTACGTCATCACCTACGGCGGCGTCTCGTTCACGCTGCTCCGAGCGTATCGGAAAGGTGAAAATCGAGGCGACTGGTAAGCGCGGCGTCAAAGAGGCTTAATCGCGTTCGTCTTGGAGTCGCGGTCTGGAGGTCTCAGGTCCCGGGTCTCGGGTCTCAGGTGGAAACGGCGGTGCTGTTCACCTGAGACCTCAGACCGGGGACCTGAGACCACTGAACCCAGAGCGCACGATTCCCGCGATTAGTGCGCGTCGCGCCCCGACCGACGAGGGCGCCTAACGGTCTCCTCCCCTCGATGGCGTCGGATTTCCCCCATCAACCACGAACTTCCAAGTGCCGTCGCTTTGCAGGCGCCAGACCGTGAGATACTTGCCGAAGCGCTGTACGGCGGCGCCGGTGGGCCCGCGGCCGGTCGAGGTGTATTCACCGATCGTGAAACCGAGATCGCGCGAAGCGGCGACGGATGCGAAGACCGGCTGCCATGACAACGACGCTCCCGCGCCGGCGGCGAAGAATTCCTGCACCGCCTGTGGTCCGATCACCAGCTGTGGATTGCCGAACATCACACCGTCGGTCGCGACCGTCGCCGCGAAGGCGTAGCCGGTACCCATTCGATAGGCGAGGTCGGCGAATAGACTGTCGGCTGCTCGTACCGCGCTGCGGGCCTGAGCCAGCGAGCGCGGAAGGTTAGTGGTCGGAGGTATAACGCGATCGACCGGTCCGCTACCTTCGCTCGCGGGCGGCGCGCCGACTTCGGCGTACGCGGCGATGCGCCATGCCTCACGCGGTTCGCGACGCCAGTAGGCGATGTACCGCTCGAGGCGTACCGGCGAGCGCGGAGTCACTCGAGCCGCGATGCCGTAGGTATATCCAGAGCGCAAGTCATTGGAGACGCCGCCGCCGAGTGGCTGCCACGTGATCGTGGTGCCCGACGTCTCGGGATTGGCGGCGAACATGGATCGAACCGCGTCGATGCCATACAACGCCGGCACTCCGGCGCGAAGATATGCCGCGTCGGGACTGAGGATCGCGAGCATCGCCTCGCTAATGCCGCGCGCTGACGCGCTGTCGCTCCGAGACTGGTCGCGCGCGAACAGCGTGTCGCGCGCCGGCACGCGGGCTGGTGAAGGCGCGAACTCGTCACCCCGCCGGTGGCAAGCGCCGGCGAGCATCATCGCGACGGGGACGGCGAGAACGCGGGTGTTCATCGATGATTTGACGCTATCGCCGAGAAATCCACGCCGCCAGGCTTGCGTTCCTTACCCGCGGCGCGCTTGGAAATCGGTCAGAACTTCGCGGGTGCGCGCCCGTAAGCGACGCCGTCCGGCGACGCGCCGACGGGGAACTTCGTCTTCAGCATCCTGTCGACGAGATCGATCACACCGACGCTGTTATCGGCGCCGAATGTAACGAACGCGGTACGATTGTCCGGAGCGATGAACACGCCCCGCGGCGACGGCAACGACCCGACGCTGCCGACGATCTTCCGTGACGAGACGTCAGCGATGTGAATCGTATTCTGCTGCGGATCGCAGATCACGGCGATCGCGCCATTCGGTGAGATGCCGATCCGATACGGCATGCCGAGACCACTCAGCGTCGCCGCGACACTCCAGCTCTTCGTCTCCACGACGCTCACCGTTCCGGTCGAATTGCTCCCGACCCATACGGTGGCGCCGTCGGGGGCGACCGCGACGCCTTCCGTCTGCGGAGCCACGCTCAGATCGCGCGCGAATGCCTTGCCCTCGAGGTCGATCTCGGTGATGCCGCCCCACGACACGTTCGACGTGAAGACGTGTTTTCCGTCGGCCGTGATGCCGAGCATGTGTGAACCCGGATGGTGCGTCGGAATCGCCGAGAGGACCTTCCCGGCATTGATGTCCACGATCACCACGTTCTGCGACGCCTCGGAGGTCACCACGACGGTCGTCGTCGAACCGGGCAGGAACGCCGCGCCGTGCGGGCGGCGATACTCGCCGAGGTCGATCGTCCGCACGCCTTTCTTCGCGACGAGGTCGATCACGGCGAGTGAATTGCCCGGCGTCTGCGTGCCGTAGATGGTCACGACGCCCCACCGGCCGTCGGGCGAGATCGCCGCCTCGTGTGGCCCGACGCCGACGTCGATCGTTGTCTCTGCACGGGTCGCGAGATCGATGATCGTGGCGCTGGCCGACTGTTGATTGGCGACGAGCACCGTACCCGACGCCGCCGACTGTCCGGGCAGCGGGTCGGCGCCTCCGAGAGCCGCGATCAGGGCGGCCGTCAGGGATACCGCGGCGAAAGATGGAGTGCGCATCAGGCCAATCTGCCGCGGCCCGGGCACGCCTCCTAGACGGCCTGCAAAATGCTTACGACTCGCCGGCGCGCAATCGCGGAGCGATGCGCATCGCAGTGCCGTAGCAGAGGACCTCCGACACGCCGGGAAGGATTTCCGTCGCATCGTATCGGATCGCGACCAACGCGTTCGCACCGAGGGCGCGGGCGTGCTCCACGGCGCGAGAGAAGGCGTCCTCCCGGGTGTGTTCGCACAGCTCCGTGAGCAGCGTGATGTTGCCGCCGAGAAGCGTCTGGAACCGAACTCCTATCTGACCGAAGACTGAGCGGGACCGTACGACGATCCCGCGTACGACACCAAACGTTTGAACGACATCGTAGCCGTCGATCCCGTTGGCCGTGGTGGTCATGAATTCGACGCCGGGAAGCCGGGGCATGAGGGTCGCTCGCGAGGAAGAGGTCTCTCGAATCAGCGACCGCAGCCGTCGGGATGCAAGCGTGATCCCGATCACAAGCCGGAAAGTCGCTTGAGGTCGGCATGACTTCTGCGCAAACGGACGTCGATGCGCTCGCCGTCGCGCCTGCGACGTTGCAGCTACGTGACACCGCGTTCCTCGACGCGGTTACGCGGGGTGGACGACGGTTGCGCCGGTGTGTATCACTATGAACTGGCTCGCACTGCTGGCGGTCGGAGCTTTCGTGTGTTCGCGTCGCCGCGCGCAGTCGACCGAACGTCAATCCAGGTTCTCTCAGAGGTCATGACGCTCGTCGTTGTCGCGGTTTTGATCGTTGCCATCGCGGCAGGTGCGGCGGTGCCGCTCGCGGTGTGGTGGGCGGAGCGGCGCCGTGGACCGGCGCGTCCGCTTCCGCCGCTCATCTATCCGCTCGTGCCTCCCGGTCATCGCGATATCGAGATCATACCGATGATCGGTCGCGTCGGGCCGACGAACGGGCACGGCGTCGTCGCGCCGAGATACTCGCCGTCGGTGCCGGCGGCCCCGGTCGCCGCAGCGCCGCCGCCGATCGTTGATCGCGCGATCGAGCCCGTGATCCACGTCGATCGATCGGCGTTCGAGAATGGCAACGGCGGCGAGTACGTCGCTTCGGAAACGATCCGCTTTCGTCGCCCGTCCGACGAGCCGGTGCAGATTCTCCCCGGGCGTCTCGAAGTCGTGTCGGGCGAACCGCGTCATCGGGAAATTCGCTTCGTCCGCGTTCCCGGCGAGCCCGCGCAGCTCATTGTGGGTCGCGAGCCGGGGCGATCGCCGCAGCACGTCACGCTGCAGTCGAGCACCGTGAGCCGCCTGCACGCGCGCTTCGCGTTCAACAACGGGCGTTGGGCGGTGGCGAATCTTTCACAGACCAATCCCGTCGTGGTGAACGACGAGAACCTTCCCGACTCCGCCGGTGAGCGCCCGCTTGCCGACGGCGACAAGATCGAACTGGGCGAAGTCGTCCTTCGATACCGGTCCCAATAATGGCGAACGAACGCGGCACACCGCTCGCTCGCCTCTGTCGCTGAGCAGCTGTGAGCTCCGAGAAGGAACCGGCGGCACTCGCTGCCCTCGAAAGCGATTACGAGATCGTGCGCGAGTTGGGTCGCGGAGGCACCGCGATCGTCTACCTCGCGCGCGAGCGCGCGACCAATGAAGAAGTCGCCATCAAGCTGATTCGCGCGAAATACATCGAGGACGATGAAGCGATCACGCGCTTCGCTCGTGAAGCGCGCTTCGTCGCGCAGCTCGACCACCCGAACATCGTCGCCGTCCACCGCGTTCTCGACCTCGGCACCTCGGGAACGGCGCTCGTCATGGCGCACGTGCCGGGACGAACGCTGAAGCAGGTCATCAAGGAGCATGGGCGGCTTTCGGTCAGACGCACCGAAGAGATTCTGCGCGGCGTCGCGAAGGCGCTCGGGGCAGCGCACGCGATGGGCATCGTTCATCGCGACGTGAAGCCGGAGAACATCTTCATCGACTCCAAGGGGCACGCGCTGCTCGCCGACTTCGGCCTCGCGCGCTCGATGAGCACCGACAGCACGCACCTCACGATGGCCGGCGTGGCGATCGGGACGCCTGCCTATATGGCCCCCGAGCAGATAGACGGCGGCGATCTCGACGCGCGCGGTGACATCTATAGCCTCGGCCTCGTAACGTGGGAAATGCTTACGGGGCATCGACCGTGGGAAGGCGAAAGCCTGTACGCGGTGCTCTATCACCAAAAGCACGAGCAGCTTCCCGACGTCCGCGACATCCGCGACGACGTTCCCGATTATCTCGCCGCGATCGTGTCGCGCGCCATCGCCAAGAACCGTGGCGCTCGGTGGCAAGACACCAACGAGCTTCTGGCCGCGCTCCGAAAAAAGGGCGCAGGCTTCCGATCGGCGCCGCACGTTCGCGTGAGCGCGGAGACGGTGCGGTTCGCGCGCCCAGTGAGTCCACAGTCCGTCGCGGCTTCGTCCAACCCGGCGCTGCCGCAGCCGGTGCTCGAGCCCGCGGCTTCGACGACGCCCACAGAAGACGATCGCTCGGCGACCTTCGCTCTCGTCGCCTCGGAGCTGGCCTGGCAGGATTCGGGTCATCTTCCGGCGCGCGCGCCAAGCCGCCGGCGGTACGCATTGGCCGGTGGTGCGCTGGTCGGCGTCGCCGCGCTCGCCCTCGCCGCGGCAACTCTGCAGCATGGACCCGAAGCACGCGCGCGTCCCGGCCGCGTCGTGTCGGCGCCGCGCATCGCATTGAGCGACACACCGGTGTCGTTGCTGCCGCCGATCGTCCCGGCTGCGCCGGCCTCGGATCCGATCGCCGACAGCATCAAGGCGGCGGTGGCCGATTCCATCGCGCGCGACGACTCGGTGGCGGCGGCAAGCAAAGTCGGGACGACGCGCGCCGACGAGGATGCGAAAAAGCCATCGCCTGTTGCGTCCAAGGCTTCACCCGACGCGAAAAAAACCGCCGTACGTTCGGCTTCCCCCGCGCCCAACCCTTCCACGACGCAGACGAAGACTGTCGCATCGCCGCCGCCCGCTGCCGCGGCGACGCGAGCTTCGGGGGGGCCGGCGACGACGTCCGCGCCTGCGCCCACGCCGCCGGTGAGCGCACCGATGCCGACGTCGCGCGTCACGGTGGTGGCCGGCGGGATGCACACCTGCCTCGTCGGCCCCGACGGCCGGGCGTATTGCTGGGGCGGCAACGATCGCGGTCAGGTCGGCAATGGCGGCACGATGCGAACGGCGGTGCCGTCGATCGTATCGCCGGACGTGCGATTCGGAACGATCGCCGCCGGAATGTCGCACAGCTGCGCCCTCGCTCGCGGAACGGGGGGCGGTGCGGCGTGGTGCTGGGGAGACAACGACCAGGGTCAGCTTGGCGACAAGACGATCGCGCCGCGACCGACGCCGGTTCGCGCCGCGGAAGGGCACAGCTTCATCGCGATCGCGGTCGGCGCCGCGCATTCGTGCGGTCTCGAAGCCGACGGCGAGGCGTGGTGCTGGGGATCGAACGTGCACGGCCAAGTCGGCGGCGGAGAGGCTGCGTCTCCGGGCATCTCGGCGCCGGCGCTCGTCGCCGGAAGCCACACGTGGACGGCGATCACCACCGGATGGAACTTCACTTGCGGGTTGGAGCGCGGCGGACGTGCGTACTGCTGGGGGGACAACGCGTCCGGGCAGCTGGGGAATGGTGCGATCTCGGAGCGTCGAAGCCCCGAACCCGTATCGGCTAGTCCCTCGTTCATCGCCATCGCCGCGGGAAACGCTCATGCGTGCGGCGTGACGGCCCAGGGCGACGCGTACTGCTGGGGCGAGAACAGCAGCGGACAGCTTGGCGACGGAACGCGCGTGGACCGCCACGAGCCTGCGAAGGTCAAGACGTCGGTGCGTTTCGTCGCGCTCGCGGCGGGTGCGGTGCACACGTGCGGACTCGCCACCGACGGCGAAGCGTACTGCTGGGGGCGCAACTCATATGGTCAGCTCGGTGACGGCACATCGGTCGATGAGGCGCAGCCCGTGCGGGTAGCGGGCGGCCATGCCTTTGCGTCGCTGCGCAGCTTTGGATCTCACACCTGTGGATCCACGCTGTCCGGCGAAGCATTTTGCTGGGGTTACAATCTGGACGGCCAGCTCGGCGACGGGACGCGGGCGCATCGCAACCGGCCCGTCTATGTCGAGCCACCGCCGGGCGGTGGGTGACGATGCAGATCTCTTCGTTACGAACCGCGCTTCGGTGCGGGGCCTTATCGGTCGCGGCGTTCGTCGTCGGCTCGTGCAGCGGCACGACTGACTTCATCCAAGGCGGCGACATATCGTCGGTGGTGGTGAATCCGTCGTCGACGAGCGTTGCCGTCGGCGCACAGGTGCCGCTTCAGGCGACGGCCGCGGGCGCCGACGGCAAGCCGGTAAGCGGCATCGCCGTCGTGTGGACGGTGAAGGACTCGGACATCGTCAGCATCTCGCCCGCGGGCGTGGTGACCGGACTCACGCTCGGCACGACGCAAGTGGCGGCGAACGTCGGCGGCAAGTCGGGGATCGCCGCGATCACGGTGCAGAAGACGCCGGTGGCGAGCGTCATCGTGCGGCCGAACCACATCGACGCAAGCACTGGCGGTCAGTCACAGCTCACTGCCGTCGCCTACGACGGTGGTCAGAATCCGTTGACCGATCGTGCGATCATCTGGTCGAGCAGCAACACGGAGGTCGCGACGGTGGACCTCAACGGACTCGTGACGGCGACCGGGCCGGGCACCGCGTCGATCACCGCGACGGCCGAAGGCAAGAACGACGTCGCAACGATCAGCGTGACGCAAGCGCCCGTCGCCTCCTTAACCGTCTCACCGAGCCCGTTGTCGATGTCGGTGGGACAAACGACGGCGCTCACCGCGACGACGAGAGATGCCGCCGGCAATGTGGTGACGGGACGACCCGTGTCGTGGACGTCGAGCAACATGGCGGCCGCCACCGTGTCGTCATCCGGCGTCGTGACGGCGGTCGCGGCGGGGACGGCGACGATCACGGCGACGAGCGAAGGAAAGAGCGGAACCGCCGCGCTAACCGTTTCGAACTTCGCGGTTGCCACCGTCAACGTGCAGCCGCAGAACAACACGATCTTTCAGGGATCCGGCATTCAACTCTCCGCAACGCTCACCGACGTGAACGGCGCGCCGGCGAACGACCGACCGGTCACGTGGACCTCGAGTAACCCGAGCATCGCGAGCGTCTCGAGCGCCGGACTGGTGAGTGGCGTCGGACTTGGCAGCGCGACGATCACAGCGACGAGCGAGGGGAAGACCGGTACGACAACGGTAACCGTGCAACCCAAGCCCGTGGCGACGGTGACGGTGACGCCGCCGACGGCGACGGTGCTCGCCGGACAAACGACGACACTCGCGGCGACATTGCGCGACCAGAGCGGCGCGGTTCTCACCGGCCGGTCCGTCGCCTGGACGACGAGCAGCAGCGCGATTGCTACCGTGTCGTCGAGCGGCGTCGTAACGGGCGTCGGCTCGGGAATCGCCACGATCACGGCGACGAGCGAGGGCAAGTCGGGGACGGCCTCCGTCACGGTGACGACGATTCCAGTGGGCAGCGTCGCGGTGTCGCCGCCATCGATCAGTGTCCCGGCCACGACGACAGCCGGTCTCAGTGTGGTCGTGAAGGACGTGAATGGGACCGTCGTCACCGATCGCGTGGTGACGTGGACCTCGAGCAACGCGGCCGCCGCGACGGTCTCCTCGAGCGGCGTGGTGACCGGCGTGGCGATTGGAACCGCGACGATCACCGCGACGAGCGAGACCAAGAGCGGCTCGGCGACGGTGACGGTGACGCAGGCGCCCGTCAGCACCATGACCGTATCCCCGCCGACGCCAACCGTCGTGATCGGAACGACGACGATACTTACCGCAATCCCGAGGGACGCGAACGGGGTCGTGTTGACCGGACGCGGTGTGACGTGGAGCTCCGGCACCCCGGCGATTGCGACGGTGTCCGCGGCCGGCGCCGTCACCGGCATATCGACAGGCACGGTGACCATTACGGCCACCAGCGAAGGAAAGTCGGGTACAGCGTTGGTGACGGTGGTTCCGGTCCCGGTGGCCACGGTTGCCGTCAGCCCACTGTCCGCCAACGTCTTCGTCGGCGCAACGCAGACGCTCGTGGCGATTACGAAGGACGCGAACGGTCAGACGCTCAATGGCCGGGTGGTGAGTTGGAGCTCCAGCGCAACTGGAGTTGCAACGGTATCGGCAAGCGGTGTCGTGACGGGTGTCGGCCCGGGCACGGCGGTTATCACCGCGACGAGCGAAGGGAAGACAGGGACGGCCACGATCATAGTGCTCAAGGTCCCCGTCGGTACCGTAACCGTTGCGCCGTCGCCGGCGACGGTCGGCTCCTCGCAGACTTTGCAGCTGACGGCAACGGTGAAGGATCAAAACGGCGTCGTCGTCACCGATCGAACAGTCACCTGGAGTAGCAACAATTCGTCGGTTGCCGCTGTTTCATCGACTGGTCTCGTGACCGCGGGCCTTGTCACCGGGGGCACTTCGCTTAGCGCCACGATCACCGCGACGAGCGAAGGGAAGAGCGGCTCGACAGTCGTCACCGTTACTCCCGCGCCGGTTGCGACCGTCACGGTGTCGCCGTCCCCTGCGTCGGTCAAGAGAGGATCGAACCTCGGTTTGACGGTCACGTTGCTCGACGCCGCCGGGCATGCTCTCACGGGCCGTGTCATCACGTGGTCGTCGAGCGACACATCCAGAGCCACGGTCAACTCGAGCGGTGTCGTGCACGGCGTTGCGGAAGGAACCGTCACGATCACCGCGACGAGCGAAGGAAAGACGGGAACTTCGACGGTGACCGTGACGAAATGATGCGTAGACTGACTCTCGCCGCCGCTCTCATCGCCGCCGGAAGCGCCGGTGCGCAGTCGGCGCGACGCGAGCCGATCAGACCGAGCACACTCGCGAACCGATCGCAGAGCTCCTGCGCGCCGATCGTCATGGGAGGGAAAGCGCCCAGTGACGACGACCGTCGGAAGGCGCGCGATCTCGCCGCGCGCGGGCAGCAGGCGGCAATCATCGGCGACAGCGCGGCCGCCCTCAACTCGCTCCGACAGGCGGCCACGCTCGACCCGACCAACGCGGATTTCGCCTACCAGCTCGGACGTGTGTACGAGCAATCCAAGGCGGGAACGAACGCCGCCGCCGAGTACTGCCGCTTCCTCGTCCTCGCCCCGAACGCCCTCGAGGCGGTGGAGGTGCGCGAGCGGATCATGACGATCATCCCGCCGCGCACGGACCCGACGATCGCGACGGCGCAACGGGAATTTCAATCGGGAATCAGCGCGTACAACGCCGGACAACTCCTCCAGGCCGAGCTGCACTTTTCCGGCGCGCTGAAGGCCGACTCGACCTGGGCCGACGCGTACTACGATCGCGCGCTGGTGCGCCTGGCGCTCGCCCAGCGCGTGAACGCGATGTCGGACTTCGAGAGGTATTTGCGATTCAAGCCGGAGGCGACCGACCGGCTGCAAGTCGTGGCGCGGATCGAACGGCTGCGGCGCGCCCAGCTGTCGCAGTCACAGGCACTCGTGTTGGGACTTGTCGTGCCGGGCGGAGGGCAGATGTACACGCGCCGCCCCGTCCGCGGAGCCTTGCTCTTCAGCGTGGCGGCGGTCGCGCTGGGCGTCGGCGCGAAAGGCCAGACGAAGACGAGCACGGTGCAGGAAACGGGGACCGATCCGTTCGGTCACAGGTACACCTTCACGACCACGCACTCCACCACGGAGCATCCGTATCTCGCCCCGGGAATCATCGCGGCGGGCGGGATCGCGATCGTGAGCGCGATCGAGGCGTTCCACTTCGCGGGACGCGTGAACACCGGCACCGAGCGATTGTCTTTCTACGTTGCTCCCGGCCCGGATCGCTTGGTCGCGCGCATCGAGCTTCGCTAGGATTAGCGTTTACTCATCGGCGGTCAGAACGGCAGCTGGTGCGACGCCGAGGTGTTCTGTGTCTGCGGAGGCACGGGGCCGGTTGGCTCGTTGGACGCGGGCACGGCCGGATTCGCGGGAGCGGCGGGTTGTCGAGTCGCGGCGACGAACTTGATCGGATCGACCGCGGTGCCCCTCACGATGACCTCGAAGTGCAGGTGTGGTGCCGTCGCCAATCCGCTCGAGCCGACCGTTCCGATCTGCGCGCCCGCCGCGACCTGTTGGCCCGGTTTCACGTTCGCTGATCGACAGTGGGCATAGCGCGTGACGACGTTGCCGGTGTGCGCGACCTCGATTGTCAGCCCGTAACCGAATCGCCGTCCGACCGATCGCACCGTGCCCGCCGCCGGCGCGACGATCGGCGTGCCGGCGGGTGCGGCGAGATCCACCCCGGTGTGCGCGCGGAAGATCTGAAGAATCGGATGAAAGCGATTGTGCGAGAACCGGCTCGACACCGACCCGCTCACCGGCATGATCATGTCCACCGGCGGACTGTTGCGGATCCGCTCGGCCATCGTCGCCGTGCGCAGCGTTTGCATCGTGTCGCGCAGCGCGAAGATCTCGACGCGCGCTTCCGCCAATCGCTCCGCGGCGAGCGCCGCGGCCTCCGAGCGGCCCGCTTCCCAAATCACGAGACAGGCCGCCGCGGTGGCGAGATACATCACGACCATGCGAACGGTTCGCATCTTGACGCCGAGCCGGCGAGGTGCCGCGCTCGGCGTCGGCGGGACGACGATGACCGTCCACGCCGGAGTGCCGCCTCCGATCACCATCGATTACGCGCTCTCGGCGGCAGGCAGCCGCGGTGCGGCGCCGATCTCCAGTCTCTGCTCGTCGTCGAGCCCGCCCGCGGTGGAGCCGGCGGGATGAATCGCGACGTGGCCGTTTACCGTCCCACCCTCGTGCAACAACACGGCTTCGGCGCGGATGTCGCCCTGCACCGTCGCCGAGGCTTGAACCTCGACGCGGCCGGCAACGGTGACGGTCCCAACCAGCGTGCCGCCGACGATGACTTCGCGTGCTTCGACGTCACCGATCACGGCGCCGTTAACGCCGACGATCAGTGTGTCGGCTCTGTGGAGAGTGCCTTCCACGCGGCCGTCGACGCGAACCGTGCCTTCGGTATTCATGTCGCCGGCGATCGATAACTGATCGTCGATGACGGAATAGCCTGTGGCGTTCGCGGGTCGCGAAGATTTTCGGGGGACGAGACGCATCGACAACTCCTCCTTGGGGGGTGCATCACACTCTGGAGGAATGACGCGCCAATGGGCGCCAGGGTATCGCGTGAGTTGGTGCCGCGGCGCACAGCGCCCGGCTGGTCCTCAGGGCGCCAACATCATGTCTTTCCACGCTTTGGCGACACGTTCCGTGACCAGCCACACTGACGGATAGTTGGGAGCTCCCTTCGCCGGGGGTGGTCCGAATTCGTGTGTTTTCGCGTCCCCAACGAGACCAGCGGCCTCGCTGAGCGCCTTGAGCGTGCCATCCTGGTTCAAGCGGGCCGCGAGCACGTCCTCGAAGAAAAGCATCGAGACGTCGCGCGATTTGCCGACCACGTGCCCCACGCCGGGCTCCTCAGCGAGCGCCCATAACGCTCCGCCGCGGCGGTTGAGCGCGAACAAACCGGTGATCGTGTGGACGCGCTGCTCGAGATCCTTGCCGCCGATGAAGAGCATGGCGGGGATTGCACGCGTCTCGCGCGGCGTCAGCGCCGTGTAATAAATGCCCCCTTTGTTGACGATGAACGCCGCGACTTTCTCCGGCTTCCACGCCGCCATCTCGTAGTCGAATTGTCCGCCGGCCGACATTCCCCAAAGCAGCAGCGGAGCGGACGACAGCTCGGCGTGGCCCGTCTGCGTGGCGAAGTGACCGATCGCGTCGAGCAGCGCCTGTCCGCTTCCGCGCGAGACGTTCACGTAGTCCTCGATGTAACCCTGGTCGTGCGGCTTGTCGGTGAATCGGCACGCGATGATGGCGAGCTTGTTCTTCGTCGCGAACGCCTGCCACACCGTGTCTTCCGCCATCGCGCGACCGTCGCCGTTCGATCCCGGCACGAGCACGAGAAGGGCGCGAAGCTTCTCGTTCGTTCGCGGTGTCCAAAGCCGGAACTGCGCCTTATCGAAGTTCGCTCCGGGCGGGATCGAATCGTCGACGGTCTGTGAGTGCGCCTGGCGCGCGGCGATCAAGGCGACCGCCGCAATGAGACACCGCTTGAATGAGAGCATGTCTACAACATGGTAGACACGCGTCGCGACCGATAGCAGCGGCTATGCGGCGGCCGTCCGACGCCGGACGTCGGGAACGATCTCGCGCGCCGTTCGCTCCAGGTATTCGACAATCTCTGGATTGCGACGCGGATCCCACTCTCCGGCGAGATTCTCGAGATGCTCGCGCCGCGCCGTGACGAGGCGCGTGAGGACGTCGCAGCCGGCATCCGTTACAGCGAGGGATGGGGGGCTGCCCGCCACCAAGCCGCGACCCAGCAGCTCATCGATCGCACTCCGCATGCGATCGTCGTCGATGTCGTGCTTGCGCGCGAGAGCGAGAAGATCGCTCGACGGACCCCGCTCGATCCGGACGAGCAGCCAAGCGGCGAGCGGCGAGATCGTCTCGCCGGCGCGCTCGACGATTTGCCGAATGTGCCCACGCTGTACGTCGCGATCGGCGAGCCGCGCCAGCGCGGCGTAGATCTGGGCGGCGACCGCCTCGACGTCCGATGGCCGCGCGAAAGCCTCGCCCGCTTCCTCACCGGGATTTGCCGCCGCGGAGGCGATCGTCGCGCGCAACGGACGCTCCGGCATAAGCCAAGTGATCAGAAACCCCACGGCACAAATGACCGCTGCCACGAGGAACACACGATCCGACGCGCCGGTGATCGCCGCGGCGTAGCGGGCGCGAACATCGGGCGGAAGTTTGCCAAGCGTCTCGAGATTCAGTCCCGCGCCCGTCGCTGGCGATGTACCGGCACCGGCAAGGAGAGAAGCCAACCGGCTCGCGAACACCGCGCCGAGAACGGCGGTTCCGAGAGAGCCGCCGATGAAACGGAAGAGCGTCGCGCCTGAGGTCGCGACGCCCAGGTCGTGATAGTCCGCGTCGTTCTGTACGGCGATGACGAGTACCTGCATCACCATGCCGAGGCCGGCGCCAAGAATGAGCACGCGCAACGCCGCTGTCATGACGCTGCTTCCCGGCGTCAGTCGTGAAAGCATGACAAGACCGAGCGTCATCACGGCCGTCCCGACAATCGGAAAAACGCGGAATCGGCCGATGCGACTGATCAGTTGACCCGAGAGAATCGACGTCGTCAGCATGCCGCCCATCATCGGCAGCATCTCCATTCCGGACGCGGTGGGGCTCACGCCCTTCACCGCTTGCAGAAAGAGCGGGAAATACGTGACCGAACCGAAGAGAGCGAAGCCGACGACGAGACCGACGAGCGTCGAGACGACGAACGTTCGGCGCTGGAAGAGTCGCAGCGGCAGCACCGGCTCAGTGGCCCGTCGTTCAACGACGACGAACACCACGGTGGCGACGGCGGCGACCGCGATCAAACCGATCACCAAACTCGAGCTCCACGGATAGGCCGTTCCGCCGAGATCCGCCAGGAGCGTGACAACGCTGAGCGCCACCGCGAGCAGCGCAGCGCCGGCGTAGTCGATCGCGTGCTTCGTGCGCCGTGTTTGCGCGGGCAGCGTCACCGCGAGGACGACGACCGCGATAACGCCCAGTGGCAGATTGATGAAAAAGATCCAGCGCCAGCTGAGATGCGTGGTGAAATAGCCGCCGAGCAACGGGCCGGCCACGCTCGCCAAGCCGAACACCGCGCCGAAGATTCCCTGATATCGTCCGCGTTCGCGCGGCGCGACGATGTCGCCGACGACAGCCTGCGTGGTGACGTTCAAGCCTCCGCCGCCGAGTCCCTGCAGCGCGCGGAAGAGAATGAGCTGGAACATGCTCTGGCTCACACCGCAGAGCGCCGAACCGACGAGGAAGATCGCGATGGCGACTTGCAGGACCACCTTTCGCCCATAGAGGTCGCCGAGCTTTCCATAGACGGGCGTGACGATCGTCTGCGCCAGCAGATAGCCGGTGACGACCCACGCGAGGTGTTCGAGTCCGCCAAGATCGCCGACGATCGTCGGCAGCGCCGTCGAAACAATCGTCGAGTCGAGCGCCGCCAGAAGCATGGCCAGGACGAGCCCGCTGAACACCACCAGGACTTGGCGGTGTGACAGACGTCCCGGTAGCGGCGACGGCGTCGCGAGTGGGTGCGCGGCGGTCGCGGTCATGTCGGCGAGTCACGAAGCATGGCTCGCCGACAAACGCACGATGCAGGCCGCTCCTATTCGCTTCGAATCGCGATCACAGGATCGACGCGACTGGCGCGGCGCGCCGGCACGAACGCGGCAACGACCGCCACGAGTGCGAGCGTCACGGCGACGGCGGCGAACGTCGCCGGGTCGTTGGGTCGAATCTCGTACAGCATCGTCCGCACAAACCTCGTGAGACCGAGTGCGGCCATCAGGCCAACGATCACACCACCCGCGACCATCGGCGCGGTTTCTTTGGCGACGAGCCTCAGCACGTCGCCTCGTTGGGCCCCGAGCGCGAGGCGAATGCCGAGCTCGCGGGTGCGTTGGGCCATCGCGTACGACAGCACGCCGAAAATGCCGATCGCCGCCAGCACCACGGCGAGTCCGGCGAACGCGCCGAGGAGCACGGCGAGGAGGCGGTCGCCCGCCATCGATCGCTGCATCGCTTCGTCCATCGTCGCGACGTTGGCGAGCGCGATCGCGCCGTCGAGCGTCTTGAGCTCGCGCCGCACCGCGGCCAGCACCGCAGTCGGATTACCGCGGGTGCGCACCGTGAGGACTCCCAGGCTCCAACCATTGCGTTGGGCGTACGGCACCCAGACGAGCGCGCGGCTCGAGTCGGAGGCGCCATAGAACTTCACGTCGCGGACGACGCCGACGATCTCGCGCTCGACCTTCTCGTCGCGCGACGACATCGCGCGCTTCCCGATCGGATTCTCGGCGCCGAACATTCGCTTCGCGAAGGTTTCGTTCACGATCATCACGGGAGGGCTGAGCGTATCGTCACGGGTCGTGAAATCGCGCCCGCTTAGCATCGGGATTCGAAGCGCGGCGAAATAGCCCGGTGTCGTCACGGTCCAGTTGACCGACAGCTCGTTCGCCGGAATAACGTCGCGGCCTTCCGCGACCATCGAGCGGCCGAGATAGAACCCGCCGCCGCCGAGCGGGCTCGCGGTCGCGATTCCCACTGCCTCGACGCCCGACAACGCCGCGATGCGGTCACGAAACTGGTAGTGGAACGCGGTGGCTTTCTCATTGGTGCCGTATCGTATGCCTGGCAGCGAGATCGACGCCGTCAGTACGTTGCGACGGTCGAAGCCCGGGTCGACCTGCCGGAGACGCGCGATGCTGCGCAGCGCCAGACCCGCGCCGGCAAGCAACACGACGGACAGCGCGAGCTCCACGGTGACCAACGTTCGTCGCGTGCGAGTGGCGGTCCGACTCGTGCCGCCGCGCGCGTCGCCCTCTTGCAACGATTGGCGGCCCACCCCGCGTGCCACGTGCACTGCCGGCGCCAGCCCGAACAACAACGCCACGCCGACCGACACTGCCAACGCGAAGCCGAGCGCCATCCAGTCGATGCGGGCGGTCTCGATTCGTGGGACATCGGTAGGCGCGACGGCCACGATGATCTTCAGCATCCAGAACGCGAGCATCGCGCCCAAGGCGCCTCCGGCGAAGCCGAGCGCTCCACTCTCCACCATGCTCTGCCGAACGAGACGGAAGCGACTCGCGCCGAGCGCCGTCCGCACCGCGAGCTCACGACGCCGCGCGGCCGCCCGTGCGAGCTGCAGGTTGGCGACGTTCACACAACCGATGAGCAACAGAAGCCCGACGGCGCCGAGGAGAATCCACAGCGCGCGCGGCGTCGTTTTGCCGAGCATCGACTGAAGAATCGGCGTTGGAACCGTCGTGATGTCCTTCCGAATGTTCGGCTGTTCGATGGCGACGCGCTGGGCCAACGTCGCCATCGTCGCGCGCGTGCTGGCGAGCGTCGAGCCGGGCTTGAGGCGCGCGATGCCGCTGTACACGAAATTGTCGCGGCGCTGAAGGTCGGGGTCTTGCTCGGTGCTCAGGCGGAACGGGACCCACAGGTCGGCTTCGAGGGGCCAGCGGACTCCGGGCGGCAACACGCCGACGATCGAGCGTTTGATGGCGTTGATCTCGACGGTGAGCCCGGCGATGTCGGGGCGTGATCCGAATTGCGTGCGCCAGAGCCGATCCGAGATCATCACGGCGCGAGGCGCGTTGACCGGGTAGTCCGCGACGCCGAGCGTTCGGCCCTTCGCCGGCCGTACACCGATCGCGCCGAAGAACTGCGGGGTGACCGCGGCCGCTCGCACTCGCACCGGATCGCTCGACCCGTTGATGTCCATCTGCGTGTCCTGGTACAACGCGACTTGTGCGAACACCTGGTTGTCGCGCCAGTCCATGAAGTCCGCGTAGGTGATCGTCCAGGTGTCATTGCTCGACACCTTTTTCGATTCCGGCACGACGACGCGGTCGGCGTCGGGAAATGGCAACGGCGCCAGCAACACCGTGTGTACGACGGAGAAGATCGCCGTCGTCGAGCTGATGCCGAGGGCGAGCGTCACGATGGCGGCAAGGCTGAAGCCGACACTGCGGCGTAGCGAACGAACCGACTGCACGAGCTCCTGTCCGATGATCGACATGCGTTCCTCCAGTGAACGCCGTGGTGCAGGATAGGTGTGGAGTGCCGCCCGGCGACCGGACAGGGCGCGTATCCATTCGAGCGCCGCCGTCACGACGATATCGACGACGGCTCGCCGCCAAACGCGCCACCGCGATTCTCCCAAGCGCGAGGCCTCGGCCAGGCGCTGTCGTTGGAACGACAGCATCGACTCGGCGTACAAATCGCGAAATTCCGACGGGTACAATCGGACGAGCAGTCGCAGGATGAGCGGTACGCGACTCATGCGCGCGCCGAGCCTATGATCCGCTGCGTTTCCGCCAATTGAACGAGATCGCGGAGACGGAGCATTTCCGCCGTGAGGACGCGCCGTCCGAACGGCGTGAGCCGGTAGTAGATTCGACGCTCGTCTTCGCCCGGGTCGTGGCGCTGCGACGATGCCTCGATCAAGCCGGCCGACTCGAGGCGGCGAATATTACGGTATAGGTTCCCCGCTTCGAGCTCGATCTGCCCGCCGCTGTGCTCGAGCACGTCCTGCCGAATTCCGTACCCATGGCGCTCGCCGCCGGCGAGCATGGTCATCATGAGCGTCTCGACGGGCTTGAGGGGCAGCATCGTCTCTGGAAGCGGTTCGCGTTTGGTTCTCGGAGTCACGTAGACGGTCCTCGGTCACTATAGTCGTTTTGCCTATATGCGTTTCGACAGCACGATGCGCGAAAACGTTGGGTTCTCCAAAACGACCGACCAGACGGACGTCGTCGTCGTGGGGGCCGGACTGGCCGGCCTCGTCGCGGCGGCCGAGCTCGCGAACGCGGGTCGCCGGGTTGTGATCCTCGAGCAGGAACCGGAGGCGTCGCTTGGCGGTCAGGCCTTCTGGTCGCTCGGCGGATTGTTTCTCGTGAACTCGCCGGAGCAGCGGCGTCTCGGCGTTCGCGATTCGTACGAGCTCGCGATGCAGGACTGGTTCGGAACCGCCGGCTTCGACCGGCCCGAAGACCACTGGCCGCGTCGCTGGGCGGAGGCGTACGTGGCCTGGGCCGCCGGTGAAAAGCGTGCCTGGCTCCGCGCGCTGGGGATCCGATTCTTTCCGATCGTGGGCTGGGCGGAACGCGGCGGCTACTCGTCGCTGGAGCACGGGAACTCCGTTCCCCGCTTTCATATCGTCTGGGGAACCGGCCCCGGAGTGCTCGAGCCCTTCGTCGAGCGTGTGCGCGACGCGGAACGTCGCGGCCTGATCACGCTTCAGTTCCGGCACCGCGTGACCGAGATCGTGATCAAGGGCGGCGTCGCGACCGGTGTGCGCGGGGACGTGCTCGAGCCGAGCAACGTGCCTCGCGGACTCTCCAGCTTGCGTCGCGCGGCCGGAGAATTCGCGATAGACGCGCAAGCCGTGATCGTGACCGCGGGCGGAATCGGCGGAAATCACGATCTCGTGCGCGCCAACTGGCCGGCACGACTCGGTGCGCCACCAGAAAGGATGTTGTCCGGCGTTCCGGATTACGTCGACGGTCGGATGCTCGGCGCGTGTGAGGCGGCGGGAGCAAGCGTCATCAATCGCGACCGGATGTGGCACTACGTCGAAGGCGTTCGCAATTGGAATCCGATCTGGCCAAATCATGGAATTCGGATTCTGCCAGGTCCTTCATCGATCTGGCTCGACGCCAATGGGAACCGGCTCCCCGCTCCGCTCTTCCCGGGATTCGACACGCTGGGAACGCTCGCACACATCGGCGCGACCGGATTCGACTACTCCTGGTTCGTGCTGACACGAAAGATCATCGAGAAAGAGTTCGCGCTCTCGGGATCGGAACAGAATCCGGATCTCACGAATCGCAGCTGGCGCCAGGTGATGGGCCGCGTGCGCGGCGGCGCACCGGGACCTGTTCGCGCATTCATGGAGCGCGGCGCCGATTTCATCGTCGAGCGAAGGCTCGACGACCTCGTCCGACGGATGAACACACTCGCCGGCGAAGAACGGCTGAACGTGAGCTCGATCGAGCGGATCATCACATCGCGCGATCGCGAATTGGACAACCAATTCACGAAGGACCCGCAGTTGATGGCGATCAGCAACGCGCGCCGCTTCATCGGCGACCGTCTGATTCGCACGGCGAAACCGCATCGTCTTCTCGACGCTGACGCGGGCCCGCTCATCGCCGTTCGCCTCTCGATTCTGACGCGGAAGACACTGGGCGGTCTCGCGACAGATCTGGATGCGCGCGTCCTGCGCGCCGACGGACAACCGGTGCCGGGACTGTATGGCGCCGGCGAGATCGCGGGCTTTGGTGGCGGCGGCATGCACGGCTATCGCGCGCTCGAAGGCACCTTCCTCGGCGGATGTCTCTTCTCCGGGCGCGCCGCCGGGCGCGCCGCCGCGGCAGCTATCCTTTGAGCGCGTGCCAGTCGGCGAGCGCCTTGGCTTCAGTCTCGGGGGAAATTGTGAACCGCGGCTTCGCGCGTCGCGCCTCGGGAACTGTCGGCCACCAGGCGAGCGTGTCGCGCACCGTATCGGCCAACGGCCTGAAGGTGAGGCCGGCGGCGATCGCCTTCTGATTCTTGACCGACATCATGCCGTAGTCGTTGCCACGCAGCAGCGCCCACGGAATGGCCTCGTCGATCTTGTGCGCGGCGAGAAAGTCGTAATCGTCGATGTAGGTGTAGCGCACATTCGCGCCAATCGACTTCGCCGCCGCGTCGTAGAATCGCCGCGCGGTGAGCGGCTCGCGCGGACCGGCGACGTTGTACACACCGCGACGGCCGGTCTCGAGCAAATGAATCATGAATTCGGCGAGGTCGCGGACGTCGACGATTTGCATCGGATCGTCGGCGTGGCCGGGGGCGAGCACTTCTCCACCCTTCGCCAACCGAACAGGCCAGTACGGAAAGCGGTCCGTCGTGTCTCCGGGACCGACGATGTACGTCGGCCGGACGACGACGCCACGATCACCGAACACCTTGAAGACCTGTCGCTCGCACTGCGACTTGGCGACGCCGAACGTCTCGGAGGGATCCTTCGGATCCTGCGCGTCGTAGCGAACCGGCCGTGACTCGTCGATCCCTCGCTCGAGATACGGATAATAGACGCCGGTCGAGGAGGTGAAGAGATACGCGCCGACGGCCGATCCGAGCAGCTCCGTCGATTGGAGCACCCACGAAGGGTTGGTGGCGGAGTCGTCGATCACGGCGTCCCAACGCTTGTCCTTCAGGGAGTCGAGCTGACCGTTGCGATCGCCTTGTAGGCGAACGACCTCGTTGGGCAGCTCTGCCTCGTGACGGCCGCGCGTGAAGATCGTGACTCGGTGGCCGCGACTCACGCCGTAGCGGACGAGGTGGGGCCCGATGAAGCCAGTGCCGCCGAGGACGAGTAGATCGAGTTTCGATCGACCAACCTGACTTACGACCGACTGCGCGGCGCGCGCACAAGCGAGCAACGGACCTGTTGCCGCGGCGGCGGCGACCGTCGCGGCCGACTTTACAAAGTCTCGGCGAGGAATCGAGGTCATGCGACGAATATGTCTCATGACCTCACTCGAAGTTGTACGGAATCAGTTCTCGCCAAGAACGTTGGTCAGGCACCGACGACGGAGGGCCGCCGCTTCCCGTGTCCGGTGGCCTGCTCGAATGCGTACGCCATCCGCAGCACGCTCCATTCGTCGCGATGGCGACCGACGAGCTGCAGCCCCACGGGTAATCCCCCGGCCGTGAACCCGGCGGGCACCGAGATCGCCGGGTTCGCCATGAGCGTCACATACCAGCACGAGCGCATCCAGTCGATGTAGGT
>DATMHK010000070.1:0-9402 GCA_035554995.1 Gemmatimonadaceae bacterium
AGCACGCCCGCCGGTGTACACGGTGCGAACCCATCTCGCTCGCCGATGAGGAGCTTTCCGACGTTGACGGGATGAAAGCCGTCGACATCCTTGTCGGGACGAATACGCCGCACGACGGCGTCGGCGTCGAGGTGTTTGGGCAAAGGCATTTGGACGAGAATGCCGTGAACCGCCGGATCGGCGTTCAGTTTGTCGACGATCTCGATCAGCTCCGCCTGCGTGATGTCAGCGGTTCGGCGAATCGTCTCGCCGTTCATTCCCAGCTCGATGCAGGTTCGCTCCTTGGCCCCGACGTAGACCGCGCTGGCCGCGTCGTCCCCCACGAGAACGACCGTGAGCCCCGGCGTAACGCCGCGCGCTTTGAGCGCCGCCACGCGTGATGCGACGTCGGCCTTTACGGTCTCCGCGAGCGCCGTTCCGTCGATGATGTTGCTCTTCTCCGCCGACACGCCGGTTCCGTTACCGCGCAAAGTCTACCGCCCTCGTTTCACGAATGAGTACCACTTTGATTTGCCCCGGATACTGCAATTCCGCCTCGATCCGCCGCGCGATCTCTTCGGACATCGACGTCATGCGCACGTCGTCCACGTCATCCGGCAGCACGATCACGCGCACTTCACGCCCCGCCTGGATGGCGAAGACCTTCTCAACGCCCTTGTAGCTCGACGCGATCTTCTCGAGGCCCTCGAGACGCTTCACGTACGTCTCGAACGCCTCGCGGCGCGCGCCGGGCCGCGAGCCGGAAATGGCGTCGGCGGCCTGAACGAGCACCGAGACTTCGCTCTCGTGCGGGACGTCGTCGTGGTGCGCGGCGATGCAGTTCACGACGAGCGGGTTCTCGCCGTATTTGGTCGCGACCTCCACGCCGAGTTGAACGTGTGTGCCCTCGTGTTCATGCGTGAGGACCTTGCCCACGTCGTGTAGCAGCGCGCCACGGCGCGCCATGTTGACGTCGAGCCCCAGCTCCGTGGCCATGATGGCGGCGAGCCAGGCTACTTCCTTCGAGTGTTGCAGAATGTTTTGTCCGTAGCTCGTTCGCCAGCGCATGCGTCCAACGAGCTTCACCAACTCCGGATGCAGGCCGTGGACACCGGCATCGTACGCCGCCTGCTCGCCGGTCTCGATGATCTGCGTCTCGACTTCCTTGCGCGACTTGTTGACCACCTCTTCGATGCGCCCCGGATGGATGCGTCCGTCCGAAACGAGCTTCTCGAGCGCGAGCCGCGCGACCTCGCGGCGGACCGGATCGAAGCAGGATACGACCACGGTGTCAGGCGTGTCGTCGATGATGACGTCCACACCGGTAGCAAGCTCGAACGCGCGGATGTTGCGCCCCTCGCGTCCGATGATGCGCCCTTTCATCTCGTCGTTGGGGAGCGAGACGGCCGAGACCGTCGTTTCCGCGGTGTGTTCGGCGGCGATGCGTTGGATCGCCAGCGCGACGATCTTTTTCCCTTCGCGCTCGGCGTTCCGCTTGGCGGTCTCGCGGATTTCGCGGATTCGATTGGCCGCGTCGGCCTGAGCTTCCTCCTCCATTCGGCGGATCAGCTCCGACTTCGCGTCCTGGGCGGACATTCCCGCCATCTGCTCGAGTCGGCGGCGTTCTTCGGCGAATAGGCGCTCCAATTCCTGCTCGCGCTCGCCGATGGTTTTTTCGCGCCGGCCGAACTCCGTGGCTCGACGGCCGAGCTCTTTGTCGCGTTGCTCGAGGACCTCGAATTTGCGGTCGAGCACGCCTTCGCGCTCGGAAATCCGACGCTCTTCCCGCTCGACCTCTTCGCGGCGGCCGCGGACCTCGAGCTCGAAGGATTCGCGGAGTTTGATGAGCTCTTCTTTACCGGCGACGACTGCACTCTTTCGGAGCGTCTCGGCTTCTCGCTCGGCGTCGCCGACGATTCGCTTCGAGGTTTCCTCCGCCGTCGCCTTCGCGGCCGCTTGTCGCTCTCGCTCCGCCCGGCGGCCTGCGTTACGTCCGAATATGAAAAAAGCCGGCGCGGCTACAACGAATACGCCAAGCGCGGCTGCAATCGCGATCACGTCCATATTGATCTATGCTCCACCGCGGCGACTGCGCCGCAGGATTGGGAGGAAATCACGTGCTCACTGTCTGCGCGCGAGAGCTCACGAAACCGGGCCGTGCCGGCGAAGGGCTCGGCTTGGGTTCCGCTAACTACAAAGCACGCTTGTACCTACAGAGAAGCCCCGCTCTTGGGCTAAGCTATGTTCGCCAATCGCAAAAGGCAATGAAGCGGCGTCTACCGATGGCTCGTGGCGTGGCGCTTCGCCGGCGGGAGGAGCGGGCGGACATAATCGCTGATGGCTTGGATGGAGCCGTTATTCGCGTCGAGCGCGGCGCGCGCGTCGAACAGCTCCGCGGTGATCTGGAGGGCGGTCAGCACCACGGCCCGATTCGACTCAACCACAGCTCCGCTCGACATCACGCGGCGGATGGCTTGGTCCAGGTACTCGGCGACCTCTCTCGCATGCTCCGGCGAGGTGTCCGTTCGGAGGTTGTATTCCTCGTTCAGGATCGTGACGCGGGTCGTGTTCTTCTTCGTCGCCATTCCGGTCAGCCTCCCGTTTGCGCCTGCTGGCGCAGGAATCTCACACGGTCGAGCATCTGTCTCGTTCGCGCCGCGGCGTCGTCGAGCCTCACGCGCAACTTTTCGTTCTCTTCCTCGAGCTGGTTGACGCGCGCCGAAAGGTCGAGCGCCATCGCACCGCCTTCGTGGCTCTCGACCTCCTTGAGGCGGCTTTCGGCGGTCAACGCCCGCCGGCGAAACGCAGCCAGCTCGTCGGCGAGGTGCCGAACGAGGGTGTCCAGCTCTTTAACCGCGTGGTTGTCAGCCTGTGCGTTGTCTGACATGGAGCTCGTCGGCGAGGGCGCGAAGGATGTCCGATCGTCGGGCGTCGATTTCCCGATCGCGTAGAGTGCGCTCCGCGTGGCGGAACGTCAACCTCCACGCGAGACTCCGATGCCCAGCTTCAACGCCTGAGCCAACATAGCGGTCGAATAGTTCTACGCGTTCGAGGAGGCGGCCGGACACTCGTCGCATGACCTCCTCGACCTGCTCGGCTCGCACGGCTTCCGGGACCGACAGGGCAAGATCGAACTCGGACGCCGGCGTCGTCGGAAGCTCGCGGTACCGGGTGACGACCGGCCTCGGTGATTCGAATTTCCGATGCGCCGACTCGCCGCGCGGGGCGACAGCGTCCGAGGCGAGAACGCCAAGCGAGAGCTCGACGCCATAGGCAGCCGACGCCCAGACGGGCGCGTCGAGCGCGAGCCTTCGAACGGTTCCCGTCGGCTTGCCGGCGACGCGAATCTCCCAGAGAACGTCGGCTCGATCGGATGCGGCGAGCTCGATTGTCGCTCCCGTGTAAGCCGTGGTGGAGATGAGATGGCCCAAGGCCTTTGCATCCCACTCGCCGTAACTGACCCAACCGGCGAACTCCGGCGTCTTGGGATCGGTGAAATGAGCCGGATGCCGCCTGCCCATCACCAACGCAGCGACGCGCAGTTCTTCGGTTGGCAGCTCTCCCTCGCTCGGCTCGAACGCGGAGCCGATCTCGAACAAACGAAGGTTGCCCTCCATCCGCGCGAGATTGTGCTCGGCTCGGCGCGCCAGCGTCTCGAGGACGTCGCGCCGCAGGTGCGCCTCGTTTTCGGCGAGGGGATTGAGCACACGGACGTAATTCGCTCCGCCCGCTACGAACGGCATGGGACGCACCTCGATCATGCCTTGCCCGACCAACATGTCGCGGACGCGACGCGCCGTCAGATACTGTGGATCGTCGCCGACCGCGGTCGGGCGGAATGGACGGAGCTCCACAGGGAAACTGTCGTAGCCTCGAAGACGCGCGACTTCTTCAATGAGATCTACCTCGCCGGCGACGTCGAGCCTCCAGGACGGGACCTGCACCGATAAACTCGACCCGACCTTGAACCCGACGCTCTCCAGCAGCTTTGCGATCTCGTCGGCCGGCACCGCCTCGCCGAGCAACGCGGCGACGCGCGACTCACGCAGCTGAATGCGGCGTGCCGGTACCGGCTCGTGGACGAGGTCAACCGGCGCGCCGTCGATGCGTCCGCCGGCCAGTCCAACGATGAGGCGTGCAACCCGTTCCAGCGCCGTCGGCGCGATCTCGACATCCACACCGCGCTCGAAGCGATAGCTCGCATCGGTAAACATGCCGAGGGCGCGCCGTGCGTCCCTGATGCGCCGCGGATCGAAGTTCGCGACCTCGAGGAAGATGTCCGTCGTTGCGTCGGTGACCTCGCTGTCGCGTCCACCCATCACGCCCGCGACCGCCTGCGCCCTGTTCGCGTCGGCGATGACGATCATCTCTTCGTTCAGCGATCGATCGGATCCGTCGAGTGTCGTGAGCTTCTCACCCGCTTTCGCGCGACGCACGACGATCGCCGGACCAGCGAGCTTGCCGAGGTCGAACGCGTGTGTCGGTTGGCCAAGCTCGTGGAGGACGTAGTTGCTCGCGTCGACGACGTTGTTGATCGAGCGTGAGCCAACGGCTTCCAGCCGGCGAACCAGCCAATCGGGGCTTGGCCCCACGCGCACTCCGCGAATCACGACGCCCATGAAGCGGCGCACGAGGCCATCTTCGCCGACCGAGACGTTCACCGACGACGCATCCGCGGACCGAGCGGCGCGCGACGCAGCAGAGAGCGCGATCTCACCGATGTCGGGAAGCACGGGCAGCGACAGTGGCTTGCCCGTGACACCCGCCACTTCGCGCGCGACGCCCAAGTGCGAGAGCAGATCGGGCCGATTCGCGCCAACGTCGAGAACGATCTGTGTGTCGCCGACGGGCAATGCTTTGAGAAACGGCGTTCCCGGCGGAACGTCGACGTCGAGCTCGAGGATCCCATCCTGCTCGTCGCCCAATCCAAGCTCGCGCGCCGAACAGAGCATTCCGTCGGAGATGGCGCCGCGAATCTTTCGCTTCTGGATCTTGAGACCGTTCGGCAGCACGGTACCCGTCGGGGCGAACGGGTAGACTTTGCCCGCGGTCACGTTGGGCGCACCGCACACGACGTCGAGCAGCGTGCCCGTGCCCGCGTCCACTTTGGTGACGTGCAGGTGATCGGAGTCCGGGTGCGGCGCTTCCTCGATGACGCGCGCGATGACGATCGACGCCAGATCCTGGCGCAACGGCACCAGCTCGTCGACCGTCGCCACGTGCGCAGTGAGCAGCTCGCGAAGTTGAACGGCCGTCTCGTCGAACGGTACGAACGCCCTCAGCCACTGATACGAAACGTTCATCCTTCGACTCCGCTCAGGACAGGTCCGGCGATTTGCTCCAGGAATCTCACGTCCGAGTCGTAGAGGATTCTGATATCCGGAATTCCATAGCGGCTGATGGCGATGCGCGCCGGTCCCATACCGAACGCCCAACCCGTGTACCGCTCCGGATCGAGGCCGGCGGCCTCGAGGACCGCGGGGTGCACCATCCCTGAGCCAAGAATCTCGATCCAACCTGTTCCCTTGCACGCGGGGCAGCCGCTTCCGCCGCAGATGCCGCACTGCACATCCATCTCGGCGGACGGCTCAGTGAATGGGAAGAACGACGGACGGAAGCGCGTGCGCGACGCCCCGAAGAAGCGCTCGGCGAAAAGATTGAGCGTCGATTTGAGATCGACGAAGCTGATCCCCTCGTCGATGCACAAACCTTCGATTTGGGCGAACGCGGGAGCGTGCGACGCGTCGAAAAAGTCGCGGCGATATACCGTGCCTGGAATGAGCACGCGGATCGGCGGTGCGTAGCGCTGGAGGGTTCGAACCTGCACCGGCGACGTGTGCGTGCGCAGCAATCCGCCGCCCTCGAGATAGAGCGTGTCGTGGGCGTCGAGCGCGGGATGGTTCGGCGGAAAATTCAGCGAGCCGAAGTTGTACCACTCGGTCTCGGCCTCGGGTCCCTGCGCCACCGTGAAGCCGAGCTCGCGGAAGATGCCTTCGATCTCCTCGATGACGAGCGTGACCGGGTGCTTGGCGCCTTTCCAGACGCGGCGCTCGGGAAGGGATAGATCGTCCTGTGTGCCGGCATGACGTGCGCGACCAAGAGCCGTTTTGCGCTCGTCGTGCAGCGACTGGAGGCGAGTGCGTGCCTCGTTGAAGCGCTTTCCGGCGGCCGGCTTGTCTTCTTTCGAGATGGACTTCAAGGATTCCTGAAGCGCCTTGACGCGACCCTGTCTGTCACCGAGAAACGCGACGCGCGCGGCCTCGAGCGCGTCGAGATCGTTGGCCGCGTTGAGGGCCGTTGTCCCTTCTCGTTCGATGACTTCTGCTTCGCCGAGATACTGATCGAGGTTCATATCGGAAGAATTAACGGACGTCGTCCAACAATGCGAAGCGGCGGCAGCGCGATAGGATCGTCGCGCTGCCGCCGCTGGTGACGAGCGAAAACTTACGCTGCGTTCAACGCGGAGCGCGCCTTGTCAGCGAGCGCCGTAAACGCGGCGGGATCGTGAACGGCGAGATCGGCGAGGATCTTCCGGTTCACTTCGATCCCGGCCTCTTTCAAGCCGTTCATGAACGTGTTGTAGTTCATGTCGTTCTGATGGGCCGCCGCGTTGATGCGCGTGATCCAGAGGCGACGGAAATCGCGCTTCTTGTTCTTACGATCGCGGTACGCGTACTTCCACCCGCGCTCGACGGTCTCCTTGGCGGGCCTCCACAGCTTGCTGCGCGCGCCGAAAGCGCCACGCGCGGCCTTCATGACCTGCTTCTTCCGCTTCAGGCGCGGAACGTTCGATACGGAACGTGGCATGTCGGTCTCCGATTAGGCCTGAAGCAGGCGCTTGACGTGCTTCACTTCGCCGTTCGTGGCGACGAGACCGGCTTGGCGCAGGCGGCGTTTCCGCTTCGACGTCTTTTTGGTCAGGATGTGGCTCTTGAACGCCTTGTAACGGCGGACCTTCCCCGTGCCCGTGATCTTGAAGCGCTTCTTCGCGCCCTTGTGAGTTTTCATTTTCATTTGAACATCCTCATATGAGCAGATCCTTCGCCGCCTACGGCGACTCAGGACGACGCTAGCGCGTCATTTCGGCGCGAGAATCATCGTCATCGACTTCCCTTCCAGTCGTCCCGCGCTTTCGATTTTTCCAACGTCCGCCAGAGCGATCGCCACTCGTTCGAGCACGGCCTGGCCGAGCTCGGGGTGAGCGACCTGACGGCCGCGGAACATCATGGTGACCTTCACTTTGTTCTTCTCTTCGAGGAACCGGCGCGCGTGCCGAGTCTTCGTATCGAAATCGTGATCGTCGATCCCGGGTCGGTACTTCACTTCCTTGAGCTCGATCACGTGCTGCTTCTTCTTGGCTACCCGCGCCTGCTTCGCCATCTCGAACTTGTACTTGCCGTAGTCCATGATGCGGACCACCGGCGGTCGGGCAGTTGCGGCCACTTCCACCAAGTCCAGCCCTTGGTCTTCGGCCATTCGTAGAGCGGCGTCGACCTCGAGAATCCCGAGCTGCGAGCCGTCGGAGCCAATTACTCGAACTGGAGTGATACGGATCTGGCGATTGACCCGCACGCGCTTCGTTGTGTCCTGAATACCGAAATCCTCGAAAGGAGAAAACAAAAAATGCGCGGACGCCGAAGAGTCCACGCATACGAACCGACTTCCCACGATGTGGGTCGCCGGCTGTTCACTGGACTCCTGCAGCACGCCTCGCGGTCAGCACGAGGGCCAAAGGGTGGGACCTTTGATGGTCCGCTTTACGAATTGTGCGTTAAATGTAGGCTTGGGCGGAGTTTAGGTCAAGTCGCCGGACCTATGGATTTGACCCACAGGAAACCGGAGGGCCTATGAATCCGGCTTTACGTCGCGGTAATACCGCTCGACGCTCCACGCGACCAGATCCATTAACAGGTCAGAGCGGGAGGCACGGGTCGCGAAGGTCGGGAGGGCCGAACCGTGGATGCCTGCGGCTGCCGAAATGCGCTTCAGGTCCACGATCACGCGCTCAGGTAGCCAGCCTGCGGACTTCATGGAATCGACGTAGGCGTTCAGGGCGCGACGAATGTCGGCGCGCCTTTCGTCGGTTAGCGGGAACTCGACCGTCGCAAGCTGCTGCCGCAGTCGTTCGTCGGGCATCGTGCACCACGTTTGTGCAGGGGTGTCTGTGACACTACCGCAAACGGGCGATCCCGCTAGGGAAGATTCCGAAAACAAAAACCGGCCAGTTCCGGGGGTGGAAGCTGACCGGCGAGCGCACGGTAGCGGGGGGGGGGGCGTCATGGGGCCGTCAGGCGGCCCTAATCCTGATACGCAAAGTCCGGGTTATCTACGCGCTCGAAAACCCGTTCCTTCGTCTTCGCGCGCCGCAAGAATCCGGTTCGGCGTGGAAACCGTTCCTCCATGTCCGTGTAGCTAGTTCCCCAAACCGTAGCGCCACGAACTTTGATTTAGGGTGCTACACTGCTACACCACGAGAGCGGCGTGCAGCTCGCAAGTTCGCAATCGCAAGGGCCGCACTGGTGACGCCGAAGATGCCAGACCACAAAACTGCACTCCACAGTCTGAGTCCGGGCGCGTGCCATCCCCACCTATCGACGGCGACAACGCCGAATGGCACCGTAGCTCCAGCCAAGAATCCCCACGCGGCTAACCGGCGCGGCGAAAGCCCGTCGATGGTTTTCCGGCGTTCGCCGAGGACTATGGCGGTGGCAAAGGCGAGCCCCATCGTAGCGCCAGTTGTCGCCCACGGAAGCCAGTGGAACACGAAGCGTGGGAGGAGACCGATGCCCCACAGAATGGTGGTGCTCGCAAGGCCAAGCGCCACCACGGCGACGGCCCAAACGGCCATCGTTCCCAGAAATCCGCGCAGTCGTCGCATCATGTTCGCATCATGTTCCAGAATACCACATCGACGGCAATAGCGTTATCCCGCGCCACGGTGCGTCAAATCCCTACTTCCGCAAGCCGTCCCTATTCAGCCGGTGCCCGACAGCGCGTAGCTCTTGCCGTCATGCGCCAAACGCGACCATGGCGTAGATGCGTCATGCTCGAATACAACGAGCCACCGCTCGTCGACTGCTCGTTTGAGAATCCGACGCTTCGTCTCGAGCGTCACGAGCGGCTCGACGTCGTACCCCATGATCCAGGCCAGTGGTAAATGCGCCGTGGTCGGGGCGAGGTCGGCGATGTAGAACGCCTTTTCGCCGTCCGATTCGATGAGAAGCCCCTGATGGTATGGGGTATGGCCGGGCGTTGGAATGCCGCGAATGCCGGCCACGATCTCCCGGTCCCCTTCGATGAAATCGACCAGCCCCGCCTCGACTAGCGGAACGAAGTTGTGCGCGAAGTAGCTCGCCGCCGTGCGCTCGTTGGTGTGCGTGGCATACTCGTATTAGCCGCGCTGGATCACGTAGCGCGCGTTGG